>NZ_CP015249.1:3493772-3811387 GCF_001632775.1 Dokdonella koreensis DS-123
CGCGGCAGACGCAGCGGTTCGCCGCGTGGGCGAGCACGCTGCAGGATCCCTCGATCGCCCTGCAGGTCCGGCTGAGCGAGGCCGAGCAGGCGGCGGCCGAGCATCGGACCGACGCGGCGCTCACCGGCTTCGAGCAGGCGCTGGCCCTGACCGGGCGCGCCGCGCCGTCGGAAATCGCGATGGTGGCCGTGGCCTACGGCAGGTACCTGATCGAGATCGGGCGGCTCACCGAGGCCACGCGCGTCGTCGGCCGGGTCGCGCAATGGGTCGACCAGGAGTACCAGTGCGCCGTGCTGCAGGCGCAGCTCTATCACGCGCTCGGCCAGCAGCAGGCCTGGAAGGCCGCCCTCGCCAAGGCCCGCGACCTGGCCGGCGAGCGAACCCTGCCGGCGGCCCTCGCGACCTGGCCCACCGCCCCGGCGCCTGCGCCGGCGGCATCCGGCGCCGCCACCGCCGTCCACGGCGAATCGGCCGCTCGCTGATTTCCCGTCCAATCAACCAGTTGTCGCGTTCCCACAGGCATCCATCAGGCCGCGCTTAGGCAGGCCAAAGCGTTCGCGCAGATGGTCCCGACGCGGCCGACTACAGTCGGGACAGGCTGCTCGCGCTGCGAGCGCGCAAGCCTGTCCACGACTTCCTTTCACGAGTAGCTTGCGGGGATCTTGCAAAATGAAACGATTGGGATGGGTGTTGTTCGGCACCTTGGCGGCGGCGGGCCTCGCGCGCGCCGACGCCCTGGAGGCCGGTCCGCGGACCGTGCAGCCGCCCTGGGCACCCGCGCACCTGGGCGACACCCCACGACCGGTGCCGGTAACCGGGCTCGACGGCGGCCTCGCGGCCGGCGCGCCGGCCGGCCTGCTCCGGCCGTGGATCTGGCACGAGCGCAAGCTCACCGCCAGTGACGGCACCGGCAGCCAGTTCCTGGGTTCGGCGGTGGCCGTCACCGGCGATACCGCCCTTGTCGGCGCGGCACTGGCCACGGCCAATGGCGTCGCGTTCGCCGGTGCGGTCTACGTCTTCGTCGAGTCGGACGGGGTCTGGACCCAGCGCCAGAAGCTGACCGCCGACGTGCCGGTGTCGGGCGAGATGTTCGGCACCGCGCTGGCGGTGCACGGCGACCAGCTGATCGTCGGCGCCTCGTGCAGCGTCTATGGCGGAGGCCGGCCGGCGCCGGAAGCCGCCGACCGGCCGGAAGCCAGCGCCGGCGCCGCCTACGTGTTCACCCGCACGACCGAGGGCGTCTGGGTCCAGACGGCCCGGCTGGGTGCCGAAGAAGGCACGCCCAGCGACAAGTTCGGCCAGGCGGTCGCGATCTTCGACGACACCGCCGTGGTCGGCGCGTTCGAAGCGACGCTGCACGGCGACCGCCCCAACCAGGGCGCGGCCTACCTGTTCGCGCGATCGGACGCGGGCTGGCAGCCGGTCCGCCGGCTGGCCGCCGCCGACGGCAAGGCCGGCGACCAGTTCGGCTGGTCGGTGGCGCTGCACGGCGATCGCCTGCTGATCGGCGCCAAGAATGCCACCGGCGCCCGTCCGGCCATGAACCAGGGGCTCGTCTACGTCTACGCGCGCAACGATGGCGATTGGACCCAGGTCCAGCGGCTCGCCGCCTACGACGGCGGCTTCGGCGACCAGTTCGGCACGTCGCTCGCATTCGACGGCAGCACCGCGCTGATCGGCGCGATGAACGGCGGTGACCATGGCGGCGCGGCCAACGGTGCGGTCTACGTGTACGAGCGCTCCGCCGGCGGGTTGTCCTTCGCACAGAAGCTGCTCGCGCAGAACGGCGACCTGATGGATGCGTTCGGCATCTCGACCGCGATCTCCGGTTCGACCGCGCTCGTCGGCGCCTACTATGCGCCGATCGACGGCGTGCCCCAGCAAGGCGCGGCCTTCGTCTTCCGCAAGCTCGACGGCGCCTGGACCCGCACCAAGCGGCTGGTCGCCAGCGACGGCGACTGGCAGGACCGTATCGGCTTCAAGGTCGCGCTGGACGGCCGCAGGGCCGTGGTCGGTGCCCAGCTCGTCGACGCCGCCTATCTCCACACCGCGCACGAGGCGGCCAGGGCCGATGTCGCACCCGCCGTGCTGCGGCTCAACGCGATGTCCGGCGGCACTGCCGCCGGCACGCTGAGGATCGCCAACGGCGGCGACGAGACGCTCGACTACGCGATCGGCGAATCGGCCGCCACCGCGGCCGCGGTCCCGCTGGCACCGGTGCCCGCCCCAGGACCGGCCGCCCCCGCCGGTGCGGCTCCCTCGGCCGTCGGCCACGGAGGCAAGGCCGGCTCGCGCATGCCCGCGCCGTGGACGGGGCCCAGCGGGGACGGTTCCCTGGCGTTCGTGCTCGACGACGGCAGCTACGAGAACACGTTCAACCTGTCGCGCGGCTACGAGGAAGCAGCAGCGATCTACCTCAACCGCTTCGCCGCGCCGCCCGGCACCGGCGCCTTCACGATCGATACCGTGTCGATCCAGTGGCCGCAGAACGCGGACGGCAGCCTGGTCGGCCGGCAGGTGAACCTGCTGGCCTACTACGACGCCGACCGCGACGGCGACCCGATCAACGCGGTACGCCTGGGTGGCGACCAGTTCGTCACGATCGGTGCGCTGGACCAGTTCGTCGACTATCCGGCCAGCTTCCGCGTGCCCGGCGAAGGCGACGTCTACGTCGGCTTCGAGAGCAGCTACGCGCGCGGCGGCGGCTGGCCGCGGCTGTTCCCGGCGGCGGTCGATACCGACGCGCCCGTGCGCGCGGCCTCGTGGGTGGGCGGTGCCGGCAACGGCGATCCCGACCTCGATCACCTGGCACGCAACATCATCATCGGCCATCTCGAAACGTTCGGCTCGCCCGGCAACTGGCACATCCGCGCCACCGGTGGCGAGGCCGACAACGACTGCATCGCCGCGTCCGAGATCCCCTGGCTGACCCTGGCCGCCACCACCGGAGCGATCGCCGCCGGCGCCGCCGAGAACCTCGCCGTGACCGCCGACGCCACCGCGCTGGCACCGGGCAGCTACCGCGCACTGCTGTGCATGGCGACCAACGACCCGCAGGCACGGATGGTCCGCGTGCCCGTGGACCTGACGGTGCACCCGGACGGCACGCTGTTCCGCGACGGCTTCGATTCGCCGTAGGACGGCACCACCGGACAGTCCTTTCATACGACCGCGGCCGCGCTACGCGTGCAGCGGTACCTATCGATGATGGTTGGGGAACTTGCAATGAAACCTATGATCCTGGTCCTGACCGGCCTGCTCGCCAGCGTGGGAACCGCCCACGCGGCCCGGCTGCAGCCGGCGCCGGCAACGACCGCCGCGCGCGGCGCCGAGGTCGTCCTCGGTGCCCGCCCGATCGCACAGATGACCGACAACACGCCGGTGGCCACCGGCGGCGTGTCCTGCTCCGACTGGGAAGCCGGCACCACCGGCGCCACCAGCTGGTGGCGCCGCTTCTATCTTTCCGAGCACGGCGCGCCGACGTCGCTGGCGATCGAAAGCGTCACCGTCGGCACCGAGAGCGGCACCGCGCCGGTGACGATCCGGCTCCATACGATCCCGCACGCCGTGCCGGCCGGAACGATCCCGACCGACCAGCTGACCCTGATCGGCCAGTCGGCGCAGACGCTGGTCAGCGGCCAGCTCGACACCGCGACGATCCCGGTCGCCGGCCTGGTCGCGGACGCGGTGGGCACCGACCTGGTCGTGGAGTACCACGTGGACGCCTACCCGCTGTCGGCGTTCTACGCCGGCGGCAACCCGAGTCCGCAGACGCACGAGGCACTCATCAGCGCGCCCGATTGCGGGGTCCCGACACCGACGCCGCTGTCGACGCTGAACTTCGCCGATGCGCACATGATCATCGTCGCCAATGCCGCCGCGCCGGCCGTGGCGCTCGGCAAGGCGTTCGCACCGGAGGTCGTGCGCGCGCCGGCCACCAGTACGCTGACGATCACGCTGGTCAATCCGTTCGCGCAGGACGCGCAGCTCACCGCCGACCTGACCGACACGTTTCCGGCGGGTCTCCGCGTCGCGACGCCGCCGAACGCCAGCACGACCTGCGGTGGCGCGCTGACCGCGCCCGCCGGCAGCGGCGCGGTCACGCTGGCCGCAGCCGGTGCGTCGATCCCGGCCGGTGGGCGCTGCACGATCCAGGTCGACGTGACCTCGGACGGCGGCACCCACGTGAACCAGATCGCCGCCGGGGCACTGCGCACCAATCAGGGCGACAGTGTCCAGGCCGCCACCGCGACGCTGTCGGTGGTGCCGGCCGGCGGCAACGGCATCGTCCGCCACGCGTTCAACCAGCCGATCGCCGCGACCGGCCTGCGCACCTCGTTCGACCTGATCGGCGGCCAGACCAGCGAAGGCGTCGCCAGCGCCTACGGCTGGGACGTCGGCCTCGGGCTCGGCTACAACGGCGAATCGCCGCTGATGGTGACCCTGGTGCTGCAGGCGATCGCCGCCAGCCAGGCCCAGTTCGTCGTCGACGGCAACGGCCACGCGGCGATGCTGGCGGATGGCGCGACCGTGGGCCCGGCAGCCACCTACTCCAGCGAACCGGACGTGCTGCCCGACCCGGCCTGGCTGGCCGGCGGCGACGGAGCACTCGGCGTGCGCTTCCGGTGCAACGGGCGCCTGCCGTATCCGGTGGAGGGCAGCGGCGTCTGCTACGGCTACCTGCGCCTGGCCACGTTCGGCCTGGCCGGACTCCCCGCCCAGATCATCGAGAGCGCGATCGACGGCGACGGCGCACCGATCACGGTCGCACTGCCGGCGCCGGTCCAGCCGCCCTCGGCCAGCGCCGCACCGGCCGTGCTGAATGTCAGCGTCGCCGCCAACATGAGCCGCGAGGCGGTCTTCACACTGGCCAACGCCAGCGGCAGCCTGCCGCTGCGCTATGCCATCGCCGCCCAGGGCACCGCCTCGGGCCTGCGGCCGCATCCGAGGACCCTGGCCAAGGCCGGTGCCGCGGAGGAAGAAGCCACCGCGTTGTCGCTGCCGGCGGTGACGTCGCCGGTCGTGCAGCAGCCGGTCCGCGGCTACGGCGCCGATCCCGCCGGCACGTCCAGTGCGGTGATTTATCGGCTCGACGACGGCAGCTACGATAGAAGCCTGGGCCTGGGCCAGTTCGCCGGCATCTGGCTGAACCGCTACAACGTGCTGGAAGCGCAGACGATCGACTCGGTGTCGGTGATGTGGCCACGCCAGTTGGAGGGCGGCAGCCTCATCGGGCTCACCGCGAACCTGGTCGCCTACTACGACGCCGACGGCGACGGCGACCCGAGCAATGCGGTACGGCTCGGCGGCAACCGCCTGGTTACGATCGACACGCTCGACGTATTCCAGACCTATGCGACCGCCTTCGCCGTCCCGGGTCCCGGCGACGTCTATCTCGGCATGGTCGAGCACTGGGCGATGAACGGCTATCCGGGTTCGCTGTACGCCGCGGCCGTCGACGGCTCGGTCCACCGGGCGCGCTCCTACCTGTCGCTCAACCTGCCGTCGGACAGCGCGCCGGCGCCGCTGGATCTGGACAACCTGGCCGCGAACGACCTGACCGGCCTGGCCAGCATGATCGGCGTCCTCGGCAACTTCATGATCCGGGCGACCGGCGCCGGCACGTCGTGCACCGGCCCGGCGCTGCCGTGGCTGAGCGCCACCGTGCCGGGCGACACGGTGGCCGGCGGCGCCCTGGCGCGTATCCGCGTCACGGTCGATCCGGCGGCAGGCGGCCTCGCACCCGGCAACCACGAAGCCCAGCTGTGCATCGCGACCAACGACCCGGCGCGCCCGGTGCTGGCGATACCGGTTCACGTGGAAGTGACCGCGCCGTTGGCAGCGCACGCCTGCAGCACGCACGGCGACGGCCTGTTCTGCACGGGCTTCGAAGCGCCGCCGGAAGACGACCTGGTCGTCAGCGGCCTGCTGAACCTCGAACTGCCGGCCACCGAGAGCGGCCTGTCGTTCAACTTCGGGCGCCAGGACTGGGACGCGCTCCCGCTCTACGGCGACGACTTCCAGCCCTACTGGTCGTCGATGCGGCCGCATCTGATGTTCTACTGGTTCGGCGATGTCCACCCGGGCCGCAACGGCGGCGTCGCCGACACCGTGTTCGGCCCCTACAGCGTCCTGCAAGCGGGCGACACGATCGGACCGGACTCGACCTTCAGCGAAGTGGCCAACGGCGAGTACGGCGAGACCCGGTACTTCCTGGCCGGGGTCGACGGCTACCTCGGCTTCAAGTTCTACAACGAGGAAACCGGCCTGATCACCTACGGCTACCTGCACCTGGCGACGACCTGGCCCACCGGCTACCCGGCGCGCCTGCTCCGCTACGCCTACAACCGGTCCGGTGGACCGATCACGATTCCCTAGCCGTACCCGGGAGCGAGGGCTTCGCCTGCGAAGCCCTCGTTTCCACTGCCGCCGCCGCGCGGCGCGCTATTCGACCGTGACGGACTTGGCGAGGTTGCGCGGCTGGTCGACGTCGGTGCCGCGCAGCACGGCGACGTGATAGGCCAGCAGCTGCAGCGGCACCGTGAAGACCGCCGGGGCGCACAGGTTGCCGCCGGAGGCGACCTTGACCACGGCGCCGCGCTCGCCGAGGCCGTCGATCTGCACCTGGTCGTCGGCGAACACGAACAGCTCGCCGCCGCGCGCGCGCACTTCTTCCAGGTTCGACTTGAGCTTCTCGAGCAGCTGGTTGTTCGGCGCCACCGTGATGACCGGCATGTCCTCGTCGACCAGGGCCAGCGGGCCGTGCTTGAGCTCGCCGGCCGGGTAGGCCTCGGCGTGGATGTAGGAGATTTCCTTGAGCTTGAGCGCGCCTTCCAGCGCCACCGGGTAGTTGACGCCCCGGCCGAGGAACAGCGCGTGGTGCTTGCTGACGAAGCGCTCGGCCAGCTCGGCGATCGTCGGCTCCAGCGCCAGCACGTCCTTGAGCAGGCGCGGCAGGCTGGCCAGCTCGGCGACCAGCTTGCGGTACTTGTCCTCGGCGATGCCGTTGATCCGCGCCAGTTCCAGCACCAGCAGCGCCAGCGCGGCGAGCTGCGTCGTGAACGCCTTGGTCGAGGCCACGCCGATCTCCGGCCCGGCGCGCGTCATCAGCACCAGGTCGGACTCGCGCACCAGGCTCGACTCGGGCACGTTGCACACCGCGAACGAGCCGAGGTAGCCGCGCTGCCGACCCTCGCGCAGCGCAGCCAGCGTGTCGGCGGTCTCGCCGGACTGGGAGATCGTCAGGAACAGGCTGTCGGCCGGCACCACGGCGCGGCGGTAGCGGTACTCGCTGGCCACCTCGATCGAGCACGGGATGCCGGCGATGCCTTCCAGCCAGTAGCGCGCGACCAGGCCGGCGTGGAAGCTGGTGCCGCAGGCGACGATCTGCACGTGGCGGACACGCTGCAGCAGCGCCTCGGCGTCGACGCCGAAGATGTTCGGCAGGATGTGGCCGTCGGCGATGCGGCCTTCGAGCGTGTCGTTGATCGCGCGCGGCTGCTCGAAGATCTCCTTGAGCATGTAGTGGCGGTACTCGCCGCGCTCGACCGCGTCGGCCGACAGCTCGCTGGTGTGCACGCGCCGCTCGACCGGTTGGCCGTCCAGGTCGTAGACCTGCATTTCCTCGCGCGTGATCTCGACCAGGTCGCCCTCGTCGAGGTAGACGAAGCGGTTGGTGACCTTGATCAGGGCCTGCACGTCCGAGCCGAGGAAATGCTCGCCGATGCCGATGCCGACCACCAGCGGGCTGCCGCGGCGGGCGCCGACGACGTGGCCGGGTGCCTCGCTGCTGATGACCGCGATCGCATAGGCGCCGTGCAGGCGCCGGATCGCCGTCTGCACCGCCTCGCGCAGGCCGTTGCCACCGCTCATCAGGTGATGGACCAGGTGCGCGATGACCTCGGTGTCGGTGTCGGAGGTGAACGCGTAGCCGAGCGCCTTGAGCTCCTCGCGCAGCTGCGCGTGGTTCTCGATGATGCCGTTGTGGACCACGGCGACCGTACCGGTGGACAGGTGCGGATGCGCATTGGCCTCGTTCGGCACGCCGTGCGTGGCCCAGCGGGTATGGGCAATGCCGCTGACGCCGGCGAGCGGCGATTCGGCCAGGCGGTTTTCCAGCTCGCGCACCTTGCCGACGGTACGGGCGCGCGTCAGCTCGCCTTTCGTCAGCACCGACAGGCCGGCTGAATCGTAGCCTCGGTATTCGAGCGCCCTGAGGCCGGCGATCAGGATCGGCACCACATCACGCTGGGCCGCGGCAGCGACGATTCCACACATGCGAGAACCTCCATCAGGAGTGCGCGTCCGTCCAGGCGCGGCGCTTGGCCGGCAATGATAGTCGCTCCGGCGCGAACGCTGCACACCCCCGAGACAGATTCACCGCTTCCGGCGACAATGCCCGCTTCCAGCGACGACGCCGAACGACTCTTCGCCCATGCCGGCTTTCGCCTACCAGGCCCTGGACGCCAACGGACGCACCTGCCGCGGCGTGCTGCAGGGCGATACCGCCCGCGCTGTGCGCGGCAGCCTGCGCGAGCGCGGCCTGAGTCCGCTGGCGGTCGAGGAGGTGGCCGGGGACCGCGGCAGCCGCGGCCTGTTCGCCTCGCGCGGGCTCGGCGGCGCCCAGCTGGCGCTGCTGACGCGCCAGCTGGCGACCCTGATCGGTGCCGGCCTGCCGATCGACGAGGCGCTGGCCGCGCTGTCCGAGCAGAGCGACGGTGAACGCCAGCGTGCATTGACCGTGGCGCTGCGTGCACGCGTGATGGAAGGCGCCGCGCTGGCGCAGGCGATGGCCGAGTTCCCGGAGACGTTCCCGGACGTGTACCGCGCCTCGGTGGCCGCCGGCGAGCAGTCCGGCCAGCTCGACACCGTGCTGGAGAAGCTGGCCGACCATGCCGAGGCGCGCGACGCGCTCGCGCAGAAGCTGATCGGCGCGCTCGCCTACCCCCTGCTGCTGACCCTCGTGGCGGCGGCCGTCGTGACCGGCCTGCTGGCGTTCGTGGTGCCGCAGATCGTCAGCGTGTTCCAGGGCACCGGCCAGGCCCTGCCGCTGGCCACCCGCGTGCTGCTGGCGGTGT
Organism: Dokdonella koreensis DS-123; assembly: GCF_001632775.1. NCBI lineage: Bacteria > Pseudomonadati > Pseudomonadota > Gammaproteobacteria > Lysobacterales > Rhodanobacteraceae > Dokdonella > Dokdonella koreensis. The sequence goes on from NZ_CP015249.1 coordinate 3,502,850, forward strand.
CCGATTTCCTGCGTGCCTGGGGCTGGCTGCTGCTGCTGGTCCTGGCCGGCGCCGTGGTCGGCGCCGCGCTCGCACTGCGGCGCGACACGATCCGCCATCGCTGGCACGCGACCGTGCTGCGCCTGCCCTTGCTGGGGCGCCTGACCCGCGCCGCCAATACCGCCCGCGCGGCGCGGACGCTGGCACTGCTGTCCGGCAGCGCAGTGCCGCTGCTCGACGCGCTGTCGATCACCGCCCAGGTGGTGCCGAACCTGCCGATGCGCGAAGCGCTGCGGCGGGCGGCGGTGCGCGTGCGCGAGGGCACCGCCTTCGCCCGCGCGCTGGCCGACAGCGGCCATTTCCCGCCGGTGGCGCTGCGCCTGATCGCCAGCGGCGAACGCTCCGGCCAGCTGCCGCGCATGCTGGACCAGGCCGCGCGCCAGCAGCAGCGCGAACTGGAGCGCTGGCTGACCGCCCTGACGACCGTGCTCGGACCGCTGGTGATCCTCATCGTCGGCGCCCTGGTGCTGTTCATCGTGCTGGCGATCCTGCTGCCGATCTTCGAAATGAACAGGATGGTGAAATGACCGAGCTGCGCGGCGGATGCCGCAGGCGGACGGCAGCCGATGCGCCCGGCCCGATGACCGGCCGGCGTTGCCCGGAGGGCCGATGATCCGTTTCGAACAGGTCGGCAAGCGCTATGCGGCCGGGCTCGATGCGCTGATCGACGTCAGCTTCGAGGTCGCCGCCGGCGAGATGGTCTTCGTGACCGGCCACTCCGGCGCCGGCAAGAGCACGCTGCTGAAGCTGCTGAGCCTGGTCGAGCGGCCCTCGCGCGGCCAGGTGCAGGTCCACGGCGTCGATCTGGCGCGGGTGCGGCGGCGGCGCGTGCCGCAGGTGCGGCGCGGCATCGGCATGGTGTTCCAGGACCACCGGCTGCTGATGGACCGCAGCGTCTTCGACAACGTGGCACTGCCGCTGGTGATCGCCGGCGTGCCCCGCATCGAGGCGGCCAAGCGCGTGCGCGCCGCGCTCGACAAGGTCGGCCTGCTGGCGCGCGAGAAGGCCGAGCCGACGACCCTGTCCGCCGGCGAGCAGCAGCGCGTGGGCATCGCCCGTGCGATCGTCGGCAAGCCGCCGCTGATCATCGCCGACGAGCCGACCGGCAACCTCGACCCGCAGCTGTCGGTCGGCATCATGCAGCTGTTCGCCGAGTTCGCGCAGGTCGGCACCGCGGTGCTGGTCGCCAGCCACGACCTGCACCTGATCAAGCGCATGAACCAGCGCGTGCTGGTGCTCGACCACGGCCGCCTGATCGACGACTTCCGGCCGCAGCAGGCCACGGCATGAACGCGCGCCGCCCTTCGCGCAACCAGCGCGCCGCGGCCAAGCCGGCCAAGCTGCCCAAGCCGCCGCGCATCGGCGCCGGTGCGCGCCTGGGAAGCTGGCGCGACCAGCACCTGTACGGCCTGTTCTCCAGCCTCGGCCGGCTCACGGCCCGGCCGCTGGCCACCGTGCTGACAGTGGCGGTCATCGGCATCGCGCTGGCGCTGCCGCTGCTGCTGCACGTCGTGCTCGACAACGTGCGCGCGGTCTCCGGCGGCCTGCGCGAGGCGCGCGAGATCACCGTCTTCCTCGATCCGAAGGTCGACGCCGGCGCCGCAGCGGCGATGGCCGCCGACCTGCGCCGGCGCGCGGACGTCGCCGAGGTGACCGTGCGTACGCCCGAACAGGGCCTGGCCGAGTTCCGCCAGCTCTCCGGCTTCGCCGAGGCGCTGGACGTGCTCGAATCCAATCCGCTGCCGACCGTGCTGGTCGTCGCACCGGCCAGCGCGACGGCCGACGCCGGCCGCGACGAAGCCCTGGTCGCCGCCATCGAGGCGGATGCCCGCACCGACCTGGTCCAGTACGACGCGGCCTGGCGCCGGCGGCTGTCGGCGATCATGGCCTTCGGCGAACGCGCCGCGCTCGCGCTGGCCGCGCTGCTGGGCCTGGCGACGCTGCTGGTGGTCGGCAACACCGTGCGCCTGGACATCCAGGGACGCGCCGAGGAAATCGCGATCATGCAGTTGATGGGCGCCGGCAACGGCTTCGTGCGGCGCCCGTTCGTGTACGCCGGCCTCTGGTACGGCCTGCTCGGCGCGCTGCTGGCGATCGTCGCGGTCCTCGGCGTGCGCATCGCCCTGGGCGGCCCGCTCGACCATCTGATCGCCAGCTACGGCGGCCACGTGACGTTCCGCGGCCTGGCGCCGCTGGCCGCGCTGGCGACCGTCGCCGGCGGCGCGGCGCTGGGCTGGATCGGCGCCTGGATCGCCAGCACGCACCAGCTGGGAAGGACGGCATGACCGCGCTCGGCGAGATCGGCCTGCGGCCGCGGGTGCTCGTCGTGGACGGTTCGCGCGTCGCGCGCCGCCTGATCGAGCAGGTGCTGCAGGCCGAGCTGCCGGATGTGACGGTGGTCGCCTGCGGCAGCGGCCGGGACGCCCTGGCCGAGCTGCAGGACGGCAGTTTCGACTTCGTGACCACCGCCCTGCGCCTGCCCGACATGGACGGCGCCGAACTGGCGCGCCACATCCGCGAGCAGACGCCGCAGGCCTACATCCCGATCGTGGTCGTGTCCGGCTCGGCACAGGAGCGCCTGACCGCGCGCACGCTCGGCGACGACGTGACCGACTACTTCGACAAGTCGCTCGGCTTCCAGGCGCTGGCCACCTTCATCCGCGGCTACGTGCACCCGGTCGAGCGCATAGCCGGCCGCGTGCTCTACGTCGAGGACAGCCGCGTGGTGGCGCTGGCGACCTCGCGCATCCTCGACCGGCACGGCCTGTCGGTGCGCCACGTGGTCAGCGCCGAGGAGGCGATCGCGATCGTCGAGAACGAGCGCGATCCCGACGGCCTGCCGCCGGTGGACCTGGTGCTGACCGACGTCAGCCTCAAGGGCGCCCTGACCGGCGGCGACCTGCTCGACCGCATCCGCACCGGCGGCGGCTTCGGCAAGGGCCTGCTGCCGGTGCTGGTGATGACCGGCGACGACAACCCGCGCAGCCAGACCCTGCTGCTGCGCGCCGGCGCCAACGACCTGGTCAGCAAGCCCATCGACGAACGCCTGCTGGTGACCAAGCTGCAGTTCCAGCTGCGCGTCAGCCAGCACCTGCGCAGACACCATCGAGGCACCGACGCATGAATGCACCGACCGACGGCGACGCTGCCTCCCGGGTCAAACTGGAGCCCAGCTGGAAGCAGCGGGTGGGCGCCTGGTTCGAGCGCCCGGAGATGATCGCGCTCAGCCGGTTTCTGCGCGAGGAGAAGCAGGCCGGCAAGGTGATCTACCCGCCCGGCTCGCAGATCTTCGCCGCGCTCGATACGACGCCGTTCGACGCGGTCAAGGTGGTGATCCTCGGCCAGGACCCGTATCACGGGCCGCGCCAGGCGCACGGCCTGTGCTTCTCGGTGCTGCCCGGCGTGGCGGTACCGCCGTCGCTGGAGAACATCTTCAAGGAGATCGAGCGCGACCTGGGCATCGCCCGGCCGGACCACGGCTGCCTGATCCCCTGGGCCCGCCAGGGCGTGCTGCTGCTCAACGCCGTCCTCACCGTGGAGCGCGGCCAGGCCGGTTCGCACCAGGGCAAGGGCTGGGAGGGCTTCACCGACGCCTGCGTGGACGCGCTCAACCGCGAGCGCGAGAACCTGGTCTTCCTGCTCTGGGGCAGCTATGCCCAGGCCAAGGGCAAGCTGATCGACGGACGCCGCCACCGCGTCCTGAAGGCGCCCCACCCCTCGCCGCTTTCGGCGCACCGCGGCTTCATCGGCTGCGGCCATTTCTCTCGTACAAACGAGTACTTGCAGCAGCATGGCCAGGCGCCGATCGACTGGCGGCTGCCGCCGGCCGACCAGCTGGCGATCTGATCCGGCGGCCCGGCGCGCCGATTGTTCACGCAGGCGCACCAGAGAAATAACGGCCGATTCACGAATTCGGGTGTAGTATACCGGTCAGTTCAGAAAAGGCCGCCGGTCGTCACCCTTCGGGGGAACTTCCGGCACTGTTAGCACTCCCATAACAAGAGTGCTAATTCGCCATCGATCAGGAGAACACCCTCATGAGCAATGCCGTGGTCGCCAGCGCCTTGCCGATCTCGAACCTGCCGGTTCCGAGTGCGATCGGCAGCCTCGATGCCTATGTATCGGCGGTTCACCGTTTTCCAATGCTGAGCCAGGACGACGAGCAGTCGCTGGCCCGCCGTTTCATCGAAGCCGACGACCTCGACGCGGCCAAGCAGCTGGTGATGTCGCACCTGCGCTTCGTCGTCCATGTCGCCCGCGGCTATTCCGGCTACGGACTGCAGCTGGGCGACCTGATCCAGGAAGGCAACATCGGCCTGATGAAGGCGGTCAAGCGCTTCGACCCGGACCAGGGCGTGCGCCTGGTGTCCTTCGCGGTGCACTGGATCCGTGCCGAGATGCACGAGTTCATCCTGCGCAACTGGCGCATCGTCAAGATCGCGACCACCAAGGCGCAGCGCAAGCTGTTCTTCAATCTGCGCAAGTCGAAGAAGCGCCTGGGCTGGATGAACGCCGAAGAGGTCAACACGGTCGCCCGCGAGCTCGGCGTGCCGGCGGCCACGGTGCTGGAGATGGAAGCGCGCCTGTCCGGCAAGGACATCGCGTTCGATGCGCCGACCGATGATGACGAGGACGCCAAGCCGTCGCCGGCGATGTTCCTGATCGACCACAGCGCCGATCCGTACAGCGCCGTCGAAAGCGAATCGGAAGAGGAATCGAGCCTCGACACGCTGCATCGCGGCCTGGAGAAACTCGACACCCGCTCGCGCGACATCATCCAGCGCCGCTGGCTGCGCGACGGCGACAAGGCGACGCTGCAGGAGCTGGCGGACGAGTACGGCGTTTCGGCCGAGCGCATCCGCCAGATCGAGGCCAATGCGATGAAGAAGATGCGCACGCTGTTCGTCGCCTGAGCCGCGTATTCCCCGTAGTCACGACGGCCCCTCGACGGGGCCGTCGTCGTTTTCGGGAACCGACTGCCGGCTTCAGAACAGGTCGATCGGATCGACGTCGATCGACCAGCGCAGCTGCCGCCCGCCCGGAAGCGCGGCGACCTGCGGCAGCCATGACGTCAGGTAGCCCTGCAGCGGCCCGCGCTCGTCGGCCTCGACGATGACCTGGCCGCGATGCGCGCCGGCCCGCCGCGGCATCGGTGCCGACAGCGGCCCCTGCAGGCGGACGCCCTCCGGTGCCGGCCGTACGCGGCAGGCGGCGGACAGGAACTGCTCCAGGAGCGCCGGGTCCTCCGCCTCGGCACGCAGCAAGGCCAGATAGCCGTACGGTGGCAGTTGTGCCTGCCGCCGCTCCTCCAGCAGGGCCTGCGCCAGCGCGCGATAGCCGCCGCCGCGCAAGGTCGCCAGCAGCGGGTGATCCGGATGATGGGTCTGCAACCAGACCTGGCCGGGCCGCGATGCACGGCCGGCGCGGCCGGCCACCTGGACGATCAGCTGGCCGAGGCGCTCGCCGGCGCGGAAGTCCACACTGAACAGGCCCTCGTCGATGCTGACCAGCACGACCAGGCTCAACCGCGCCAGGTCATGCCCTTTGGCGAGGATCTGCGTGCCGACCAGGATGCGCGGCGCCTCGTCGGCGAGGCCGTCGAGCAAGGCATCGCGCGCGCGCCGGCTGCGTGTGGTGTCGCGGTCGATCCGCACGATCGGCACGTCCGGGAAGCGCGCGCGCAGCACGTCTTCCAGGCGTTCGGTGCCGTGTCCCTGCGGCACGATCGCCAGCCCGCCGCAGGCCGGACACCCCGGCGGCACCGGCTGCTCCGCGCCGCAGTGGTGGCAGATCAGCCGGGAACGCCCGCGATGCAGCGTCATCGGCCGGTCGCAGCGCCGGCACTGCGCGCTCCAGCCGCAGTCCCGGCATTGCAGCACCGGTGCGTAGCCGCGGCGGTTGCGGAAGACCAGCGCCTGTTCGCCGCGATCGAGGCAGGCGCGGATGGCCGCCAGCGCCGGCTCCGCCAGCCCGTGCTGCAGCGGCTGCCGGCGCAGGTCCACGATGTGCAGGTCCGGCGGCCGCGCGCTGCCGGCGCGCTGCCGCAGGTGCAGGTGCCGGTAACGGCCCGCCTCGGCATTGGCCAGCGATTCGAGCGACGGCGTGGCCGATCCGAGCACGACCGGTACCTGCAAGGCCTTGGCGCGCACCAGGGCCAGGTCGCGCGCGTGGTAGCGGAAGCCTTCCTGCTGCTTGTACGAAGTGTCGTGTTCCTCGTCCACGACCAGCAGGCCCGGCCGCGGCAGCGGCACGAAGACCGCCGAACGCGTTCCCAGCACCACCGGTGCGTCGCCGCGCGCGGCCGCCAGCCAGGCGCGTGCACGCTCGACCTCGCCCAGGCCCGAGTGCAGGACCGCGATCGTGACGCCCAGCCGCTCGCGGAACCGCCGCAGCATCTGCGGCGTCAGCGCGATCTCCGGCACCAGCACCAGGGCCTGCCGGCCGCGCGCGATGCAGCTGCCGATCAGGTCCAGGTAGACCTCGGTCTTGCCGCTGCCGGTGACACCGTGGAGCAGGATCGGCACGAAGCGGTCCGGCTCGGCCGCCACCGCGGCGACCACGGCGGCCTGCTCGGTGTTGAGGGGTGGCCCGGGGCTCGGCCGCGGCGGCGCACTGGCGACCGGCACGCGACGGCAGCCGACCCAGCCGCGCTGGCGCAGGCTGCGCGCCGCTGCCCGCCAGCCGGGCAGGCGCAGGTCGAGCAGGGCCGCCGCGACGGCGCCTTCGGCGAGCTGGTCGAGCAGGCGGTCGGGGCGGGTGCCACGCCGGCGCCCGGGATTCTCGCGCGCCTGGCGGCCGGCGTCCTCGAGGAACCACACTTCCTCATCCTCGGTGGGCGGCGTCCGCGCACTGCGCAGGGCCTGCGGCAGCGCCGCCTCCAGGACCTCGCCGAGCGGGTGGTGGTAGTAGCGCGACGCCCATTCGAGGCTGCCGAGCAGTTCCTCGGTCAGCCACGGCGCCGGGTCGAGGACCTCCCCGATCGGCTTGAGCCGGCCCGGGGCGACGGCGGCGGCCTCGGCATGGCCGACCACGACGCCGACCGTATCGCGGCGACCGAACGGGACACGCACCCGGCAGCCGCGCGCCGGGATCGGAACGCCGGCGGGAACCGCGTAGTCGAAGGCCTGGGCGAGGGGTACCGGAACCGCGACGCGAACGATCGCCTGCGGGGCTGCCGGAAGATCATCGGACATCGGGCAAGTCTATCCGCCGCACCGGCGAGCGGCAGGGCTTAGCGGGACCTTCTCACCCTCGCTCACGGAAACTGACGCCAAGTGGCTGCCACACCGGGCATTTGCCGCTTATCCACAAGCGTTGTGGATAAGTCTGTGGACCAACGGTCGGGAGCAGGGAGCGGAGCGCACAGCGGCGCGCCGCGCGCCACCTTGGCGAATCTTTAACCAATCTGAAATACATCAATACAAACAGGTGCTTGGGAAACAAGCTCGGACCAACGATGACGGCCGCGTGACATTCGCGGGCGGTCGCCGCGGCCCCGTGCTGCCTGTGCACAAAAGACTTGACAACACCTCCGGCTGCGCCTTCGGAGCTCAGGCCACGGCCATGCCGACGACCAGGGCGGCCACCAGGCCCAGCGACAGCAGGAACGAGTAGCACATGCCGATCACGCCGTAGGCCAGCACGCCCATGATCCAGCCTTGCCGGTAGACGCGCTTCTGCATCAGCAGCAGGTACAGCGGCAGCCAGACCCAGGCGGCGACGATCAGCCAGCCGATCGGCGTGCTGACCCCCGGCAGGCCGATCGCCGCGTCGCGCAGCGCGTAGAGCAGGATCAGGACCAGCAGCGAGAGGAAGATGAAGGCGTGGCTGTGCAGCGCCACCATCAGGTGCTCCATATAGAGGCGGCGCTTGAAGATGTAGACGATCTTCAGCAGCACCGCGAACAGCGGCATCAGCACGAACAGCGTCTGCGGCAGCACCGAGAACATCGCGGTGCCCAATAGGGCCGGCTTGCGGGCGGCCATGCGCGTGTTCTCGAGCATGTGCCCGAGGGCGACGTTGATGCGCCGGTTGGCGGCCTGCGGCAGCCAGGTGACTTCGACCGGATTGGTCTTCGCATCCCAGGGCTGACCGTTGAAGCTGAAGACCGCGTTGAACACCCGCTCCATTGCCGTCGCGTCGTTCTCCCCGTCCTTCGTTCCCGCCTTGTCCGTTCCCGCCTTGTCCGTTCCCGCCTTGTCCGTTCCCGCCTTGTCCGTTCCCGCCTTGTCCGTTCCCGCCTTGTCCGACCCGGCCTTCCCCGGTCCTCCCTTCCCGGGTGCGGACGAATCCGGCGGCGCCGCGGGCGGCGCCGCGGCCTGGCCGGTGGCGGTATCGGTAACCGGCGGCGGCCGATCGTCGTCGGCCACCACGATGGCGCTGTTGACGAACTGGTCCTCCAATGCGACCTGCACCGCGAAGATCGACAGCACGCACAGCACGAAGAACAGCCGGAACGGCGTGACGTAGCGAACGCGCCGGCCGGCACAGTACTCGGTCGTCAGGAAGCCGGGACGGAAGTACAGGTCGAATATCGAACGGAAGATGCGCGAATCGACGTTGAAGACGATGTCGGCCAAGTCCGACCCCACTTCGCGCAGGCTGCGGATCATGCCCTTCTCGGGCTGGCCGCAGCGGTAGCAGTAGCTGCCGTACATCGGCTCGCCGCAATTGCCGCAGGACGGGAAGGTGGGCGCCGGCGCAACCGGCTCGGCCACCGGCACGTCCAGCACTGCCGGCACGCGCGCGCTGCCGGCGTCCCGAAGGGCCGCTGCCTTGGCCGGTTCCAGAGGATCTTCCGCGCCGCTGCTCATACCGAAACTTCGCGCTCCCCGATCGGCGACGCCGCTCGCCAGGCTGCGGACGATACCGGTTTTTGTTCGCGATCGGGGGCCCGGTAGCGGCCGCATGCGCGCCGGGAAACACTCTGTATCCGCGGCTGAAGCGGACGCCGCCGAGGGCGCTGGTAGACTGGCGGACCGGAATACCCTGCTGCGCCCAGTCGCGATGACCCGCCACCCTTTCCTCGACCGGCAGCGCCTGGGGCGCGAGCTGAAGGACACGCTGCGCCTGGCCGGACCGCTGGTGCTCGGCCAGCTGTCGGCTGTCGGCATGAACGTGATCGACACGGTGCTGGCGGGCCATCTCAATGCGCGCACGCTGGCCGCGGTGGCGGTCGGCACCAGCATCTGGTCGCTGACGCTGGTGCTGTCGCTCGGCGTGATGATGGCGGTACCGCCGTCGGTGGCACAGCTGCACGGCGCGGGCCGGCACGGCGCGATCGGCGCCCTGCTGCGCCAGGCGCTGTGGCTGGCCGGCAGCATGGGCGTCGTGCTCGGGCTGGCGACGGCGTTCGGCGGCCCCTTGTTGTTCGACCTGATCGGCGTCGACCCGGTGCTGGCCACCGACGTACGCCATTTCCTGCACGCGATCGCCTTCGGCGCGCCGGCGATGGCCCTGTACTTCGCATTGCGCGGTCTCAGCGAAGGCATCGGCCTGACGCGGCCGACGATGTACTTCGGCCTGCTCGGCCCGGCCTTGCTGGCGCCGGTCGGCTATGTGCTGATGTACGGCCGATTGGGACTGCCGGCGCTGGGCGCGGCCGGTGCCGGCATCGCCACCGCGCTCGCGCTGTGGGTACAGATGCTGTGCATGCTGTGCTACATCGCGCATCACCCGGCGTACCGGCACCTGCAGCCGTTCGGGCGCAGGGAACGGCCCAACCCGCGCGCGATCGGCGAACTGCTGCGGATCGGTGCGCCGATGGGCGTCACCGTATTCATGGAAGCGAGCCTGTTCGTCGCCGTCGCGCTGATCATCGGACGCCTCGGCGCCGACGTGGTCGCCAGCCACCAGGTGGCGATCAACGTCGCCTCCTGCGCCTTCATGATTCCGCTCGGCATCGCCATGGCGACCACCGTGCGGGTCGGTCACGCGGTCGGCCGCAACGACGGCGAAGGCGTGAAGATGGCGGGCCTGGCCGGCTTCGCGCTGACGCTGGCGATCCAGTGCGTCTCGGCCGGCATCTTCTTCGGCTTCCCGCACGCCATCGCCGCGCTCTATACCCGCGATGCGGTGGTGATCGCGCTCGCCGCGCAGCTGCTGGTGCTGGCCGGCATGTTCCAGTTGTCCGACGGCATCCAGGTGGCCGCCAACGGCGCGCTGCGCGGTCTCAAGGACACGCGCACGCCGATGGTCATCACGCTGCTAGCGTACTGGGGCGTCGGCATGCCGGTCGGCTGGTGGCTGACCTTCCCCGGCGGGTTCGGTGCGCGCGGCATGTGGATCGGCCTGATCGCCGGTCTCAGCATGGCCGCCGTACTGCTGACGCTGCGCTTCCACCGCCAGGCGGCGCGTTTCCACACCGCCGTCGATGAGGGTCAGCGGCGGGACGCGGCGGCCGGCCGCGCCTAGCGGCAGCGGCGGATCGACCCGATCGGTCAAGGCCGACGCCTGTTGCGGCATCGGGATGCTCCAGGTCTGCAGCGCGTCGCCGAGCAGGTCGAGATGGCCCGGATGCCGGTTGTGCCCGTCGGTACTGACCTCGAAGCCGTAGCGGCGCTTGAGCCGCAGGCGGCCGTCGACACGGGTCCAGCCCAGGCGGCGCAGCGCGACGGTCTGGTCGAGCAGCTGCACGCCGGCACGGCGGCACAGGTCGCGCGCGAGGGCGCCGGCACGCTCGCGCGCCTTGAGCGCGCGCAGCCACAGCGCGATCGCGGCGCCGATGAGAAGCAGGGGAATCCATTGGGCCAGCATCGCCCGAGTGTGGAGACGCCGGTGCGCCCTTGCAAGGACCGATCCGACCGGCAAATGCACGCAGCCGGCAGCCGGTCACGGCGCGCGGTGCCGATTTCGCTAGAATCCCCCTATCAGAATCAGGGGCGCGTGGGCACCCTCCCCATCCCGGGGGTGCGCTGATCCGGACATGGCGACGATCGACATCCCCGACTATCGACCGGTCGACAAGATCGGCTCGGGCCGGCTGGCCAGCGTCAGGCTGGCGACGCAGACGTCGCTGGAGCGCGACGTGGCGCTCAAGATCCTGTCGCCCGGCCCGGCCGCCGACCCGGACATCAGCGAGCAGTTCCTGCAGTCGGCGCGCATGCTCGCCTCGCTCGCCCACCCCAACGTGGTCCAGGTCTACGACATCGGGCTCGAGCCGGCGCCGTACTACGCGATGCAGTACCTGTCCGGCGGAAACCTGGCCAGCCGCGTCCGGCGCGGCCTGGACGAGCGCGAGCTGCGGCGCATCCTCGAGAGCATCGCGCGCGCGCTCGGCTACATCCACCGGCGCCGCCACGTGCACGGCGGCATCAGCCCGAGCAACATCCTGTTCGATCCCAACGACACGGCGATCCTCAGCGACTTCGGCCTGCTGGCCGCACGGCGCAAGCTGGCCGCCGACACCGATACGGCGCCGCCTTCGGCCGACGGCTACGCCAGTCCCGAGGTGGCGCGCGGCGATGCGCCCGACGCGCGCTCGGACATCTTCAGCCTGGGTGCCGTGGCGTTCTTCGGCCTGAGCGGCCGCTCGCCGAGCGAGGCCGGCGATGCCAAGTCGCCGATTCCGCGGCTGCCGCCCGAGCGGGCGCATTGGCAGTCGCTGATCGACAAGGCAATGGCCACCGATCCCAATAAGCGCTTCCAGAGCGCCGAAGCGCTGCTGGCGGCACTGGCCTCGGTCGACATCCCGACGACAGCCGGCCCGGCCGCGGTACCGGCCCCGGCCCAGCGCGCCGCGGCGGTCGTGCCGGCACGGGCCGCCGTACCGCCGGCTGCCACGGGCACCAACGAGACCAACCTCCGCGTCGCGACACCGCCGCCCCCATCCGCCGCACCGGAACGGCCGCTACCGGCCGCCGAGGAAACGGCGCCGGGCAGCTGGCTCCCGCTCGTCATCGCCGCCTTCGGCCTGCTGCTGATCGGTGGTGTCGGCTACGGCGTGTGGTCATCGCGGACACCGGCCCCGGCGGCGCCGATCCCCGTCGCCACGAACGAAGGCGCCGAGCCGGCCGAACCGGCGCCGCCGGCGGCGGATGCGGCGATCGATGCACCGCCGGTCGTGCCGCCATCCGAGCCGGACTTCCTCTCCGACCCGCGGCTCGATGCCGACGGCCGGCCGATCGCACCGCTGGATCTGCGCCAGGTGCCGACCGTCGTCGACCCGGTGGTCGAACTGGTCCGTCTCGGACGGGCCGATCTCGCGGCGCAGCGGCTGACCCTGCCGCCCGAGCGCAACGCGCTGGAGCGCTTCCAGTTGGCGTTGAAGATCAACCCGCGCACGCGGCCGGCCCGCGAAGGCATCGTCCAGGTCGCGCGCGCGTACCTGGAGCTGGCCGAAAGCGCCTACCAGGCCGGCAACAGCCCGGAGTTCGCCGCGCACCTGGACAAGGCGGCCGAAGTGGCCGTGGCGGCCGGCGAGGAAGGCACGGAAGTCGCCGCGGCCATCCGCGCACGCCGCGGCCGCGAGGCCGACCGGCTGGTCGAGGAAGCCCGCCCGCTGGTCGATGCCTGGGACAAGGCCGGTGCCGCCGCGCTGTACGAGCGTGCGCTGGCGTTCGACCCGGGCAATGCCACGGTGCTGGAGGCCCAGCGCCGGCTGCAGCGGGTCGGTGCGCCCGGCTACGTCTTCCGCGACCGCCTGGCCGACGGCACTGCCGGCCCGGCGCTGGTCGTGCTCGACGGCACGCTGGCCGTCGCACAGTTTCCGGTCACGCGCGGTGAGTTCACGCGCTGGTGGCAGGCCGGCGGATCGGCCCGCACCGTCGCGCAGCCCGCGTGCCGCGACCGCGAATCGTTCTTCCGCTCCTCGCGCAACCGGACCTGGCAGAAGCCCGACATCGACCAGGACGACAGCCATCCGGCGGTCTGCGTCGGCTTCGCCCAGGCGCAGGCCTACGCGGCCTGGCTCAGCGAGCGTACCGGCCACCGCTACCGGCTGCTGACACCGGGCGAATGGGACCGCATCGCCCGCTCGGCGACCACGCCCGACTGCCGCACGGCGAACCTCGCCGACCAGTCCTACCGCCGCCGCTACGAGACCTTGCAGGGCCAGGAATGCGACGACGGCGCTGCCGGCACCTCGCCGGTCGGCCGCTTCCCGGCGATCTCGGTCGGGGTCTTCGACCTCGACGGCAACGTCCGCGAATGGGTGGCCGGCTGCGGGAAGGGGACGCCGCTGACGGCGGCCTGTCGCGACCATACCGTCAAGGGGCGCGGCTGGCTGTCGGTGCCTTCCAAGGAAAACGTCGGCAACGTCGACAGCTTCGGCGACGACGTGGCCTTGAACAGCGTGGGATTCCGCGTGGCGCGCGAGATCGCACCGTGAACAGCAGGGGGACTGCACACCGATGAAGCTGATCTTTCCGAACGGGGAACACGCCTCGGTCGACCTGGCCGAGGGCCGCTGGACGATCGGGTCGGCTGCCGACTGCGCGATCGTGGTCGCCCTGCCCGGCGTGGCCGCGCGGCATGCACAGTTCCAGATCAAGAACGGCATCGCCAGCGTGCAACCGCTGGCACCGGACGCGCCGGTCGCCGTGAACGGGCGCCCGGTGGCCGCGGAGACGCCGCTCAAGCCGGGCGACCTCATCACGGTCGCGACGGTCGGCTGCCGGCTCGCCGCGGTCGAGCGCGCCGGCGCGGTGGCACCGGCCGCCGCCCGGCCCGCGGTGGACGAAAGCGGCAGCACGCGCCTGCGCATCGCACTGCCGCGCTTCGTGCTGCGCGGCGTCTCGGGGCCGACCTTCGGCAAGGCCTTCCCGATCCACGGCACGATGACGATCGGCCGCCAGGCCGATTGCGACATCACCGTCGCGACCGAGGAGGTCTCGCGCCACCACGCCCGCGTGCAGGCCACCGTCGAAGGCCTGCTGGTGGAGGATCTCGGCTCCGCCAATGGCACCTACATCGGCGGCAAGCGCGTGCAGAGCGGCCTGCTCAAGACCGGCGAGGAACTGCGCCTGGATACCGTGCGCTTCCTGCTGCTGACGCCGGGCGCCGAGCTCCAGCACGGCACCGGCGGCGCGACCGCCGGCGAAACGCCGGCGGCCGGCGCAAGCCCGGCGCGGACCGGCCTGCTGATCGGCGTGGCGATCGCCGGCATCGCCCTGGTGGCCGCCGCGTTGTGGTTCGGCGGCGTGATCCCGCACTGAGGGACGGCCGCCGCGTATGCGGCCGGCGAACGCGTCAGCCTGCCGCGCCGACCTCGATCCGCATCGACAGGTCGACCGCGCGGACGTGCTTGGTCAGTGCGCCGACCGAGATGAAGTCCACGCCGGTCTGCGCGATCGCCCGCACACGGTCGAGGCTGATGCCGCCGGAGACTTCGAGCAATGCGCGGCCGTCCACCTCGGCGACGGCCTGCGCCAGTTCGTGCAGCTCGAACTCGTCGAGCATGATGCGATCGGCGCCGGCGGCCAGGGCCTCGCGCAGCTCGGCGAAGTTCTCGGTCTCGACCTCGACCGGGATGCCCGGGTGCAGGCTGCGCGCGCGTGCCACCGCCGCGGTGATCGAGCCGGCCGCGGCGATGTGGTTCTCCTTGACCAGGACCATGTCGTAGAGACCGAGCCGGTGGTTGGCGGCACCGCCCACGCGCACGGCGTACTTTTGCGCCTGGCGCAGGCCCGGCAGCGTCTTGCGCGTGTCCAGGATCGTCGTGCGCGTGCCGCGCACCGCCTCGACGTAGCCGGCCGCCGCCGTGGCGGTCGCCGACAGCGTCTGCAGGAAGTTGAGCGCGGCACGCTCGGCGGTCACCAGCGCCCGCGCCGGACCGGTCAACCGGCACAGGACCGAGCCGGCCGTGACGGCCTGGCCTTCGGCACAGGCCCAGTCGACGACCACGCCGGCATCGAGCGCCTGGAAGCACTGCTCGAACCAGGCCTGGCCGCAGAGCACCGCCGCCTCGCGCGTGATGACGCGCGCGCGCGCATGGGCGACAGCCGGCAGCAGGTCGGCAGTGACGTCGCCGCTGCCGATGTCTTCGGCCAGCGCACGCCGCACGTCTTCGGCAATCGTCTCGGCAGGCGGCAAAGCGGCGGCGTTCATCGGGTCGGGCTCGTCAGGGTTGGGCGGTCCAGCGCTTGAGCCAGGCGTTGACCGTCTCGTGCCAGGTCACGCTGTTCTGCGGCTTGAGCACCCAGTGGTTCTCGTCGGGGAAGTACAGCAACCGGCTCGGGATGCCGCGCCGCTGCAACGCGGTGAAGGTCGACAGCCCCTGGTCGATCGGCACGCGGTAGTCCTTCTCGCCCTGCACGACCAGCATCGGCACGCGCCACTGGGCGACGTGGTTGACCGGATTGAAACGCTCGTAGTTCTCCGGCTCGGCGAACGGCGCGCCGCCGTTCTCCCAGTCGGTGAACCACAGCTCCTCGGTCACGTAGCCCATCGAACGGGTATCGAACACGCCGTCGTGGTTGACCAGGCACTTCCACGGCTCGTTCCAGTTGCCGGCGATCCAGTTGATCATGTAGCCGCCGTACGAGGCGCCGAGCGCGCAAGCACGGTCGGCGTCGAGGAAGTCGTAGCGCGCCAGCGCGGCCTGCCAGCCGCGCTTGAGATCTTCCAGCGGCTTGCCGCCCCAGTCGCCGGAGATCGAGTCGGTGAAGGCCTGACCGTAGCCGGTCGACCCGTGGAAGTTGATCGTGACCACGGCGAACCCCTGCCCGGCATAGGTCTGCGGGTTCCAGCGGTAGCTCCAGCCGTCGTTCATCGCGCCCTGCGGACCGCCGTGGATGATGAAGGCGACCGGGTAGCTGCGGCCGGGCTGGAAGTCCACCGGCTTGACGACGTAGCCCTGCACGGTTTCCTCGTTCCAGCCCTTGAACGTGAAGAACTCGGCATCGCCGACCTTCAGCCCGGCCAGGCGCTCGGCGTTGAAGCGCGTGATCTGGCGCAGCTTGCCGCCCTTCAGGCCGGCGACGAACAGGTCGCTCGGCCGCTTCAGCGTCTGCCGGGCCACCAGCAGCTGCCGGGCGCCGACATCGAAGCCGGCCACGGTTCCACCGTCGACGAGCTTGCTGACCTTGCCGCTGGCGACGTCGACGGCGAACAGCGGGTGCTGGCCCCAGTCGTCCGCGGCGGTGTAGAGCGTACGCCCGTCGAACGATTCCTTCAGCGCCGACGCCGAGCGGTCCCAGGCCGGCGCGATCTCGCGGACCTGGCCGCTCGCCAGGTCCAGCGCGCGGATATCGAAGCGGTCGGCCTCGAAGCCCGGGCGCTTCATCGCGAGGTAGTACAGCGTCTTGCCGTCGCGCGAGGGCAGCGGATAGGCATCCCAGGCCGGGTTGGCGGCGGTCAGGTTCTTCGGTGCCGACGTGCCCTCGACGGCAACGGCGTAGAGGTCGAAGTTGGTCGAGGAGGCCTCGGCGCTGCCGGCGGCGTTGCGCGCGCCGAAGTAGACCGTGCTCCCGTCCGGCGCGAACGCGTACTCGCTGTCGTCGCCGAACGGCTTGGACGGGATGTCGTTGTCGATACCGCGTGACAGGCGGCGCGGCTCACCGGCGAGCAGGCCGTCGGCACCGACGTCGGCGACGAACAGCTGCGAGCGGCGGCCGTCGGACCAGGTGTCCCAGTGGCGCACGAACAGCGCGTCGTAGACGCGGCCGCTGGCCTTGCTCTTCTCGGTCTTGTCCAGCCGCTCGCGCGTGCAGGCCAGGTCCTGGCAATCGACGAAGACCTCCAGCGTCAGCGCCACGCGCTTGCCGTCCGGCGCCAGCTTGTAGCTGCCGACGTCGAGCGGCAGCCGGCTGACCTGGATCGCCTCGCCGCCCGCGGCCGGCACGCGCCAGAGCTGGTTGACGCCGTCCTTCGGCGCGAGGAAATAGACCGATGCGCCGTCCGCCGACCAGCGCGGCGCCGTCGCGTTGAGCGCCTTGTCGGTGAGCCGTACCGGCGCGCCGCGGCCATCGGTGGCGACCGTCCAGATGCCGTTGGCGCCCCGGTTGGCCTCGTAGTCGGTCTCGCGCAGGTGCACCGCCGCCCGGCGGCCGTCGGGCGAGAGCACCTGGTCGCTGACGCGGTCGAGGGTGGCGAGGTCACGGACGTCGAACGGCCGCGGCGCGGCCGACGCCGAGGCGGCGGCCAGGACCAGCAGTGCGCAGGAGAACTTCATCGGGCTGCTCGGCAATACCAAGGGGACAGGCATGGTACGGGCTCGACCGGGAGAGGCCAACCGCCGGTGGTCATCTCCCCGGCGGCGGCCCGATGCGCGATCCGGTCAGGCCGGGTCGCGCCGGATCGCGTAGCGATAGAGCAGCCAGGCGATGAACGCGAGCAGGGCCAGGCCCAGCCAGCCGCCGAAGTGCAGCGACGCCGGCAGCGCCAGCACGTCCTTGTTCTCGGTCACGACGATCGGGATCGCGATGAAGATGCCCATCAGTGCCTCGCCGGTGATCAGGCCGGCGGCGAACAGCATGCCCTTGCGGTGGATGCGGCCGTGCTCCTCCTCGTTCTTGGCGCCGCCGAGCCTGCGCTCGACGATGTGCGACAGCAGGCCGCCGAGGAAGATCGGCACCATCA
The DNA here is from genome assembly GCF_001632775.1 of Dokdonella koreensis DS-123. Classification (NCBI taxonomy): domain Bacteria; kingdom Pseudomonadati; phylum Pseudomonadota; class Gammaproteobacteria; order Lysobacterales; family Rhodanobacteraceae; genus Dokdonella; species Dokdonella koreensis. The sequence goes on from NZ_CP015249.1 coordinate 3,520,406, forward strand.
GCTCGATCGGCAGGTAGATGCCGATCGCGCAGGCCAGCACCGGGATGCGGAACTTCTTGCCGGTGGCCTTGAGCCAGGAATCCACGGCGATGATGACCGCGCCGATCGCGGCACCGACGCCGATCGTGTTCCACGGCAGCTGGCCGCCGAAGATGCCCTTGGCGACCGACGCCATCAGGTTGGCCTGCGGCGCCGGCAGCGGGCGCGGGAACGCTTCGGAGCCGGGCGCGCCGGCGACACCGTAGGCGGTCATCAGGAGGTTGAGGATCGGCGCCATGATCAGTGCCGAGGACACCGCGCCGATCGCCAGCATGACCTGCTGCTTCCACGGCGTCGCCCCGACGATGTGGCCGGCCTTGAGGTCCTGCAGGTTGTCGCCGCCGATGCAGGCCGCGCAGCACACCACCGCACCGATCATGATCGCGGCCACCGCGCCGATCGACGATTCGCGCCCCAGCAGGACCACCAGCACGATCGCCGCGAACAGGATCGTCGAGATCGTGATGCCCGACACCGGGTTGTTCGACGAGCCGACCAGGCCGGCCATGTAGGCCGAGACCGAGACGAACAGGAAGCCGGCGACGATCATGATGATCGTCATCGGCACGCTGGCGCTCCACTGGCCGACGATGTTCTGGTACAGCGCGAGCAGCGGCAGCGTGAACACGACCAGGCCGATCGCGATCAGCTTCATCGGGATGTCCCGCTCGGTCTCGGCGACGATGCCGTCGGCGCCGGCACGCGTCGCCGCGAAGCCGCTGCGAATGCCCGAGAACAGCGACTTGCGCAGCGAGATCAGGGTCCAGATGCCGCCGATCAGCATGGCGCCGACGCCGAGGTAGCGGATCTGCGCCGACCAGATCGCGCCGGCCGCCTCGGCGGCGCTGGCACCGGCGAGGCGGGCCGCGAGCGCCGGATCGCTGTCGAGGAAGAACGCGCTGTAGATCGGAATCGCGACGTTCCAGCCGATGATGCCGCCGAGCAGGACGACGATGCCGATGTTGAGGCCGACGATGTAGCCGACGCCGAGCAGGGCCGGCGACAGGTTGGTGCCGACATAGGCGATGCCCTTGCCGACCCAGGCCGCCGAAGCGGCCGCGTCCGGAAACAGGCGCAGGCCGCTTTCGGCACCGAGCTTGGCCAGGCCGCCGAGCGTGGCCGCGACGCCGAGCGTACGGATGCCCTGCCCCGGGTTCTCGCCGGTCTTGAGCACCTCGGCCGCCGCCTTGCCCTCGGGGAAGGCCAGCCCCTGGTCGACGATCAGCGAACGGCGCAACGGCACCGAGAAGATCACGCCGAGCAGGCCGCCGAGGCCGGCGATCGCCAGCACCCAGGAGTACTTGAACGCATCCCAGTAGCCGAGGATCACGAGCGCGGGAATCGTGAAGATCACACCGGAAGCGATCGACGAGCCGGCCGATGCACCGGTCTGCACGATGTTGTTCTCGAGGATGCCGCCGCCGCCGAGCAGGCGCAGCACGCCCATCGACACCACGGCCGCCGGAATCGCCGAGGCGATGGTCATGCCGGCGAACAGGCCCAGATAGGTGTTGGCGGCCGCCAGAATGACGGCCAGCACGATCGAAAGGATGACCGCGCGAACGGTCAATTGCGGTGCTGCAGCAGTGCTCATCGAGACTCCCCGCTCACTTGGAGGGCGAACACTACCGCAGAAGGCACGCCGTGCGTAGGCACACGGACCGGCCGGTCGCCGGGAACGCGCCCGGACACTCAGCGGCCCGGACGCAGCGCGGCAACCTCCGCGTCGCTCAGGTGGCGCCAGCCGCCCTTGGGCAGCTCGCCCAGCTGCACCGGCCCGATCGCGATCCGCACCAGGCGCAGCACGCCGACCTCGAACGCCGCGAGCAGGCGCCGGATCTGCCGGTTGCGGCCCTCGTCGAGCACGATCTCGAGCCACGCATTGCGACGGCCGCTGCGAAGCAGCGTCGCGGCCTTGACGGCGAGCCGTTCGCCGTCCACGTCGGTCCCGTCCGTCAGCGCCGCCAGCAGGGCACCGTCCGGTACCCGGTCGACCTGCACGTGATAGGTCTTGTCCAGATGCGAGGACGGCGCCGTGACCGCGGCCGCCCAGGCGGTGTCGTTGGTGAACAGCAGCAAGCCCTCGCTGGCACGGTCGAGCCGGCCCACCGGCCCGATCCACGGCAGGTCCGCGCCGTCGAAGACGGTGTAGACGGTCGGCCGGCCCTGCTCGTCGGCGGCACTGGTCACCAGGCCGCGCGGCTTGTTGAGCGCGACATAGACCGCCGGCGCGGCGGCCGCCACCGCGGCACCGTCGATGGCCAGGCGGTCGGCCTGCGCATCGGTGGGCCATTCCGGATCGCGCACGAGGGTGCCGTTGACGCTGACGCGGCCGGCGACGATCAATGCGGCGGCCTGGCTGCGCGAACAGATGCCGCGCTTGGACAGCACGCGCGCCAGGCCGTGGCGCGGCTGGCGCGAGGCACCCTGCCGCTCGCGGCCGGCGCGCCTCAACGGCGTGCGGCTTCCGCCACGGCGGCCGCCACGGCCGCCTCGAAGGCCGGCGGCAGGCAGGCGTCGACCGGCACGCGCCAGCAGCGGCCGGAGGCGAAGACCTCGCACTTGATCGCGTCCTTCTCGGTCATCAGCACCGGCCGCTCGTCGCCGAACGCGAGATCCTCCGGCCGATAGGCGTGATGGTCCGCGAACGCATGGGCGAGGACCTCGATGCCGCGCGCGCGCAACGCACCGAAGAAGCGCTCGGGATGGCCGATGCCGGCGATCGCGTGCACCGGCGTGCCGGCGAAGTCCGCGAGCGGGCGCGAGGCGCCGTCGACCAGGTTCACCGCCTGCTCGCCCTGCAGCGCCATCGGTGTTTCGCCGGCCTCGGGCTGCCCGCCATTGCAGACCCGCAGCGGCAGGGTCGCCAGCCGTGCCAGCGGCTCGCGCAGCGGCCCGGCCGGCAGAAGACGGCCGTTGCCGAAACGGCGGTCGCCGTCGATCACGCAGATCTCGACGTCGCGCGCCAGCGACGGGTTCTGCAGCCCGTCGTCGGCGATCACCACGTCGACGCCTTCGGCCAGCAGCCGCCGGGCGGCCGCCACGCGATCGCGGCCGATGGCCACCGGCACGCCGGCGCGCCGGCGGATCAGGGCCGGTTCGTCGCCGACCAGCGCAGGATCGGGGTGCGCGTCGAGCAGCATCGGCACACGCGCCCGGCCGCCGTAGCCACGGCTGACGACGCCCGGCCGCCAGCCGCGCCGGCGCAGCGCCGATGCCAGGGCGATGACCAGCGGCGTCTTGCCGCTGCCGCCGACGGTGAGGTTGCCGACCACGATCACCGGGACTCCCAGCGCCTGCGCCCGGCGCCAGCCGAGCCGGTACGGCAGCTGGTGTGCGCCGCGCAGCGCGCGGTAGACCGGGGTCAGCGCCGACAGCCACCACGGCACGGCCGCACCGCCGTACCAGATGCGCTGGAGCCGGTCGGCGTCCATCCGCGGCGGTCCGCGATCAGGCCACGCCGCCGAGGCGTTCCATCCGGTAGCTGCCGTCGAGCACGCGCCCGACCCAGTCCTGGTGCTCCAGATACCAGTCCACGGTCCGCGCGATGCCGGTCTCGAAGCTCTCGGCCGGCCGCCAGCCCAGCTCGCGGCGGATCTTGGAGGCGTCGATCGCGTAACGGCGGTCATGTCCCGGCCGGTCGGCGACGTGGCGGATCAGGGCCCGGCGCGGACGGCCGTCGGCCAGCGGGCGGCGCGCATCGAGCAGCGCGCAGATCGCCCCGACGACCTCCAGGTTCTCGCGCTCGGCGTCGCCGCCGATGTTGTAGACCTCGCCGGTGCGGCCGATCTCCAGCACGCGCTGGATCGCATGGCAATGGTCGACCACGTACAGCCAGTCGCGGACATTGCGGCCGTCGCCGTAGACCGGCAGGTCCTCGCCGTCGAGCGCCTTCTGGATCATCAGCGGGATGAGCTTTTCCGGGAACTGGTACGGCCCGTAGTTGTTCGAGCAGTTCGTCGTCAGCGTCGGCAGGCCGTAGGTGTGATGGAACGCCCGCACCAGGTGGTCCGAGGCGGCCTTCGAGGCCGAATACGGCGAGTTGGGCTGGTACGGCGAGGCCTCGGTGAAACGGCCGAGCGGGCCCAGCGACCCGTAGACCTCGTCGGTGGAAACGTGCAGGAAGCGGAAGGCGTCCTGGCGGTCGATCGGCAGCGCGCGCCAGTACGCCAGCGCGCATTCGAGCAGGGCCAGCGTGCCGACGACATTGGTCTGCACGAAGGCGGCCGGGCCGTCGATCGACCGGTCCACGTGCGATTCGGCGGCGAAATTGACGATGGCGGATGGCTGATGCTCGGCCAGCAGGGCCTGCACGCGCTCGCGGTCACCGATGTCGCCGTGCACGAAGACGTGGCCGGCATGACGCTCGAGGTCGGCCAGCGTGTCGGGATTGCCGGCATAGGTCAGCGCATCGAGGTTGACGATGCGGTAGCCGCCGCCCGCCAGCACCGCGTGCACGAAGTTTCCGCCGATGAAGCCGGCACCGCCGGTGACGAGCAGGGTTTTCATGGATCGCAAGCAGCCGGAAGCGGGAACGGGACCGCGATGGTAGCAAGCCGGCGCCGCGCCGGCCGCAGGATCCCGGGCCGGGACCGCGCGAAGCGGCCACCGGTCCCGGCGAGGCAAGGCTCAGTTGACGCGGAACGTCGCGCTGTAGGGCAGCACGCGGGAGGCGAGCTTGGTGTCGGCACGCACCAGGGCGATCTCGTCGGCCAGGATGTGGGCCGCCTCGATCAGGATGAAATCCGGCTTGTCCTTGCGCGCCTGCTCGCGGCGGACGTCCTCGCGGATGCTGCGCTCGTCGGCCTGGAGGCCGTCGTCCTGCAGCGCGACGGCACCCTCGGCACCCTCGACGGCGGTGTCGGCATCGGCGCCGCGCTTGGCCTGGAGGTCGGACTTTTCCTTGCGGTCCTTGCTGTCCTCGGCTGCGGCGACCTTGTCGGTCTCGGCCTGGCGCGCCTTGCGCTTGGCTTCCTGCTCGTCACGCTCCTTGCGGCGCACCGCTTCGTTGAGCGAGACGGTCTTTTCCTCGCGCAGCTTGCGCGCATCGGCCAGGTCTTCGCGGAAATTCTTCCAGTCCCGGCTCTGCGCCGTGCGCTGCTCGTGACGCGTGATCAGCTGCGGCACGATCGCCGAAAGATCGGCCAGCGGCTGGTAGCGCGCGGCGGGAATCGAGGTCCACGGCAGTGCGTTGTTGTAGCTGGACTCGCCGAATTCCTCGGCGCCGATCGTGATCGGGAAGCTGATGTCCGGCGACACGCCGCGCAGCTGGGTCGAGCCGCCGTTGATGCGGAAGAACTGCGCGATCGTCATCTTCAGCTCGCCCAGCGAGGTCGACTCGCTCTGCGCGACGTCGTCCAGGTCGACCAGGTTCTGCACGGTGCCCTTGCCGAACGTCGGCTCGCCGATGATGATGCCGCGGCCGTAGTCCTGGATCGCCGCGGCGAAGATCTCCGACGCGGACGCCGAGACGCGGTTGACGACCACCGCCAGCGGACCGTCCCAGGCCATCGTGCGCGAGGTCGAGTTCTCCACGTCCACGCGGCCGGCCGCATTGCGCACCTGGACCACCGGGCCGCGCTCGATGAAGAGGCCCGTCAGGTCGGTGGCCTCGGACAGCGAGCCGCCGCCGTTGTTGCGAAGATCGACCACGACGCCGTCGACGCGCTCCTGCTTGAGCTCGCCGAGCAGCCGCTCGACGTCGCGCGTCGCGCTCTTGTAGTCGCGGTCGCCGCGCCGGCGCGCCTCGAAGTCCTGGTAGAACGTCGGCAGCGAGATCACGCCGATCCGGCGCGTCGCCTCGCCGTCCTTGACCTCGATGACCGACTTCTTGGCCGCCTGCGCCTCGGTCGTGACCTTCTTGCGCACCAGCTCGATCGTGAAGGATTTTCCGTCCTGGCCGGCATCGGCCGGCAGGACCTCCAGCCGCACCACGGTGTCCCGCGGCCCGCGGATCTTGTCGACCACGTCGTCCAGGCGCCAGCCGATCACGTCCTGCAGCGCCGAGTTGGCGCCCTGGCCCACGCCGAGGATGCGGTCGCCGACCTGGATCTTGCCCGAGATCGCGGCCGGGCCGCCGGGCACGATCTCGCGGATCGCGGTGTACTCGTTGTCGCGCTGCAGGACCGCGCCGATGCCCTCGACCGAGAGCTTCATCGCGATGTCGAAGTTCTCGCTCGCGCGCGGGCCGAGGTAGTTGGTATGCGGTTCGATCGCCGTCGCGTAGGCGTTCATGAACGTCTGGAAGACGTCCTCGCTGTTGATCTGGTGGACCCGGTCCAGGTAGTTGGCGTAGCGCTTGTCGAGCGTCTCGCGGATCTCCTTGTCGGACTTGCCGGTCAGCTTCAGGCGCAGCCAGTCGTTCTTGATCCGCTGCCGCCACTGGTCCTCGATCTCGGCGTCGTCCTTGGGCCACGGCGCCTTGGCGCGGTCGAAGCGATAGCTCTCCTGGGCGGAGAAATCGAAGCCCTTGGCGAGCAGCGAGCGGGCGTAGGCGACGCGCTCGCCGACCCGTTGCAGGTAGATGTTGTAGATCGCGAACGGCGCGGCGAGGTCCTTGTTGTAGATCGCTTCGTCGAGCTTGTCGCGCGAGGCGCCGAACCGGTTGATGTCCGCTTCGGTGAAGAACAGCTTCTCGCCGTCCAGCGACTCGAGGTAGTTGTCGAAGATCTTCTCCGACATCGCCTTGTCGAGCGGCACCGGCGTGTAGTGGAAGCGCGTCAGGAAGCGCGCCGACCAGACGGCCGCTTCGGCCTGGGTCGGCGTCGGCTTGAGGACGGGCGAGCCTGCATCGGCGGCCGGCTTCGCTTGCGCGACGGCGATCAGCGAGACCAGGGCCAGGGCGATGAGGATACGACGCATGGTGTTCTCCGGAAGAGCGGGCCTGGCGGACGTGCGGCGATTGTCCTGTCAGGCCACCTGAACGAAACCTGCCGCATGCGCCATCTGGTCCGCATGGTAGGACGACCTGACCAGCGGACCGGAAGCCACATGCTGGAAACCGAGTCGGTAGCCGACCTCCTCGATCGCCTTGAACTCATCCGGCGTCCAGTAGCGGAGCACCGGGTGATGGTGCGCGGTCGGCTGCAGGTACTGGCCGACCGTCACCATGTCGACATCGTGCGCACGCAGATCGTTCAACGCGCCGACCACCTGCTCCATCGTCTCGCCGAGGCCGAGCATGATCCCGGACTTGGTCGGCACGTCCGGATGCTGCGCCTTGAACCGGCGCAACAGGTCGAGCGACCAGTCGTAGTCGGCGCCGGGACGCACCTCGCGGTAGAGCTCGCGGACGGTTTCGATGTTGTGGTTGAAGACGTCCGGCGGATCGGCGGCCAGCAGCTCCAGCGCGCGCTCCATGCGGCCGCGGCCGCGGAAGTCGGGGGTGAGGATCTCGATGCGGATGCCCGGGCTCTCGAACCGCACCGCGCGGATGCAGGCGGCGAAATGCGCCGCGCCGCCGTCGCGCAGGTCGTCGCGGTCGACCGAGGTGATGACGACGTAGCGCAGGCGCATGTCGCGGATCGTCTCGGCCAGGTGGATCGGCTCCATCGGATCGGGCGCCTTGGGCCGGCCGTGGGCGACGTCGCAGAACGAGCAGCGCCGCGTGCAGACCTCGCCGAGGACCATGAACGTGGCCGTGCCCTTGCCGAAGCATTCGTGGATGTTCGGGCAGGACGCCTCCTCGCACACCGTCACCAGACGGTTGGCGCGAAGCTGCGACTTGAGCTTGGCGACGGCGTTGCCGGGCGGGATGCGTACGCGGATCCAGGACGGCTTGCGCAGCACCGGTGCATCGGCGAAGCCGGCGCGGTTGCGCGCGATCTTGTCCTCGCCGAGCTGCTTCTCGCCGACCACGGTCAGGGGAATCGTTTTGGTTGTCGCGCTCATGCCGATGCGGCGACTGGCTCGCCGGTGCTCGCAGGTTGAAAGAGGTCCGCAGCGGCCGTGACCGGCGCGTATCCGAACTGCCGGGCCAGCTCCGCCACGAGGACATCCTCGACGGCGGCCAGCGAACCCGGGCCGCCCAAGTCTAGCATCTGGGTCACCGCCAGCCCCTGGTAGCCGCACGGGTTGATGCGCCGGAACGGCTCCAGGTCCATGGCCACGTTGAAGGCCAGGCCATGGAAGGTGCAGCCCCGCCGCACCCGCAGCCCCAGCGCGGCCACCTTCGCGTCGGCCACGTAGACGCCGGGCGCGCCCGGCCGGCGCTCGGCACCGATGTTCCAGTGGCCGAGGGTGTCGATGATCGCCTGCTCGAGCCGGCAGACCAGGTCGCGGACGCCGATGCCGAGCCGGCGCAGGTCGATCAGCGGATAGCCGACGATCTGGCCGGGACCGTGGTAGGTCACCTGCCCGCCCCGCTCCACGCGCACCACCGGGATGTCGCCCGGTGCCAGCACGTGCTCGTCCTTGCCGGCCTGGCCGAGGGTGAACACCGGCTCGTGCTCGAGCAGCCACAGCTCGTCGGACGTGCCTTCGTCGCGCGCATCGGTGAACTGCCGCATCGCCTGCAGCACCGGCTCGTAGGGCTGGCGGCCGAGGCGCCGGACCCGCAGCGGCCGTGGCGTCACAGCGTCCAACGGATGTCCGGGTCGGCGCGCAGCGCCGCGTGCACCTGTTCGTAGGCCTCGCGCGAGGGGCAGTTGAAGCTGATCGCGACCGAGAGGTAGTGCCCTTCCCGCGAAGGACGCACACGCCGGCTGCCGTCGACGACCGACAGCCCCAGGCCCGCGATGATCTCGGGCACGCGCGATTCCATGCCGTGGCCGGCGCTACCGATCGCGCTGACCTCGAACACGCCGGGGAACTGGAAGCCCTGGTCAGGGCTGGTGGGCTGGATGTCGTCGAGATTCTTCATCGTCATGCATCGGGAGCGGCCGACACCTTGCCGCCGTCGTCCCCCTTGAACCAGAGCCATACGCCGTCGTAGAGACGCTTGAAGAACCCGCCTTCCGGCGCGTCCTCGAGCGTGACCAGCGGGCGCTCCAGCAAGGTCTTGCCGTCGAGCTCGATTTTCAAGGTGCCCACGGCCTGTCCCTTCGGCAGTGGCGCGATCACCCGCGAAGGCAGTTCGAGGCTGGCCTTGAGCTGGTCGTAGCGCCCGCGCGGCATCGTCACCAGCACGTCCTCGGCGACCCCCAGCGGCAGCGTGGCCGTGGTGCCCTTCCACAGCTCCGGCTGGGCCAGCGGCTTGCCGGCCTCGTAGAGCTTGTGCGCCTCGTAGAAGCGGAAACCGTAGTTGAGCAGCGCCTGGTTGTCGTCGGCCCGGCGCTTCTCGCTGGACGAGCCCATCACCACCGCGATCAACCGCTGGTCGCCGCGCTTGGCCGACGTCACCAGGCAGAAGCCCGCGGAACTGGTGTGCCCGGTCTTGATGCCGTCCACGGTGGCGTCGCGCCAGAGCAGCGAATTGCGGTTGTGCTGCTTGATGCCGTTCCACTCGTAGTCCTTGATCGCGTAGATCGCGTAGTCCTCGGGGAAGTCGCGGATCAGCGCGCGCGAAAGCAGCGCCACGTCGCGCGCCGTCGTGTAGTGGTCCGGATGCGGCAGGCCGCTGGCATCGACGTAGTGCGTCCCGGCCAGGCCCAGCTTCGCCGCGTAGCGGTTCATCAGGTCGGCGAACACCGGTTCGGAGCCGGCCGTGTGCTCGGCCAGCGCGATGGCGGCATCGTTGCCGGACTGGATGATCATGCCGTGCAGCAGCGCATCGAGCGGCACCTGGCTGTTGAGCACCAGGAAGCTGGTGGACCCGTCCGTCCCCGCGCCGCCGGACCGCCAGGCGTTCTCCGAGATCTGCACCTGGTCATCCCGCTTGATCTTGCCCAGCGCCAGCTCGGCCGAGACGACGTAGGACGTCATCACCTTGGTGATCGACGCCGGCTCCACGCGCAGGTCGCCGTTCGACTCGGCCAGCACCTGGCCGGTCGCGTAGTCCATCAGCACCCAGCTGGTGCCTTCGATCGCCGGCGGTGGCGGGGTCGGCATGTTGGCCGGCGCAGCGGCCGGCGCTGCCGGCTGCGGCCGCGGCGCGGGCGTCGGCGTGGCCGGCGTCGGCGTCGACGTGGCCGGCGTCTGCGCGCCGGCAGTCGCGGCGCACAGCACCGCCGTCAACAGCAGGGGCAGCCGGCCCGGAGTCAGGAAGGCGGAACGAAGCTCGATGCGTTTCATCTGTGGCGAAGATCTCGAGAGAAGCGAAGGAAAGAGGGAAGGAACCGCGACATCGGCGGTACCGGGGCGTCAGCGGTCATCGATCGTCACCCGTGGCGAACCCAGCCCCAGCGACCGGATGCGCGGTGTCAGCGCGTCGGCCTCGGCGACATCGGCCACCGGCCCGACGCGCACGCGATGGACCGACCGACCGCCGGACGCCACCGTTTCGATCCGGACCGGCCCGATGCCGGCCTGCTGGACCTCGCGGCGGACGCGTTCGGCATTGGCCGGCTCGGCATAGGCGCCGATCTGCAGGTACATGCGGCCGGAGGCCCCCGGCTGCGGACGTTCCGCGACGGGCAGGTCCTCCGGGTGCTCCGGATCGATCGCGCGGACCTCGACCAGGCCGGTCCCCTTGGGCCAGATGCCGATCCGGACCGCGGCGGCATAGGACAGGTCGACCAGGCGGTTCTCGTGGAACGGACCGCGGTCGTTGACGCGCACGACGACGCTCTTGCCGTTCTCCAGGTTGGTCACGCGCGCGTAGCTCGGCAGCGGCAGCGACTTGTGCGCGGCGGTGAACTGGTACATGTCGTAGGGCTCGAAGCTCGATGTCATGTAGCCGTGGAATTTCTGCCCGTACCAGGAGGAGATGCCCCGATCGACATAACCCTTGGCGGTCGGCAGCACGGTGTAGGTGCGGCCGAGCACCGTATACGGCGTCTTGTTGCCATAGCGTGAACGGGGCTCGGCGCGCGGCACCGGCTCGGCCAGCGAGGCGATGTCGGGCGCCGGCAGCGTCGGCTCGCCGTCACGCTCGTGACGATAGCGCGATGACTGGGGCCGGCTGGTCTCGTGCGCCTGGCCGCGGCTGCCTTTTTCCTGTCCGGACGCGGGCGACGACGCCACCGGCCGGTCGGGACGCTTCTTGCCGCCGGCGCAGGCGGTCAGGCCGAGAATGACGGCAACCAGCGCGAACGTCCGCGCCGATTTCCGCAATGGCATCACGGGCGGTCGCCCGCCGCGCCTCGCGCGATCGCCTGCGACAGCTGCCACACCGCCATCGAATAGAGCGGACTGCGGTTGTAGCGGGAAATCACGTAGAAATTGCGGAAGATGATCCAGTCCTCGGTCTCGGGACCTTCCAGCGTCAGCAGGGTCGCGGCGCGCTCGGCGTCGACCGGAGCGGTCGGCGCATAGCCCCAGGCCTCGAGCTGCTGCACGCTCAGCAACGGCTCGAGCGTGGTCCGCTCGACCGGCCGGGCTGTGGCGTCGCGCACGGCGCGCACCGTCACCGGCGCATCGCGCTCCCAGCCGTGCTCGACGAAATAGTTCGCGATGCTGGCCACGATGTCCGGGTAGGAATTCCACAGGTCGATGCGGCCGTCGCCGTCGTAGTCGCGCGCCCAGGTCGCGATGCTGGTCGGCATGAACTGGCCCAGCCCCATCGCCCCGGCATAGGAACCCTTGAGCTGGTCGATCGGATAGGCGAGGCGGTCGTTGCCGAGCAGGAACAGCTGGCGCAGCTCGCCGCGGAAGTACGGCGAGCGCGGGGGATAGTGGAACGCCAGCGTGTAGAGCGCGTCGAGCACGCGGTAGCGGCCGATGTTGCGACCGTAGTTGGTCTCCACGCCGATGATCGCGACGATGATCTCGGCCGGCACCCCGAACTCACCGGCGATGCGGTCGATCAGCTCGCGATGCTGTCCGTAGAACACCACGCCGTCGTCGATCCGGCGGTCGCTGATGAAGATCGGCCGGTAGTCCTTCCACGCCTTGGACTCGGCCGGCCGGGCGATGGCGTCGAGGATCGACTGCTGCACGCTGGCTTCCTCCAGCGTGGCCAGCACCTCGGACTCGACCAGCCCGTCGTTCTTCGCCAACTCGGCGGCGAACGCCAGCACCTGCGGGTCGGAAACCTCGGGCAGGGCCATCGCCGGGAACAGGGCAAAAGCCAAAGCACATGAAGTACGAGCGGCAAAACGATTGATTCGATTCAAGTCGAGGGGCACCTGCGCGAGCAGGTGCCTACTCTAGGCAAGCGGCCGGCAAGTCTCAACCGTTGCGCCACCGGCCGGCCCCGGCTGCGGGCCGGTCCGGGCTCATTCGCCCATCTTGAACTCGATACGCCTGCGCAGGGTCGAGCTGACCGCCACGCCGTTCTCCAGGCGGGGGCGGAAGGTCGAGCGCTGGATCGCCTGGATCGCTTCGCGATCGAAGACCCGTGCCTGGCTGGACCGCACGACCCGGATGCCGCCCGGACTGCCGTCCGGCGCCACCGTGAACTCGACCTCCACCCAGCCTTCCTGACGATCGCGATAGGCGCGGACCGGGTACTCGGGCGCGGCACTGGACACGATGCCGGCGTCGCGGCTCTCCCCGACCGGCGCCGAAGCCGGCGCGGGCGTCGCGACCGCCGGTGCGACCGGCGGGGGCGCCGGCGGCGGCGACACGGCGCTTTCGGGCGCCGGAGCCGGGCGGGTCGCCGCGGGCGCGGGCGGTTCGCTGCGCGATGCCGGCGGCACCGGCTCGGTACGGGCCGGTGCCGGAGCGGCGGCCTGCGCCGCAGCGGCGGCGGCCGCCGCCGTTTCCCGTTCCACCTGCCGGCGCCGGGTATCGAGCTTGCTGCGCAGGATCGTCAAGCTGTAGTTGTTCGAATCGGCGCGCGCCAGGAGGTCGATCACGCGGCCGGCCTCATCGACATCGCCGCGGTTGATCGCCTGCTCCACCACGCCGATGGCGAACGGGAACAGCTCGCGCAGGCCGTCGCGGGCACCATCGCGCTCGGGCTCCTTGGCCAGGATCGCCAGGTAGTACTCCAGCGCATTGTCTCCGGCGGGACCCGCAATCCGATTGTCGGAAACCGATTTATTCGCCTTCTGGAACAGTTCGTCGACACTCAGCGCATCCAGGGACGGTGCAGCCGAAGCCGGCGCCTCTGCCGGTGCCGCATCGGCCGTTGGCGACGCAGGGGCTGGCACCGCAGGCGGCGGCTGTACCGTGGCGGGCGCCTCAGGCGTCTTCTCGCCGCAGGCGGCCAGGAACATCACACCGGCCATGATCGCGGCGGCGAAGAGCCGGCGCTGCGTGCGCGCCGGGAAACGATGGAACGGTCGATACTCGATGGTCATGCCGTAAAGCCCCCCCGAAGGCTGGACACTGACGCCCGCTGACGATTTCGAGCGATTCCGTGCCCCCTGATGATCCCGGCCCCGGCCGGGCACCCCTGACTGCCCCTGGTGGCCCGCTGGCCGAACAACCATAACGCAGTATCGGCGAGTACAGCAATTTGCAGGAGTGGACGCAATTGGCAATTGGCCGTATTGGTCCCGGATCGGCATTCCCGCACCTATCGGCCCCGCACCTATCGGCGGAAAGACCTGCGCGGTTGACCCCGGTCATGTTTCCCTCAGCCGGCAGCGCCTAGAGTCCGGCACTATCGGCCGTTCGGCCGGTACCTACCGTGATTTCATGGAGACCAGCATGGCCAGCATACGCGACGTGAAACAGGGTGCCTCCAAAGCGGCCGACGACCTTGCCGGAGCGGCCGAGAATGCCGGCAGCACGCTCAAGGAAGGACTCAAGGAAACGGCCGACGAACTGCATCGCCTCGGCGATCGCCTGCGCGCCAACGGCTCCCACCTCGAGGACGAGTTGCGCGACGCCGGCAGACGCTTCGGCGAAGGCGCGCGCAAGTTCGGCGATACCGCGGCCGAGCAGATCCGCGCGCATCCGCTGGCCGCGTTCGGCATCGCCTTCGCCGCCGGCATGATCGTCACCCGCTGGCTGCGGCGCTAGGGCCGCGGCCATGGACCGGCACGAAGACGCTCCCCCGCCTGGCGAGGAAAGCGCGGCGCTGACCGAGTTGCGCCGCACGCTGGACGCGGCGATCGACGCGGCCGGCGCCGCGCTGGCCCTGCTGCGCGCCGAGTTCCGCCTCGCCCGCAGCAGTGCGCTGGCGCTGGTGTGGCTCGGGTTCGCGCTGGTCTTCCTCGGGGTCGGTGCCTGGCTGGCGACGAGTGCCGCGATCGCGGCCGGCATCTACCAACTCACCGGCAACCTGTTCGTCGGCATCGGCAGCGTCGCCCTGGCCAACGGGGCCGGCATCGCCTGGGTGCTGCTGGCGATGCGGCGCTGCTGGCGCGACCTGTCGTTGCCACGGACGCGCCGGATGCTCGATCAGGCACGCAAGGAGGTCCAGGCATGAGTCTTCGCAACGACCGCCAACACGCCCGCTCGGCGGAAATCCGCGCCGTGACGGCCAGGCACGAACTGGTACAGAGCAGCCGTCCGTTGCGCGGCTTCTGGCGCCGCCACCGCACCGCCCTGGTCATCGGTGGCGGGCTGGCGGCCGGCGTCCTCGCCAGCCTGCTGCCGGTGCGCGCATTCGCGCGGGCCGGGTCGACGGCCGGTGCACTGGTCGGACTGGCGCTGCGCTCCCCGTTCGCGCCGCTGATGCTCGGCTGGATCGCCAAGGCCCGCGAAGAACAGCCGCCGCTGACGCAGGACGGCAGCGACGCCGCACCTGCCGCAGGCTCCGTGCGCACGCACTAGCGCCGCCTGATTCTTGCATCACGCGGCGTGCCTGCGTGTCGCGGACCTTCCGGCGGCAGCCCCGCCGCGGGCGTCCCGTCACGCCGCCCGCGGCGCCGGACGATACGCAACACATCCCGGACGCGATGATCGTCCTAGCGGCCGGGACTGGCCCAGCGCAGCACGGCCCACCCGCTCAGGCCCGCAAGGAACGAGCCGCACAGGATGCCGACCTTGACCTCGCTCTGCAGGAGCGGTGCATCGGCGAAGGCCAGCAGGCCGATGAACAGGCTCATCGTGAAGCCGATGCCGCACAACAGGGCGACGCCGAACAACTGGATCCAGCGCGCGCCGTGCGGCAGCGTCGCGACACCGCACCGGATCGCCAGCGCCGAGAATCCGAACACGCCGATCACCTTGCCGACGAGCAGGCCGCCGGCGACGCCGAGGGTCAACGGCTCCACCAGCGCCGCCGGACTCAGTCCCGCGAACGAAAGCCCGGCGTTGGCGAAGCCGAAGATCGGGATGATCAGGAACGGCACCACGCGATGCAGGGCGTGCTCCAGCCGCAACAGCGGCGAGTGCTCCGACGCGAGCGCGGCGGTGCCGGAACCGGACTGCCGCAATGGAATCAGCAGGGCCAGCGCGACGCCGGCCAGCGTGGCGTGCACGCCCGAGCGCAGCACCAGGACCCACAGCAGGACGCCGAGAACGAGATAGGGCCACAGGCGTGCGACGCCGAACCGGTTCAACGCGCCGAGCAGGACCAGCGTTCCCAGCGCGGCGGCAAGCCAGGCCGGTGACAATCCGCCGGTGTAGAACAGCGCGATGATGATGACCGCGCCGAGATCGTCGATGATCGCCAGCGCCGTCAGGAAGACCTTCAGCGATACCGGCACGCGGTTGCCGAGCAGGGACAGCACGCCGAGCGCGAAGGCAATGTCGGTCGCGGTGGGCACCGCCCAGCCCTTGAGGGCCGCCGCATCGTGGAGGTTGAATCCGGCGTAGATCAGCGCCGGCACCAGCATGCCGCCCACGGCGGCGACGCCCGGCAACACCCGGTTGCGCGCCGTCGCCAGCTCGCCGTTCAGCACCTCGCGCTTGATCTCCAGGCCGACCAGCAGGAAGAACACCGCCATCAGGCCGTCGTTGATCCAGTGCAGGACGCTCAGCGGACCCAGGTACGCCGCCAGCGCGGCGAAGTAGGCATCGGACCAGGGTGAATTGGCGATCACCAGCGCGGCCGCCGCGGCCGCCATCAGGACCAGGCCTCCGGCGGCCTCGCCGTCCATGAAATCGCGGATGCGGCGGATCGGGCTCCAGCTCATCGTCCGGCTCCTGCGGGGGCCGGCGACCGACTCGGATCGTCGTCGATCACCGGATGCCTTCGGGCCGCATCCGCTCCCGAACACGGCCGATGCGGCGGAGGAAAGGCCCCTGCAGCCCAGGGGCCTCGCTTTACGCTCGCGCGCGGGTCAGCGCTTGGCGAACAGGTGCTCGACCGCGGCGCGCTCCTCGCGCAGTTCGCGGTCGGTCGCGTCCATGCGGGCACGCGAGAACGCATTGATCTCCAGACCCTGCACGATTTCGTAGCTGCCGTTGCTGACCGTCACCGGATAGCCGTAGATCACGCCCGGCTCGATGCCGTAGGAGCCGTCCGAAGGAATGCCCATCGAAACCCAGTCACCGGCCGCGGTACCCAGCGCCCAGTTGCGCATGTGGTCGATCGCCGCCGATGCCGCGGAGGCGGCCGACGAGGCGCCGCGCGCCTTGATGATCGCCGCGCCGCGCTGCTGGACCACCGGGATGAAGTCGTTCTCGTACCAGGTCTGGTCGACCAGCGAAAGCGCCGGCTTGCCCTTGACGGTGGTCTGGTGGATGTCCGGATACTGCGTGGAGCTGTGGTTGCCCCAGATCGTGACCTTCGCGATGTCGGTGTTGAGCGCGCCGGTCTTCTCGGCGAGCTGGCTGATCGCGCGGTTGTGGTCCAGGCGCACCATCGCGGTGAACCGGCGCGGATCGAGGTCCGGCGCGTTCTGCTGCGCGATCAGGGCATTGGTGTTGGCGGGATTGCCGACCACCAGCACGCGCACGTCGCGCTTGGCGTGGTCGTTGATCGCCTTGCCCTGCGGCGCGAAGATCGCACCGTTCGCCTCGAGCAGATCCTTGCGCTCCATGCCCGGGCCGCGCGGCCGCGCGCCCACCAGCAGGGCGAAATCCACGTCCTTGAAGGCCACGTTGACGTCGTCGGTGGCGACCACGCCGTGCAGCGTCGGGAACGCACAGTCGTTGAGTTCCATGACGACGCCGTTGAGCGCCGGCAGCGCCGGGGTGATCTCCAGCAGATGCAGGATCACCGGCTGGTCCGGGCCCAGCATGTCGCCGGCGGCGATACGGAACAGGAGGGCATAGCCGATCTGGCCGGCAGCGCCGGTGACGGCAACGCGGACGGGAGCTTTCATCGCAACAACCTCATGATGGGACGTGGGAGAGAATTCACGGGACGGCCGGCGCGACGCCGGGTCGTCCGGGCAGCAATGCGGCATCGGCCAGCAGCCGGCGGATGCGTCGCGGCGTGTAGCCGTGCACGACCTCGTCCCCGATCAGCAGGACCGGTACGCCCGGCGACCGCAGCAGCGCGAAAGCCTGCTGCCCTTCGGCGGAACGCTCGACGTCGATCTCGCGATAGTCCACGCCCCAGGCACCGAGGTCGTTGCGCAGCTTGCCGCAATAGCCGCACCAGTCCGTGGAAAGCAGGACCACCGGCTCGGCGCCGATCAGGTCGCGCAGTGCCGAAGCGTCGGCGCGCGGCTGGCGCTCGCAGCCGGCCAATGCGGCGGCGGCGACCAGCCCTGCGAGCAGGCGCGGCAGCATCGTCAGCGCAGCTCGGCGAAGAATTCCTGGATGCGCTGCATGCCCGGCACGAGCTGCGGCGTCGGGCACGTGTAGGAGATCCGCAATGCGCGCGGCTCGCCGAACGCGCTGCCGGGCACGCAGGCGACGCCCTTGGCCTCCAGCAGCGCATTGCACAGATCGACGTCGTTGGCGATCAACGTTCCGTTGTGCGACTTGCCGAACGCGAAGGCGACGTCGGGGAAGACGTAGAACGCACCCTGCGGACGCGGGCAGACCAGGCCGGGAATCGCCGCCAGCGCGTCCAGGACGATATCGCGCTTGGCCGAGAACTCGGCGTTCTTGGCGACCGGCACGTCCTGCGGTCCGCTCAAGGCCGCGACCGCGGCGGCGTTGACCACCTCGGGCACGTTCGTGATGTGGTTGGAGTTGAGCGTCACCATCGCCTGCGCCACGACCTCCGGGCCGGCGACGAAGCCCACCCGCCATCCTGGCATGCCGTAGGTCTTGGACAGCGAATCGACGTGGATCACGCGATCGCGCAGCTCCGGGCGGGCGTTGACGAAGTTGTGATAGCCGATGCCGTCGAACACCATGCGGTTGTAGATGTCGTCGCAGACGATCCACACGTCCGGGTGGCGCACCAGCACGTCGGCCAGCGCGGCGATCTCGTCCTTGGTGTAGACCATGCCGGTCGGGTTGGACGGATTGTTGAACAGGAACAGCTTGGCACCCGGCAGCGCGGCGTCGAGCTGGGCCGGCAGCAGCTTGTAGTTCTGGGTCGCCGGACACGGCAGCAGGCGGACCTTCGCGTCGAGGATCTCGGCGATGTCCATGTAGGTGGTCCAGTACGGCGTCGGGAACACGATGACGTCGGCCGGATCGAGCAGCGCCTCGGCCAGGTTGTACAGCATGTGCTTGGCGCCGATACCGGTCGCGACGTTCTTGCGGCCGTAGCCGGTCAGGCCGTTCTCTTCGAGGTGCTTGATGAAGGCGTCCAGCAGCGCGTCGGGACCGCGGTTGGACCCGTACTGGCCCGAATCCTTGGTCAGCGCATCGCGCACGGCCTGGTAGACGTGGTCGCCCGGCAGGAAATTGGGAACGCCGATCGAGAAGCTGATGATGTCGCGGCCTTCGGCCTTGAGTCGCTTGGCCTTCTCGGCGACGGCCATGATGGCGCTGGGCTTGGCGCGGCTCATGCGCGCGGCAAGTGAAGGCATGGAAAACCTCTGCGGAAACGGTCGGGGGAAGTCACGCTCGTAACAGCGCATTTTAGCATGGTGCTCCGCATCACTGCAGAACGCCACGCGGCACTGCGCCGCTGGCCGACCCGCGCGTCCGCCGGCGCGACAGCACGGCCACGCCGCTGCCGAGCCGGCCGAGGCGGCAGGATCGCGAGGCGGCACCGCATTGCGACCGCACAAAGAATTGTTACGTCAGGCCGGGGCGCCTGCCGCCTTCATCCCGACGGCATCGGTGCACGGTATGCTTGCCGCCGCTCGATCCGGGGCCCGCAGTCCGGCAGCGCGCGAAACCAACGAACCACTCTTTCCAGCGGAGAACCTAGCAATGGAAGTATTCGGCGGCACCTACGGCATCATCATGACGATCGTCATCGGCCTGGTGGTCGGCATCGTCGCGAAGTTCCTCAAGCCCGGCAAGGATCCCGGCGGTTTCATCATCACGACGCTGATCGGTATCGCCGGCTCGTTCCTGGCGACCTTCCTCGGCAAGACGCTGGGCTGGTACCAGCCCGGCCAGACCGCGGGCTTCATCGGCTCGGTGATCGGCGCGATCGTGCTGCTGATCCTCTACGGCCTCATCACGCGCAAGCGCTGAGCGCCCGTCGCAGGCAGGCGCCCGAGGGCGCCTGCCTGCGCAAGCCGGACGGCTGCCGGCTCAACGCGCGTCGAGTACCGCGTTCCAGCTGGCCAGCTGGGGACCGGCCTTCTCGAACAGCGCCGCCATATCGCCTTCGATCGTGATCGACTCGATCGCATCGCCCTGGCGGATCGCGTCGACAACCTTCTGATCCTCCGGCCCGACGACGACGCCGAACACGCTGTGCTTGCCGTCGAGCCACGGCGTGGGCCCATGCGTGATGAAGAACTGGCTGCCATTGGTGCCCTTGCCACCCTGGATGCCCGCATTGGCCATCGACAGGACACCGGCGGTGTCGTGCCGCAGCGAAGGCACGATCTCGTCGTCGAACCGGTAGCCCGGCCCACCGGTCCCGCTCCCGCTGGGGCAGCCGCCCTGGACCATGAAATCGTTGATCACGCGGTGGAAGTTCAATCCGTTGTAGAAGCCGCGCTGGGCCAGATTGACGAAATTGGCGACGGTGATCGGCGCCTGGTCGGCGAACAGCTTGACGCGGATCGTGCCGCGCGCGGTGGCGAAAACGGCCGTGAGCAGGGACATCGGAGTCTCCGGAAAAAGGGCGTGCAGACTAACCGATTTCACCCCCGGCTCCGAACGCACGCCTCCCCGCCGGCGGAACGGCGGGCGCAGGCGCCCGGCCGTTCACCGCACGGCGTCGCGGGTGATCGCTCCGCCACCCGTCACCCGGCACCCGCTCAGCGCGACAACCACACACGCAGGTCCTGACGGAAATCCGACGGCCGCGGCAGGGCTTCGTACGGGACGTCGCCGTCGATCAGATGCGCCGCCGCGAGACCCTCATCGGGCTGCGGATCGGCCTTGGCGACCACGTGGACCGTCGGCAGTACCGTCATCGCCAGCGGCTCGGGCCGCGCGGTGACGTGCACCGTCGGCATCAGCGTGACCGGCAGCGGGGCGGCCTTCTCGACGCTCCAGCGGGTCGGGCCATCGGGGTTGGCCGGATCGGCCGTGACCGTGACCGTCGGCAGCAGCGTCACCGCCAGCGGCTCGCGGGCGTCGACCACGGCCGTCTCGCCGGCAACGGCAGCGGCGAACGTTCCGCCGAGGCCCGTGAGAAGCACCACGAGGGGGACCAGGGAAGTACGGATGTTCATGGCAGACTCCTAGGGATTTCGGCTTGCAGGTCAGGTATCGCAAGCGGCGTGCCAACACCGGCATGCGAGTGACTTGCCGCTATTGAGATGCACGAACAACGACTTGGGTTGCTAGTCCGGAAGTCATGGTCGTCCGGAAAGCCGTTCGGCGGTGCCCGCGGACGTTCGCGAATGTCCGGTGGCGGACGGGGGCCGACGAGGGGGTGGAAACCGGAACACCACGTCGGTGCATCCCTGGAGAAGGATCGCCGAGCGCAGCGGGATACGCCCTACACTTCCCGGCCGACATTCACGATGAGGGGTTCTGTGATGGGCCGATGGATCGTTTCGCTGATATTTTCGGTCTTCGCGTGCCTGCCGGTGGCAGCTGCCGGTCCCGCCGCCGACACGTATCCGGACGAGGATGTCGCCGCCACCGCCTACAAGGCGCCGCCGGGACGCCGGGGCGAAGTGCGCGCCGCATTGAACAAGCGTATCCAGGCTCAGCCGCATCCGGTCCTGCTGTCCCATCGGGCCTATCTGTTCCTGCGCGCCGGTGACGAGGCCAACGCGCGCCGCGACTTCGAACACGCCCTGACGCTGGCCGAGCACGGCAGTCCCTCGCACCGGCAAGTCCTGTGGGCTTACGGCTGGGCCCTCTACGACATGGGCGACATCACCGGCGCCCTCACCTCGTGGACGCTGTGCGAACACCTGCACGGCGGTCGCCCGGGCTGGGTCCCCTACACCTACGCGCTCGCATACTGGACCCTCGGTGACGCCGAGACCGCCCTGGCGTGGTATGCGACCGCCGTGCGCTCCAACCCGGCCTGGGGCAGCCCCAGCGGACTGGCTGAGCGCACCGGCCACTGGCAGCCCGAGCAGCAGCGGCAGATCCAGGGGCTGTTCGCCGCGTGGTCGGCCCAGGCCGAGACCGCGCCCGTGCAGCCACCGGCCGGCATCATGGCCGCCGATGATGCCGCCCCACCGCTTTGAGCCCTTCCCCTCGCGACAGGAAAACAGGCAAGCTCCCTGCCGGACCCCTTCGACGAAACCGCCATGAAGCGATCACGCACCGCCGCCCTGCTCATCATGGGCGCTTCCCCGCTGGCCTTGACCTCGTGCAGCCAGGAAACCCAGAGCGAGGGCCTCTACACCTCGGTGGAGGCCTGCATCGCGCAGACCAACGACAGCTACACGTGCCAGCAGGCCTTCGACCAGGCCACGCAGCAATCGGAGGCCACGGCGCCGCGCTACGCCTCGCGCGAGGAATGCATCGCCGCGCACGGCGCCGACCAGTGCCAGCAGCGCAGCGACGGTGCCGGCCATTCGTACTTCATGCCGCTGATGACCGGCTTTTTGCTGGGCCAGATGCTGCGCGGCGGCCAGACGGTCGGCCTGACCGGCAGCCCGGCGTTCCGCGACCGGGCCGGCAACTGGCAACGGCCCGGCCCTGCCGCCGGTGGCGGCGTCTACCGCCCCGGCGCCGCGGGTGCTTCGGCGATGGTGCCGGTCACCGCACAACCCGACCGCGCCCCGACGGTCACGCGCGGCGGCTTCGGATCGCGCAGCGACAGCAGCGGCGGCTGATGCGTCGCCTGGCGATCCCTGCCCGCGCGAACTGGCGCGAACGGGCAGCCGAGAGCGGCTTCCGCTTCCATACGATCGACGGCGAGCCCTATTGGGACGAATCGGCGTACTACGCGTTCACGCTGCGCCAGATCGAAGAGGACATCGAGGCCCCGACGCAGGACCTGCATGCGCTCGCGCTCGACCTGGTCGGCGACATCGTCGCCAGCGAAAGCCAGCTGCAGCGGCTGGCCATTCCCGAGTCCTGCTGGGACTGGATCGCACGCAGCTGGCAGGCGCGCGATCCGCACGTGTACGGGCGCATGGACCTGGCCTACGACGGCAGCGGCCCGGCCAAGCTCTACGAATTCAACTACGACACACCGACCGCCTTGTTCGAAGCGGCGTTCTTCCAGTGGCAATGGCTGGACGACCAGCAGCGCGGCGGACGCCTGCCGGCGATGGCCGACCAGTTCAACTCCATCTACGAGTCGCTGGTCGAGGCGTTCGCGACGATCGCACGCCGCCTGCCGCGACCGGTCCGCTTCGCCGCCTTGCGCGATGCGGTCGAGGACCAGGGCACCAGCGACTACCTGCGCGACTGCGCGCTGCAGGCCGGCATCGACTGCGCGGCCCTGGCACTGGAGGACATCGGCCTGAGCGCCGACGGCCGCTACACCGACCTCGACGACAACGTGATCGGCACGCTGTTCAAGCTGTATCCGCTGGAGGACCTGTTCCGCGAGGACTTCGGCCGTCACCTGCCGACCTCGGGCCTGCTGCTGGTCGAGCCGGCGTGGAAGGCAGTGCTCAGCAACAAGGGCATCCTGCCGCTGCTGTGGGAGGCGCACGAAGGTCACCCGAACCTGCTGCCGGCCTATTTCGACGACGGCATCGGCGACCTGCCGCGCGGCTGGGTGCGCAAGCCGCTGCATTCACGCGAGGGCGCCAACATCGCCATGCACCTGCCCGACGGCAGCCGGGCCGTCTCGGACGGCCCCTACGGCGGCCCGCTGATCCGCCAGGCGTTCCACCCGCTGCCCTGCTTCGACGGCCGCCACGCCCTGGTCGGCAGCTGGGTCGTCGGCGACCGCGCCTGCGGCATCGGCATGCGCGAGGACGCCTCGCCGATCACGCGCGACGGCGCACGGTTCGTGCCGCACGTGATCCTCGAGCAGGGCTCCGCGACGCTACTGGCCTGACTCCGGCGAGCGGCCCGCGCCGCCGCGGGCCGCCAGCCAGGCCACGATCGCCGCGGCGCATTCGGCCGCCCTTGCCTGCAGCAGGAAATGCGGCCCGTCGATACGGCGTACGTCCGCGAAACGCGAAAGCGCATGGGCAGCCGCATGCGCCACGACCAGGCGGTCGCGATCAGCCTCCAGGCACAGGATGGGGGTCACCGGCACCCGGTCACCAACCGGCTCGAGAGACCACAGCAGACCGAGCCGGCCACGCAGGCACGCCGGCGGCAGCCGGCGGATGCTGTCACGCAAGGCCACAACCCCTCGGGCGGCACGTCATGGCCGAGGCAGAAGAAGCGCAGCAGATGCGGAGACGTCGCGATTGCCTTGACGACCGCGGCCGGGATCGCATTCGCCACAGCCAGCAGCGGATTCGGGCACCCGTCGAAGCTCGCAACCAGTACCAGCCCCGCCAGGTCGGCGCGCCGGCACAGGAGGCGCAGCGCGATCGGCCCGGAGAACGATTCGGCGACGATCAAGGGCCGTTCTCCGGGAGGCAATGATCGCTCGACATGCTCGACGTAGTCGTCGAGCGTCCAGGCGGAACGGTCCGGATAGCTGACGATCCGCAAGCGGGTCCCGCGCGGGAGCGCCTCGCGGAACCGCTCGAACAAGGCGCCGCTGCCGTCCAGCCCGGGCAGCAGGACCCACGGAACGCCGGCGGACCCAAAGGTCATTTCATCCGTCCGGCGGGCGCCCGGTGCCCGTCAGCGCCTCGCCTTCGAGGCATGCCGCGGCGGACGGGTCACTCGCCGAGCGTCAGCAGCGAGGCGTTGCCGCCGGCGGCAGTGGTGTTGACGGTCACCGTGCGCTCGGTCGCGAAACGCAGCAGGTAGTGCGGCCCGCCGGCCTTCGGGCCGGTGCCGGACAGGTTCTCGCCGCCGAACGGCTGCACGCCGACGACCGCACCGATCTGGTTGCGGTTGACGTAGCAGTTGCCGACCTTCGCGCGCCGGACGATGTGGTCGATCGTGTCGTCGATGCGGCTGTGGATGCCGAGCGTCAGGCCGTAGCCGGTGGCGTTGATCGCGTCGACGACCTGGTCGAGCTGGTCGGCCTTCCAGCGCACCAGGTGCAGGATCGGGCCGAACACCTCGCGGGTCAGGACGTCGAGCGAGGCCAGTTCGTAGGCGCGCGGTGCGAAGAACGTGCCGTGCGCGGCGCTGGCACCCAGGCGCACCTCGGCGATCGGGGTCGCCTCGCGGTCCATGCGCTCGGCATGCGCGGCCAGGATCTCGCGCGAGGCCTCGTCGATGACCGGGCCGACGTCGGTGGACAGCAGCCCCGGATCGCCGACGGCCAGCTCCTGCATCGCGCCGGCCAGCATCGTCTTGACCTTGTCGGCGATGTCCTCCTGGACGAACAGGATGCGCGCCGCCGAGCAGCGCTGGCCGGCCGAATCGAAGGCCGAGGCGACGACGTCCTTGACCAGCTGCTCGGGCAGCGCCGAGGAGTCGGCGATCAGCGCGTTCTGGCCGCCGGTCTCGGCGATCAGCGCGGCGATCGGCGCGTTGCGGGCGGCGAGCGTGCGGTTGATCGTCCAGGCGGTCTCGGTGGAGCCGGTGAAGCAGACGCCGGCGACTTCCGGACGCGTCAGCAGGATGCTGCCGATCGTCGAGCCCTTGCCCGGGATGAACTGCAGCACGTCCTCGGGCACGCCCGCCTCGTGCAGCAGGCGCGTCGCCGCATGGCCGATCAGCGTCGTCTGCTCGGCCGGCTTGGCCAGCACGGCGTTGCCGGCCGCCAGCGCGGCGACGACCTGGCCCATGAAGATCGCCAGCGGGAAGTTCCAGGGACTGATGCAGACGAACACGCCGCGCCCGTGCAGGAACAGCTGGTTCGACTCGCCGGTCGGTCCCGGCAGGACTTCGGGCTGGCCGAACAGCTTGCGCGCCATCGCGGCGTAGTAGCGCAGGAAATCGGCCGCCTCGCGCACTTCGGAAACGGCGGCCGGAATCGTCTTTCCGGCCTCGCGGACCGCCAGCGCGATGAACTCGGCACGGCGTGCCTCGAGCAGGTCGGCAGCGTGCTCGAGGATCTTGGCGCGGCTCGCCGCCGGCAGCGCATCCCATGCCGGCTGTGCGGCGACGGCGTTCGCCAATGCCTTCTCGATCGTCGCCGCGTCGGCGGGATGGTACTCGCCGATCGCACGCCGCCGGTCGGACGGATCGGTGACGGCTTTCGCCGGTCCGGGTGCCGCGGCGCCCGGCACCAGCGGCGCCGCGATCCAGGGCCGCCGCGCGGCATTGACCTGATCGGCCAGGGTGCGAAGTTCGATGTCGTTGGCGAGATTGGCGCCCATGGAGTTCTTCCGTTGTTCGCCGAACAGAGCGATCGGCTGGGGAATGCGCGGATGCGGCTTGATGTCCAGATGGCGCACGACTTCGCACGGATCGGCGACCAGATCGCGGATCGATACGTCCTCGTCGACCACCCGATTGACGAAGCTGGTGTTGGCGCCGTTCTCGAGCAGGCGGCGCACCAGGTACGGCAGCAGGTCCTCGTGGCTGCCGACCGGCGCATAGACGCGGCACGGCACGCCGAGGTTGGCGGAGCCGATGACCTCGGCGTAGAGGTCGGCGCCCATGCCGTGCAGCCGCTGGTGCTCGTACGGCCGCCCGCGCGCGTAGTGGTGGATCGCCGCGATGGTGTGGGCGTTGTGGGTCGCGAACTGCGGATAGATCAGCTCGGCACCGGCCTCGAACATCTGCCGCGCGCAGGCCAGATAGGACACGTCGGTGTTCGGCTTGCGCGTGTAGACCGGATAGCCGGACAGCCCCTGCTCCTGGGCGCGCTTGATCTCCGAATCCCAGTAGGCACCCTTGACCAGGCGCACGCACCAGCGGCGGCCGGCCTTGCGGGCGGTCTCGGCGAGCCAGTCGATGACCAGCGGCGCGCGCTTCTGGTAGGCCTGCACGGCCAATCCGAAGCCGTTCCAGCCGGCCAGCGAGGCGTCGGCGAACACCGCGCCGATGACGTCCAGCGACAGCTCGAGCCGGTCGGCCTCCTCGGCGTCCACCGTCATGCCGATGGCATTGGCCTTGGCCAGCTGCGCCAGCTCGAGCACGCGCGGCGTCAGCTCGGCCAGCACGCGGGCCCGGTTGGCGACGTCGTAGCGCGGATGGATCGCCGACAGCTTGACCGAGATCGACGGCGCCTCGATGACGTCCGGCCACGGTCCGCGCCGCCCGAGCGCGGCGATCGCGTCGCGGTAGGCCTGCAGGTAGCGATCGGCATCGGCCTGGGTCAGCGCGGCCTCGCCCAGCATGTCGTAGGAGTAGCGGTAGGCGCGATTGTCCTTCTGCTCGGAACGGTCCTGGGCCTCCTCGATCGTCCGCCCCATGACGAACTGGTGCCCCATGATGCGCATCGCCTGGCGCACGGCCAGCCGCACCACCGGCTCGCCGGCCCGGCCGATCAGGCGCTTGAGCGCGCCGGTGAAGTTGCTGCGGGTCTCCTCGGCCAGGCCGACGAGGCGCCCGGTCAGCATCAGTCCCCAGGTCGAGGCATTGACGAACAGGGATTCACTGGCGCCGACGTGCTTCTTCCAATCGGCCTCGCCGAGCTTGTCGCGGATCAGCTTGTCGGCGGTCTCGGCATCGGGGATGCGCAGCAGCGCCTCGGCCACGCACATCAGCAGCACGCCCTCCTCGCTGGAAAGGTCGTACTCGCGCATGAACGATTCCACCGCGCTCTGGTTGGACGCCTTGGCGCGCACGCGGGCGACCAGCTCGGACGCCCTGGCCAGCACCAGTTCGCGCTCGGCGGGCGGCAGGCTGGCCTGCGCCAGCAGCTCGTTGACGGCTTCGGTCTCGTCGCGGGTCCAGGCGGCGGTGATACGCGCACGCGCCGGATCGGCCGGGCCGGGGAGTTCGGAGGTCAGGATTTCGCTCAAGGCGGCACTCTCGGGCAGGAAAGCGGTGCGGAACGCGGACACGGCGCCGGTTCCGGACCGGCAGCCGCATAGTCTAGGGCGTGTCATCGATCCCCGGGTAGGCCGCGCCCGCGTTCGGGACCCGGCAAGCACGAGGACCTGGACACCGGTCCATCCCCGAGCGGCAAGGCCGCCCCGGACACGGGCGAGAGCGGCCCCGGGCCGGGCCCGGGACGTCGCCGCCTGGCGCAGCGCCGCCGGAGCCGACGGCCACGGCGCCTGCGGACGACGTTCCAGCTCCGAACAGGGACGGACGACACCCCTTTCCGAGGTGCCCCGGACGCGCATCGAGCCGCAGATCGCGTCCGCGCAGCCGGCGGACCCGGGGATGCGCGCGGGGCACGGCAGCCGACCGGGCGGGCTTCTCGTGATGGCGACGGCGCGGCCTCGGTCCGCCGGCCCATCGGCGCGGCAGGACACAGCCGTCCGGATCGTGCCCGGTCCACGACGCGTCCAAGGGTCCAAGGGCCGCGTCGATCGGGACGCCCGGCCCCTGCGGCGTCTGCGGCCGATTGACGCATGCGCGTGCCGCTGCGTCATCCTGCGTCCTTGCCCGTGTCGCAAGGGGTCCACTATCATGCATGGGTTTCGCGGGTCGCGCATCGGGGACTTGAGGCGGTTGCAGGGAACGGGCGCCACGGCGTCGTCCCGCAATGCCAGGCTGCGCCTTTGCAGCGCTCGCGAATACGGTTGGCGACCCGCCGGCGGCCGATCACCCGCCGCGGCGATCACAAGTTCTCGATCGGGATGGTGGCGATGATTTCAGTCTGGATTGCGCGCCTGCGGCGCGCTTACGTGACGACAAGCCTGGCGGTTCTCGGCCTGGTACCGGTGGCGGCGCTGGCGAATCCGGAGCCGTGGCAGCTGAACCTGACCAAGGGCGTCACGCCGACCTCCGAGCGCGTGCACGCGATGCACATGATCAGCCTCTGGGTCTGCGTGGGCATCGGCGTCCTCGTCTTCGGCGCGATGATCTACGCGATGTTCCGCTTCCGCAAATCCAAGGGCGCGGTCCCGGCCACCTGGAGCCACAGCACCAAGCTGGAGGTGATCTGGACGGTGACGCCGATCATCATCCTGATCGTCATGGCCTGGCCGGCGACCCGGCTGCTGGTGGACATGGCGCACACCGACGATTCGGACATGACGGTCAAGGTCACCGGCTACCAGTGGAAGTGGCGCTACGAGTACGTCGACTACTACGAGCAGAACCCGGGCGTCGGCTTCATGTCGACCCTGCACCGCGACTCCAACCGCGTCCGCCAGCTCGGCTCGGGCCTGGACCCGGCCAGCGTCAAGGTCGGCGACCAGTCCACCTACCTGCTCGACGTCGACAACCCGCTGGTGCTGCCGGTAGGCGTCAAGGTCCGCTTCGTGATCACTGCCGACGACGTGATCCACTCCTGGTGGGTGCCGGTGCTCGGCTGGAAGCAGGACGCGATCCCCGGCATGGTCACCAGCGCCTGGGCCATGATCAACGAGCCGGGCACCTACCGCGGGCAGTGCGCCGAGCTGTGCGGCAAGGACCACGGCTTCATGCCGATCGTGGTCAAGGCCCTGCCCAAGGACGAGTTCGAACGCTGGCTGGCCGAGCAGCAGGCGGCCAAGGCCGCAGCCGCTTCGGCGGGCACCGCCCAGACTGCAGCCCCGGCGTCGCAGACGCAGGGTTGACGCGCATCAACCGGATATAGAGTCGAGAGGTTCCAAGGCCATGGCGCACGCAGCCACCCACGATCCCGTCGCCCACGACGATCACCACGACCACAAGCCGCAGGGCTTCGTCGCCCGTTGGTTCTTCTCGACCAACCACAAGGACATCGGCACGCTCTACCTGCTCTTCTCGCTGCTGATGTTCTTCATCGGCGGCGCGATGGCGATGATCATCCGCGCCGAGCTGTTCCAGCCCGGCATGCAGCTGGTCGAGCCGCACTTCTTCAACGAGATGACCTCGGTGCACGCCCTGGTCATGATCTTCGGCGCGGTCATGCCGGCCTTCGTCGGCCTCGGCAACTGGATGATCCCGCTGATGGTCGGCGCGCCGGACATGGCGCTGCCGCGCATGAACAACTGGTCGTTCTGGCTGCTGCCGGTGGCGTTCACCCTGCTGCTGTCGACGCTGTTCATGCCGGGCGGCGGCCCGCAGGGCGGCTGGACGCTGTATCCGCCGCTGTCGCTGCAGGGCGGCAACGGCGTGGCCTTCTCGATCCTGGCGATCCACGTCGCCGGCGTCAGCTCGATCATGGGCGCGATCAACATCATCGCGACCATCCTCAACATGCGCGCGCCCGGCATGGACCTGCTCAAGATGCCGGTCTTCGTCTGGACCTGGCTGATCACCGCCTTCCTGCTGATCGCGGTGATGCCGGTGCTGGCCGGTGCGGTCACGATGCTGCTGACCGACAAGTACTTCGGCACCAGCTTCTTCAACGCGGCCGGCGGCGGCGACCCGGTGATGTACCAGCACATCTTCTGGTTCTTCGGGCACCCCGAGGTGTACATCATGATCCTGCCGGCGTTCGGCATCGTCAGCGAGATCATCCCGACCTTCGCCCGCAAGCCGCTGTTCGGCTACCAGGCGATGGTCTACGCGACCGCCTCGATCGCGTTCCTGTCGTTCATCGTCTGGGCCCACCACATGTTCACGGTGGGCATGCCGCTCGGCGGCGAGCTGTTCTTCATGTACGCGACGATGCTGATCGCGATTCCCACCGGCGTGAAGGTGTTCAACTGGGTCAGCACGATGTGGGAAGGCTCGATGACCTTCGAGACGCCGATGCTGTTCGCGATCGCCTTCGTCATCCTGTTCACGATCGGCGGCTTCTCGGGCGTCATGCTGGCGATCGTTCCGGCGGACTTCCAGTACCACGACACCTACTTCGTCGTCGCCCACTTCCACTACGTGCTGGTCACCGGCGCCGTGTTCTCGATCATGGCGGCGACCTACTACTGGCTGCCGAAGTGGACCGGCAACATGTACAGCGAGCGCTGGGGCAAGATCCATTTCTGGTCGAGCGTGATCTCGGTCAACGTCCTGTTCTTCCCGCAGCACTTCCTCGGCCTGGCCGGCATGCCGCGGCGAATCCCCGACTACAACGTCGCCTTCGCCGACTTCAACATGATTTCCTCGATCGGCGGCTTCTGGTTCGGCCTGTCGCAGCTGATCTTCGTCGGCGTGATCGTCCACTGCGCGTACTTCTCCAAGGTCCGGGCGACGGCACGCGTCTGGGAGAACGCCAAGGGACTGGAGTGGGAGGTGCCGTCGCCGGCGCCGCACCACACCTTCTCGGTGCCGCCGGTGCTCAAGCCCGGCATGCTCGCCCACGACGACGTCTCGCATTGACCCGATCCGGGACCGGCACCGCCGGTCCCTCCAAGGCTGCCGTGATCCATCACCCCGCTCCCGCCATGCACGATCCAGACGAGGCCCGCCGTAGAAGCGCCCGCCGCACCGCATGGCTGGTGGGCGGCGTAGCGCTGCTGGTCTACCTCGGCGCGCTGCTCAAGGCGTTCCTGGCCCGATGAACGCGACCAGCCCGCCCCGGCACGACGCGCGCGGCGTGATCCGCGTGACGCTGATCGTGTGCGCCTGCGCGTTCCTGTTCGGCTTCGCGATGATTCCCCTGTACCGGATCGCCTGCGAGCACGTCCTGGGCATCAAGCTCGAGGGCGGGCCGTCCACGGCCAAGGCGGCGCAGGCCGTGGCGGTCGACACCAGCCGGCGCGTCCGCGTGCAGTTCGTCGCCAACGTCAACAGCAAGCTGCCCTGGACCTTCGTCCCGGAGCTCAACCGCATCGACGTGCACCCGGGCGAGCTGACCGAGGTCTGGTTCGACGCGGCCAATACCTCGGCCGGGCCGATCGTCGGCAACGCGGTGCCGAGCGTGGCGCCGAACACCGCATCGGCCTTCTTCAACAAGACCGAGTGCTTCTGCTTCACCGAGCAGTTGCTGGTCGCCGGTGAGGCGCGGCGGATGCCGGTACGCTTCATCGTCGATCCGGCACTGCCCCGCGACGTCACCGAGCTGACGCTGTCCTACACGTTCTACGAAAACACCGAGGCGACCCGGCGGGTCGCTGAAACCGTCCCCGCATCGTCGGATGCGGGTCGACCGGCGGATTCTTGAGAGGTTCACGCCATGTCCGAAGCCACCACCAGCCAAGACCACTACTACGTCCCGCACCACAGCATCTGGCCCGCCGTCGGATCGGTGGCGATGCTGTTGACCACGGTCGGCGCGGCGAACTGGATCAACGATGCCACCGGCCTGATGGGCCAGCCGCTGATGTTCACCGGCATCGCCGTGTTCATCGTGCTGTTCTTCGGCTGGTTCGGCTCGGTCATCCGCGAATCGCTGGCGGGCGTCTACAACAAACAGGTCGACATCTCGTTCCGCATGGGGATGATGTGGTTCATCTTCTCGGAAATCATGTTCTTCGCGGCGTTCTTCGGCGCGCTGTTCTATGCCCGCATGCTGTCGGTGCCGTGGATCGGCGGCGAGGGCCACGGCGCGCTGACCAACCAATTCATCTGGGACGGCTTCACGCCGGCGTGGCCGACCAACGGCCCCGGCAACGTCGGCGGGACGTTCGAGACGATTCCCGCCTGGGGCCTGCCGCTGCTGAACACGATGCTGCTGCTGGCGTCGGGCGTCACGATCACGATCGCGCATCACGCGCTGCGCGCGGGGCACCGCAAGTCGCTGCTGGTCTGGCTGGCGGCCACCGTCGTGCTCGGCGCCGTGTTCCTCTACTACCAGGCCCACGAGTACATCGAGGCCTACCAGCACCTCAACCTGACCCTGGGCAGCGGCGTCTACGGCTCGACGTTCTTCATGCTGACCGGCTTCCACGGCCTGCACGTCACGCTCGGCGCGATCATGCTGACGGTCATCTGGTTCCGCTGCGCACGCGGCCATTTCACCCGCGACAACCACTTCGGCTTCGAAGCGGTGGCCTGGTACTGGCACTTCGTCGACGTGGTCTGGCTCGGCCTGTTCCTGTTCGTCTACGTTCTCTGACCGGCACACCGCGCCCGCCGCGCCTTCGGGGCGGCGGGCGCCACCGTCTCAGATGCCGTGCGGCTGGATGACCCCGGTCAGGATCAGAATCGCGACCACCACGATCAGCCCGACGGAAAGGGCGATCCGGCGCGTCAGCGCCTTGACGACGCGATCGCTGCCGCTCTTGTCGGTCATCATGTAGTACAGGCCGGCGCCGAGGTTCCAGACGATCGCGGCCAGCGCGACGACGATCACGATCTTGGCAAATAGCATGTGCATGGGTTCCACGGGACAGACGCTGTCCCCTAACGCTCGCAGTATAGTCCTGCCGTGAACAGGCGCTGGCACCGTCCGGGCTGGTTCGCCGTGGCGCTCACGCTCTGCGGCGTCGCCCTGTTCTCGAGTCTCGGCAGCTGGCAGCTGCGCCGCGCCGCCGAAAAAGAACAGCTGCTGGCCGCCTTCGCGCGAACGGCGCAGACCGCACCCGTTAGCCTCTCCGAAGCACGCAGGACCGCGAGCACGCAGCACTTTCCGCATGTGCGCGTGGAGGGCCGTTTCGATACGGCGCACGCCTACCTGCTCGACGACCAGATCCGCGGCCAGCGCACCGGCGTGATCCTCTACGGTGTGTTCGAGCCGCTCGGCGGCGGCCCCGCCCTGCTGGTCAACCGCGGCTTTCTGCCGCGCCGCGAAGACCGGGAAATGCCGGTTCCCGCCGCCGAAACCGGTCCGGTCGCGCTCTCCGGGCTGTACGCTCCGGTTCCCGGCAGCGGGCTGCGGCTGGGCGGCAACGCGCTTCCGGGGCAGACCACCTGGCCCAAGAAGACGATCTACCTCGACACCGACGAGATCGCGGCCGACATCGGGCGCGCCCTCGACGATCGCGTGCTGCTGCTTGATCCCGATCCCGCCAGCGGCTTCGAGCGCATCTGGACACCGGAGCTGATGCCGCCCGAGCGGCATCGCGGCTACGCCTTCCAGTGGTTCTCGTTCGTGGTCGCTGCGCTGGCGATCTTCACCCTCCTGCACTGGCGCAAGGAATCTTCATGAACGCTACTCCGACCGAGGCCAGACGGCGCAAGCGCCTGGCGCTGACCGTGATCGCCGCCCTGTTCGTGGTGCCGGTCGTCGGCTCCTACGCGCTGTTCCTGTCCGGCTGGAAGCCGTCGCACACGCGCAACCACGGCGAGCTGCTGACGCCGGCCCGCGACATCAGCGGGCATCCGATCACGCTCGCCGACGGTGCCACGCTGATCTGGAAGGAACCCGAGCTCGATCACTGGACGCTGCTCGCGGTTCCCGGGCCGGCCTGCGCCGGGCACTGCCTCGAACGGCTCGACGAGCTGCGGCGCGCGCGGCTGACGCTGAACCAGAATGCCCCGCGCCTGCGCCTGGTCGTGCTCGACACCGCCCTCGCGCCGGATCAGCTCGCCGCGCTGGCACCGATGATGGCCGGCAGCGACCCGGACGCCGTGTTCGCGGAGCTGCGGCCGGGCCCGGACGACGTCGCCGCCGCCCTGGTCGACCCCTCCGGCTTCTATGCACTGCGCTACAAGGCCGGCTACGACGGCACCGGCCTGCGCAAGGATCTCTCCCGCCTGATTCGCTCCCAGCACTGACATGCCCTCCTCCCTCCTGCTGCGCCGCCTCGCCTGGACCGCCACCGTGTTCGCGCTGTGCGTGATCGTGTTCGGCGCGTTCGTGCGTCTTTCCAACGCCGGCCTGTCCTGCCCGGACTGGCCGACCTGCTACGGCAAGGCGACCTGGCCCGGCCACGAGCACGAGATCGCCCATGCGAACGCGAATTTCGACCGGCCGGTCGAGACGCATCGTGCCTGGCGCGAACAGGTCCACCGGATGATCGCCGGCACGCTGGGCTTGCTGGTGCTCGGCCTGGCGGTCGTCGCGGCGTGGCGGCGGTGGCGGCTGGTGGCCGTTCTCGGCATCGCGGCGCTGGCCGCGGCCTGTGCGGTACGCGCCTACATGCAGGGCGCGGTGGAACTGTCCGGCTGGCTGGCGGCGCTCGGCATGGCCCTGCCGCTGCTCGCCGCCTGGCGGCTGGAGCGGCCGGCGCCGTGGCGGATCGCCATCGTCGCGTTCTCGGTCATCATCTTCCAGGCCATGCTCGGCATGTGGACGGTGACCTGGCTGCTGAAGCCGGTCATCGTCATGGCCCACCTGCTCGGCGGCCTGCTGACCCTGGTCCTGCTCGGCTACGTGGCCCTCGCCGTCTCGCGGACCGCCTCCCCGTCGGCGGCGCTACGGCAGCTGCGGCCGATGGTCGTCGTGGGCCTGGTGCTGCTGGCGGCGCAGATCGCGCTGGGCGGCTGGGTCAGCGCCAACTACGCCGCGCTCTCGTGCGGCCTGGACTTCCCGACCTGCCAGGGCCGCTGGTGGCCGCCGATGGATTTCAGGGAAGGTTTCGTCCTGTGGCGCGGCATCGGCGTCAACTACGAAGGCGGCATCCTCGACGGGCCGGCGCGCACGGCGATCCAGATGACCCACCGCATCGGCGCCTTGATCGTGCTCGGTCATGTCGGCGCCACGGCGTGGCTGGCGGTACGCCGCGGCGAGCGCCGGCTGGGCCTGATCGTCGGCGGCCTGCTGTGCCTGCAGGTCGCGCTCGGTATCGGCAATGTCCTGCTGGACCTGCCGCTGCCGGTCGCAACGGCGCACAATGGCGTGGCGGCCCTGCTGCTGCTCTCGCTGCTGGCGCTGCTGGTGCGCACGCGCGAGTCGCCTGCGTCCGCCGCCTGAGCCGCCCCATCCCGCACTCCCGTTCGCGATCATCCGCATGCCCAGCCTCGCCCGCCAATACCTGGAGCTGACCAAGCCGCGCGTGGTCGCGCTGATCGTGTTCACTGCGGTCATCGGCATGTTCCTGGCGGTTCCCGGCCTGCCGCCGCTGCGCCAGTCGGTGGCCGGCTTCATCGGCATCTGGCTGGCGGCCGCATCGGCCGCCGCGATCAATCACCTGATCGACCAGCGCATCGACCGCCTGATGGCGCGCACCGCCCACCGCCCCCTGGCGACCGGCGCGCTGACGCCGGCACAGGTGCTGGCCTTCGC
This sequence comes from Dokdonella koreensis DS-123, assembly GCF_001632775.1. Taxonomy (NCBI): domain Bacteria; kingdom Pseudomonadati; phylum Pseudomonadota; class Gammaproteobacteria; order Lysobacterales; family Rhodanobacteraceae; genus Dokdonella; species Dokdonella koreensis. Next base: position 3,555,771 of record NZ_CP015249.1, read on the forward strand.
CGTTGCGCTGGGAACGCTGTCGATGGCGATCCTGATCGCCCTGGTCAACCCGCTGACCGCCGCGCTGACGTTTGCCTCGCTGATCGGATACGCGGTGGTCTATACCGCCTACCTCAAGCGCGCCACGCCGCAGAACATCGTCATCGGCGGCGCCGCCGGTGCCGCGCCTCCGGTCCTGGGCTGGGCCGCGGTGACCGGCGAAGTGCACCCCTATGCGCTGCTGCTGTTCCTGATCATCTTCATCTGGACGCCGCCGCATTTCTGGGCGCTGGCGATCTTCCGCCGCGACGACTACTCCCGGGCGCAGGTGCCGATGCTGCCGGTGACCCATGGCGTGGTCTACACGCGCTGGCACGTGCTGGCCTACACGATCCTGCTGATCCTGGTCACGGTGCTGCCGTACCTGACCGGCATGAGCGGCCTGTTCTACCTCGGCGGCGCCCTGGTGCTCGGCGCCGGCTTCCTCTGGCACGCGATCGTGCTGCTGAACCCACCGGACGAGTTCTTCGCGATGAAGACGTTCAACTACTCGATCGTCTACCTGATGGTGCTGTTCGCGTTCCTGCTCGCCGACCACTACCTGGCGGTGCCGATCGCCGGCGGACTGCGGTTCGAACCGGCGGGCTGAATGACGGCCGGCGGACGACACGCCCGCCGGCCCGATTGGCTACTTGAGCAGCGAGCGCAGCATCCAGGCGGTCTTCTCGTGCGCCTCGAGCCGCTGCGTGACCAGGTCCGCGGTCGGCTGGTCGTCCGCCTTGTCGGCCACCTTGAACACGGCGCGGCCGGTACGGGCCGCCGTCTCGTGGCCGTCGACGAGCTGCTCGACCATGCCGCGCCAGTCCGGGACGCCCGGCTCTTCCTTGATCGCCGCGAGCTTCACGAACTGCGAGTACGATCCGGGCGCCGGGAAATCCAGCGAGCGGATGCGCTCGGCGATGACGTCGGCGGCGCTCCACAGCTCGTTGTACTGCGTCTCGAACATCGTGTGCAGGCTGTTGAACATCGAGCCGGTGATGTTCCAGTGAAAGCTGTGCGTCTTCAGGTACAGCGTGTAGGTGTCCGCCAGCAGCTTGGACAAGCCGTCGGCGATCTTCTTGCGATCCTTCTGGTCGATACCGATATCGATGGCCATCGTCTCCTCCGGGTGTGGAAAACCGCCTGCATTGTGGACCTGTCCCGTGACCGAAGGAAATTGGTGGCTTGGATCGCTCCCATAGTGGCCCGCTATCATTGGCCGTGCCATGGATCCGGAATGAGTGCGCCACCGCCGGGACGGGCTCCGGCGACAGCGCCCCTTGCAAGGGCGCTGCGGCGGCACAACCCATCCCACGCCGGGGTTCCTGGCCTGCTCCGACTGCACAGCAAGACGCGCCGCCCGGCGTGCGAGAAGCGATGAACGACCTTTCCGACATCAGGACCCTGCTCGACGGCGTGCAGTCGCGAGACCGCGGCCGGCTCATCGGACGCTGGCGCAAGCTGGCCTCTGCCCAGGGCCAGCAGCCTTCCGCACCGGCCGGCCCGGCGCTGGCCGCACTCGCCGAGGCGGTGGCGACCTCGCGCGCGCGCGTGGCGGCGCGGGCCGCGCGCGTCCCGCCGATCCGCATCGACGAAACGTTGCCGATCGCCGCCCAGGGCGATGCGATCGTCGATCTGATCCGCCGCTATCCGGTAGTGATCCTGGCCGGCGAAACCGGCTCGGGCAAGACGACCCAGTTGCCCAAGCTCTGCCTGGCCGCCGGGCGCGGAACCGCCGGGCTGATCGGCTGCACCCAGCCGCGCCGGATCGCCGCGCGCACGGTGGCGCGGCGCGTGGCGTCCGAGCTCGGCAGCGAGGTCGGTGGCCTCGTCGGCTTCCAGGTGCGCTTCACCGACCAGACGTCCGACCAGGCGCTGGTCAAATTCATGACCGACGGCATCCTGCTCGCCGAGACGCAGTCCGATCCGTGGCTGAGCGCCTACGACACGCTGATCCTCGACGAGGCCCACGAGCGCAGCCTCAACATCGATTTCCTGCTCGGCTACCTCAAGCGCCTGCTGGCGCGGCGGCCGGACCTGAAGCTGATCGTCACCTCGGCGACGATCGATACCGCCCGCTTCGCCGAGCACTTCGACGGTGCGCCGGTGGTGACGGTCGAGGGGCGCGCATTCCCGGTCGAGGTACGCTGGCGGCCGCCGCCGGAACGCGGCGAGGCCGGCCTGGCCGAGCAGATCGCTACGGCGGTCGACGAGATCACGGCCGAGGATCCGCGTGGCGACATCCTGGTGTTCCTGCCGGGCGAACGCGAGATCCGCGACGCCCACCTGGCGCTGTCGCGGCGAACGTACCGGGCGACCGAGATCATGGCCTTGTATGCCCGCCTGTCGGCGCAGGAACAGGATCGCGTGTTCAAGCCGGGCGCGCCGCGCCGCATCGTGCTGGCGACCAACGTCGCCGAGACCTCGTTGACGGTTCCCCGCATCCGCTACGTCGTCGATACCGGCACCGCGCGCGTCAAGCGCTATGGTACGCGCACGCAACTGGAGCGGCTGCACATCGAGCCGATCTCGCAGGCGGCGGCCGAGCAGCGCAAGGGCCGCTGCGGACGCGTCGGCCCCGGCGTGTGCTATCGCCTCTACGCCGAGGACGATTTCGCCGCACGGCCGCGCTATACCGACCCGGAGATCCTCCGCTCCTCGCTGTCCGGCGTGATCCTGCGCATGCTGAGCCTGAAGCTCGGCGACGTCGCCGAGTTTCCGTTCGTGCAGGCGCCGGTCGAGCGCGCGATCGGCGACGGCTACCGCCACCTGTCCGAGCTGGGCGCGATCGACGAGCAGCGCCGGCTCACCGCCGTCGGCCGGACACTGGCGCAGATCCCCGTCGACGTCGCGCTGGGCCGCATGCTGATCGAGGCCAACGCGCGCGGCGTGCTTCGCGACCTGCTGATCCTGGCCGCGTTCCTGAGCATCCAGGACCCGCGCGAGCGACCGGCCGATGCGCGTCCGCAAGCCGATGCCGCGCACGCCCGGTTCGCCGAGCCCAAGTCCGATTTCCTCGGCGTGCTCAAGCTGTGGACCGCCTACAGCACGGCCCACGAGGAACTCACGCAATCGAAGCTGCGCGACTGGTGCTCGAGCCATTTCCTGTCGTTCCTGCGGATGCGCGAATGGCGCGAGCTGCACCGGCAACTGCTGGTCATCGCCGGCGGCCTGGGCTGGCAGCTCGACGGACCCTCCCCGCCCCCGGCGGCGGCGTCCCATCGGCGACCGCCCGACGAGCGGCGCTCCGGCGCGGAACCGCCACCGCCCCCGCGGGCGCTGCCGCCGACCCGTACGAAGCGATTCACCGCTGCCTGCTGTCGGGCTGGCCGACCCAGGTCGGCGTCAAGGACGAGCGCGGGCAGTACCGCGGAACGCGCGAGCGCAAGTTTTCGATCTTCCCGGGCTCGGCACTGGCCAAGTCGCCGCCGCAGTGGGTGCTGGCCGGCCAGATCCTCGATATCGCCAAGGTCTACGCGATGAACTGCGCGCGCGTGGACCCGGCCTGGATCGAACAGCAGGCCGCCCACCTGGTGCGGCGCGCCTGGCGTGATGCGCACTGGTCGCGCAAGCGCGGGGCGGTCGTCGCCTACGAGCAGGTCACGCTGTTCGGCCTGACGCTGGTGGAGAAGCGCGCGGTGCAGTTCGGCACGCAGGACCCCGCCCAGGCGCACGCGATCTTTCTGCGCGAGGCGCTGGCGAGAGGCGAGATCGACGCCCGCGCCGACTTCGTCCGCGCCAATGCGCGCGTGCTGGCCGAGGCCCGTGACATCGAGGCCAAGCAGCGCCGCAGCGGACTGCTCCGGTCGGAGGACGAGCTGGCCGGGTTCTTCGACGGCCGGCTGCCCGCCGACATCCACACCGCTGCCGCCCTCGACGCCTGGTACCGGCGCGCGTCACCGGCCGAACAGGCGGCCCTGCGGTGGTCGCTGGCCGACGTCATGGCCGGTGGCGGCGGCCTGGCCGCCCGCGATTTTCCGGCCAAGGTGGAGGTCGCCGCGCACGCGCTGCGCTACGACTACCGCTTCGTCCCCGGTGATCCGGCTGACGGCGTCACCCTCAACGTCCCGCTGGCCCTGGTCAATGCGCTGCCGGCCGCCTGCTGCGAATGGCTGGTCCCGGGCCTGCTGGCCGAGAAGGTGGCCGAGCTGATCCGCGGGCTGCCCAAGCCGCTGCGCCGGAACTTCGTGCCGGCGCCGGACTTCGCACGTGCCTTCGTGGAAGCCGAGCCACCCCGCGATGCGCCGCTGGCTGGCGTACTGGCGGCCTATCTGCGCCGCGTCACCGGCGTCGAGATCGATGCCGGCGCTTTCGGCGGCGCCAGCCTGCCCGCGCATCTTTCGATGCGCTTCCGCGTCTACGACACGGACGGACGCACGCTGGCCGAGGGGCGTGATCTGGCGGCGATCCAGCGGCAATGGAGCGGCGCGGCCCGCGCTGCGTTCTCGCAACAGGCCGATGCCGACCTGACCCGCGAGGACGTCGCCGAATTCGATTTCGACACGCTCCCCGAGCGCGTCACCTCGCCCGCCGGGCTCGATGCATTCCCCGCCCTGGTCGACCTCGGCGAAAGCGTCGCCTTGCGCGTCTTCGAGCGCCGCGACGAAGCCCTCGCCGAGCACCGTCGCGGCGTCGAGCGCCTGCTGCGGCGCAGCCTGGCCGGCGAGCTCAAGCACGCACGCCGGCAGCTTCCGTTGAACGGCAAGGTCGCCCTCAAGTGGGCGCCGCTGGGCAGCGCCGACGGCCTGCGCACTGACCTGGTCGAGGCCGCACTGGTCCAGGTCCTGGCCGATCGCGACCTGGCGGTCCGCGACCGTGCGGCGTTCGAGCGACTGCGCGCCGGCGTGGCGCACGACCTGTTCCCAGCCGCCGTCGCCGGCCTCAAGCGCGCCGAGGCGATCATCGAGGCCCATGCAGCCCTGGCACCGTGGATGGAGCCGCCGATCGTCGGCTTCGCCCGCGCCAACTACGACGACCTGCGCGAGCAACTGGCGGAGCTGGTCTTTCCGGGCTTCCTGCGCGAGGTGGCGCCGGCACGGCTGGCGCACTACCCACGCTACCTGCAGGCGATGCGCCTGCGCGCCGAACGTCTGCGCCAGGATCCTGCACGCGACCAGGGACGCATGCTGGGCGTCCAGCTCTACTGGCGCGAGTACCTCAAGCGCCGCGCCAGCGGTGTCGAGGCGGCGGCGCTGGAAGAACTGCGCTGGCTGGTCGAGGAGCTGCGCGTCTCGGTGTTCGCGCAGGAGCTGAAGACCGCCGAACCGGTGTCTCCGAAACGGCTGGCCAAGGCCGTGGCCGCCCTGCCCTCGTAGGCACACCGGGCGCCGCGCGGGCGCCGGTGAAGGTCGACCGGTCAGCCGGTCAGCGGATGCGACGCACCCGCAGCCGGCAATCGCAGCCTTCCACTTCCATCAGCCAGCTGCCGAACATCATCGGCTGGATCTTGACGGCCGGGGAGGACAGGCTGATGTCGTTCAACCCGGTCTGCACCTGCTGCCATTCCTGGCCGTTCTCGAGCTTGAACACCGTATTGCCGCGCCAGCCGGTGAAGTCGCCGGCAATCCGGCTGGTCACCGCTTCGCGCTGGGTGCCTTCCGGATAGAAGTAGCGCGAGGCCGCGGGACGGCCGACGACGGTCTCGGGAATGCTGGCTCCCTGCCGGCGGAGCCAGTCGTTCAGGAACTTCAGCTCCTCCGGGGAAAGCTTGTCGAGGCCCGCGGCGCTGAAATCGCCCTGGGACATGCGTTCCTCGAGCGAGGAAAACGCGGACTGAGCGCCGGCGGCGGCCGCAAACGACGCAAAAGCCAGACACAGAAGTATACGAATTGGACGCATGGGTTCGATCGACGGACGAGGCCGGAGGGATGAAAAAGCGGCAGGGGTCGCGTTCAAAATGGGAACTTAACAGATGCAGCAGACAAAACAAGGCGTTACACTTGCCCCGATCGCGAGTGTAGCATGGCGCCAACCGTGCTCACGCGGTACATGGGTGCGCGACCGGCTTGGGGAAACTCCATGGCGTGACAGCCCCGTTCGTTCGTTGCCGTTACGGCTGCCCGTGACGGCTAGAGATGTGCCTTGTGCTCCCGCTGCCAGAGACCCGCCTGAATGTTTTCATCGAAGTCCGTAACAAGCTTGATCGTCCTCGCCGGTGCCACGTTCCTGTGCACGGCAGCCTCCGCACAGACCTCGGTCCTCGTCAAGGATCTGCCGCCAATGACGATCACGGCGCCGGGCATGAGCTATGCCAGTGGCAACGGCACCATCGAGCTGCGCGTCCCTACCAGCGGCTTCCTGCTCTGCGCCAACCCATTGGCGCCGAATCAGAGTCCGCAGTTCACCGCGATCACGCTCACCCCCGAGTACGGTGGATGGGCGTTGCCGACGGCGAAGGACGTCAACAGCTTCACCTACGGCGCCGGCGGCAACCAGTTGCGCATCAACAACACTGGTCTCGGCGGAACCTCTTCGCTGGTCTGCCACGCCGCCAGCGCACAGGGCTGGACCATGTCGCCGTTCCAGGGCGGCTTGTTCTATGACGCGTTCGAGCTGGCCCTGCCCGCCAACCCTTACGGCACGACCGAGAACGTCGTGGCGTCCGTGACCGGGCTGACCTCGTCCGGCACCTATGCGCCGAGGATGCTGACCCAGACCTATACCAACGGTGGCATGTGGGTGTACATGTACATGTTCGAGGTCTACGGCCAGAACCGGATCAACAGCACCAATCCGAACGTCAACATGCGCGTCAGGGACGCCTACGACGCGACGCGGCTCGGCAACGTGGCCTGGTCCTGCGAGCTGGACCAGCTCCCGTCGGGCAACCTCGACCTGCGCACCCTCTGCCCGAACGCGCCGGTGACCACCGGCAACATCGAGTTCTCCTATTACCTGGACAGCGCACCGAAGCGGCGCTTCATCATCGTCCACCGCGTCGTCCAGGGCACGCAGCCCCTGGGTTCCGCGCCGCTCGCCGGTGCGGCGGTGTTCGTCGATCCGCGCGCGCCCAAGGCGGACCTCTTCGTCGGCGACAACGTCGTCTTCAGCGTACCGCCGCAGTAGTCTCGCCTTCGTCCACCCAAGGCCTCAATCGGACCGAGAGCGCCCTTGATGGGCGCTCTTTTCGTTTCGGATCTCGTCTCGAACCTCCACGCCGTGAAACAAGCGACCGCACCTTCTCTACCAGCGGCCGAATCGCTGCCAGGCGAAGCGGCTCGCGCGGCGCGCCTGCTCGAAGCCGCCCTGACCCAGGACGCCGCCGCAAGCGAGCGCTGGAGCCTGGGCGCAGGCCCGGAGCTGACGGCCACGCTGCGGCGGCTCGACCAGCTCGATGTCGGAGCCGATGCGGCCGCCGCCTGCATCCTGCACGCGATGGTGCTGGCCGACCTCGCGCCCTCCGCGAAGGACCTCGCCACTTTTCCGGTGGCGGTCCGCGAACTGCTCGACGGGCAGCAGGCGGCCGAACGGATCTGGCAGTTGCATGCCGGCGGCGTCAGCGGCGGCGCCGAGGGGCTGCGCCGGCTGCTGCTGGCGATCATCCGCGACCTGCGCGTCGTCTTCATCCTGCTGGCGCGCCAGGCGGCGCGATTGCAGCAGGCGGCCGACTGGCCCGAGCCGCGGCGCCGCGCGCTCGCGCAACTGACGTTCGACATCCATGCGCCGCTGGCCAATCGCCTCGGCATCTGGCAGCTGAAGTGGGAGCTGGAGGACCTCGCGTTCCGCTACCTGCAGCCGGAGACCTACAAGCGCATCGCCCGCCTGCTCGACGAACGGCGCAACGATCGCGAGGTCTGGATCCGGCAGGCACGCGAACAACTGGAAACCGCCCTTGGCCAGGCCGGCATCTCGGCGCAGATTTCCGGCCGGCCGAAGCACATCTATTCGATCTGGCGGAAGATGCAGCGCAAGGGAGTCGAGTTCTCCGAGCTCTACGACGTCCGCGCGCTGCGCGTCCTGGTCGCGGACGTGCCCGCCTGCTACCTCGCGCTGGGCGCCGTGCATGCGCTCTGGTCGTTCATTCCCGGCGAGTTCGACGACTACATCGCCAACCCCAAGGGCAACAACTACCAGTCGCTGCACACGGCGGTGATCGGTCCGCAGGGGCGCCCGCTGGAGGTGCAGATCCGCACGCCCGACATGCACGCGCAGGCCGAGCTCGGCGTGGCGGCCCACTGGCGCTACAAGGAAGGCGGCGGCGGCGACGCCAGCTTCGAGCGCAAGGTCGCCTGGATGCGCCAGCTGCTCGAAAGCCGCGACGAACACGACGACGACGCGCTGATGGCCGGGTTCCGCACCGACATCATGGACGATCGCGTCTACCTGCTTACCCCGAAGGGCGAGGTCAAGGACCTGCCGCGGGGTGCCACCGTGCTCGACTTCGCGTACCACGTGCACACCGATGTCGGGCATCGCTGCCGTGGCGCCAAGGTCAACGGCCGCATCGTTCCGCTCAACCATCCGCCGGAAACCGGGGACCGCATCGAGATCCTGACCGGCAAGGTCGCCGAACCGCGGCGAGACTGGCTGTCCGCGCACACCGGCTACCTCACCACCCACCGGGCGCGCGAGAAGGTCCGCGCCTGGTTCAAGCGCATCGACCTCGCCCAGAACGTCGCGGCGGGCCGGGCGCTGCTCGAACGCGAACTGAAGCGGGTCGGCCTGTCCCATGTCCATCTCGACGAGCTGCCGGCGCTGTTCAAGTTCAAGTCGCAGGACGAGCTGCACGAGGCGCTCGCGCTCGGCGACGTCACCCCCGGCCACATCGCCCGCATCCTGCACGAACGATCCGCGCCGCCGCCGGTGTCCAGTCCGCCACCGGCGCCCAAGGAACCGGCCAGGGAAACCCGCGGCAACCTCATCGTCGAAGGCGTCGGCAACCTGCTGACCGCACTGGCGCGCTGCTGCCAGCCGCTGCCGGGCGATCCGATCACCGGCTTCATCACCCGTGGCCGCGGCGTCAGCGTGCATCGCAGCGACTGCCCGCAGCTCGCGCGGCTGCGCGCCCGTGACGGTTCGCGGCTGATCGAGGTGGAATGGGGAACCGGCTCGCAGTCCTACGAGGTCGACGTGCTGCTGCGCGGCTACGACCGCAAGGACCTGCTGAAGGACGTCACCGCGGCGGTCGCCGCCGCCAAGGTCCACCTGCTCGGCATCCACTCCCGGCTCGACGAGGCACGCGGCATCGCCGAGATGAACCTCGGCCTCCGGGTGGCGGATTTCGGGCAGCTGAGCACCTTGCTCGACCGGCTGCTGGCCCTGCCCAACGTCGTAGAGGCGCGCCGCATCGTCTGAAATGCGGCCGGCTGCTATGCTTCACGGCCAAGACCGGGCGCCGCCGGCGCCCGCCACATTGCCGCGGACATGATGCCCACGTGATCGAGATACCCGGCTACCGCCTGTTGCGCCAGCTCGGCCGAGGGGGCATGGCCACGGTCTATCTGGCGATCCAGGAATCGGTCGACCGCGAGGTCGCGCTCAAGGTGATGTCGCCGGCGCTGCTGATCGACCCCAACTTCGGCGAGCGCTTTCTTCGCGAGGCGAAGATCGCCGCGCGGCTGCATCATCGGCACGTCGTCGGTGTTCACGACGTGGGCCGGGCCGGGGACTACCACTACATCGCGATGGAGTACCTGGCCGGCGGGCCGGTCCTGCTGAAGGACGGCCATCCGCGGCCGGTTTCGTTCGCGCTGCGCACCGTCCGCGAAATCGCCGGCGCCCTGAACTACGCGCACGAGAAGGGCTTCGTCCATCGTGACGTCAAGCCGGACAACATCCTCCTGCGCGACGACGACTCGAGCGTCCTGACCGACTTCGGCATCGCCCGCGCCAGCGACACGGTCACGCGGATGACCAAGACCGGCGCGGTCGTCGGCACGCCGCACTACATGAGCCCCGAGCAGGCGCGTGGCCGGCAGATCGACGGCCGCTCGGACCTCTACGCGCTCGGCATCGTGCTCTACGAGATGCTGGTCGGACGCGTTCCCTACCATGCCGACGATTCGCTGGCGGTCGGCATCATGCACATCACCCAGCCGATCCCGACCCTGCCCGAGCCGCTGACGCCGCTCCAGCCGCTGGTCGAGCAGCTGCTGGCGAAGGAACCCGAGCATCGCTTCCAGAGCGGGCGCGAGGTCGCGGCGGCGATCAGCGCGATCGAGCAGCGGGCGGCCAGCGGCGAGTGGCCCCAGTTGCCCGACATCCAGCCCCGCGAAGTCCGCCGGCAAGCACGCAGGCCGGAAACGCGGGTATCGCCGTCGTCGCCGGAAGGCGTCACCTTCGCGCTGCCGGGCGAATCGCCCGAGCGGCAGCGCTCCGAGCCGAGCATGGGCCGGTTCGACGACATCGTGGCGATGGCCAACGGGCCGGCGCGCGCATCCCGCACGGCCACCCCGCCGCCGCGTGCACCCTTTCGGCGCAACCTGGTCGGGCTGGCCGTGGCAGGACTGGTCCTGGCCGCCGCCGGCTTCGGCGCCTGGAACTACCAGGACCGGCTGCGCACGCTGCTGCCGAACACCGAGCTCAACGACACGCTGGCGCGCGCGCAGCACGCCCTGGAGGCGGGCCGCCTGAGCGGCAGCGCGGACAGCGCGCGCGAACTGTTCGAGGGTGCGCGTTCGAGCGAGCCGGACAACGACATCGCCCGCAACGGTCTGCGCAACGTCGGCAACCGCCTGCTCGAACGCGCCCGCGATGCGCTCGGGCGCGGCGACCTCGGCGTCGCGCGCGAGTCGATCTCGGCGGCCCGTGAACTGCTCGGCGGCGGCACCGCGGTCGAAGACCTGGATCGCCAGCTGGGCCGGCTCGAGTCGCGCGGCACCGAGATCGAGGTCCTGTTCGGCCAGGCACAGGCGGCGCTCGACGCCGGGCGCATCGTCGGGCCCGAAGGCGCCGTGGACCAGTATCGCCGCATCCTGGCCGCCGATGCCGACAACGCGCTGGCGAAGGCGGGGCTGCGCAAGGCGGCCGATGCACTGGCAGCCGCAGCGCGCAAGGCACTGGCCGAATCCGATGCCAGCGCGGCGGCCAGCCGCATCGGCGAGCTCGGCGAGGTACTGCCGGACTACCCGGGCCTGCCCGAGCTCCAGGGCCAGCTGACCCAGGCGCGCGAAGCGGCACAAGCCGAGATCGATCGGACGTTGGCCCAGGCCCAGGCGCAGTTGCGGGCCGGCCAGGTCGCCGGCGCCGGCGACAACGCGGTCACGCTGTTCCAGTCCGTGCTCGCGCGGCGGCCCACCGACGCTGCGGCCAGCGACGGCTTGCGCAAATCCGCCCAGACCCTGGTCATCCAGGCCGAGGCGGCCATCGAGGACAGCAATTCCGAACGCGCCGATCGCCTGCTGGCGGAGGCCGAGCGCATCGCGCCGGGCCTTCCCGCCACGGCCGGGGCGCGCAACCGCTTGCGCGAGCTGCGCGAACGCCTGGCGATCGACCGGGCACAGGCGCCGCTGACGGTCGCCGCCCAGGAACGCGTCCGCACCCTGGTCAGCGAAGCCGGCGAAGCCGCGGCTGCCGGGCGGCTGCTGGTCCCGCCCGGCGTCAGCGCCTATGACAAGTACCGCGCGGCACTGGCGATCGACCGCAACAATGCCGAGGCGCAACGCGGCCTGTCGGCGCTGTCGGTCCGAGCACGCGAGCTGTTCGCCCAGCACCTGCAGGCCGGCCAGCTGCTGGAGGCCCGCGACGAGTGGGAGGTATTGCGCCAGCTTGCCCCGGCCGATCCGGCCATCGCGCCGCTGCAGGGGCAGTTGGTCAACGCCTTCATCGACGAGGCGACCGCACGCATCACCGAAGGCCGGCGCACCGATGCGACGCGGGCGCTCGAATCGGTGCGCAAGCTGAACCCGGCCGACCCGCGCGTGGGCATGCTCGAAGAGCGGCTGCGCGCCGTGCCCGAAGGTGGCAGCTAGGCCGGCTCGATGTGCCTGCTGCTGATCGCCGTCCAGCACGTTCCGGCCAGCCCGTTGCTGCTGCTCGGCAACCGGGACGAGTTCCGCGGCCGCCCATCCCTGCCTGCCGCGCCCTGGACGGACACGCCGGAGGTGGTCGGCGGGCGTGACCTGGTCGCCGGCGGCTCGTGGCTCGCCATCGAAGGTGGCGGCCGCTACGCCGCGGTCACCAACCTGCGCAACGGATTGCCGGCGACGGCACCGCGATCGCGCGGCCTGCTGGTCGGCGACTACGTCCGCGGCAGCGTGTCCCCGGATGCGTTCCTCGCCCAGGTGCGGGCGCAGATCGAAACCTACGGCCCGTTCAACCTCATCGTCGGCGACGCCGAGGGCGCCTGGCTGCTCGCCGGGGGCAGCGCGGCGATCCATCGGCTGGAGCCCGGCGTGCACGTGGTCAGCAACGGCCGGTTCGGCACGCAATGGCCCAAGACCGAACGCCTGCGCCGGCGCTTCGCCGAAGCCGTGGCGCGCGCCGATCGCAGCGACGACACCCTGCTGGCCCTGCTGGCCGATACCTGGCAGCCGCCGGACGAACAGTTGCCCGACACCGGCGTGGGCCTGGCGATGGAGCGGCGCCTGGCGCCGGTCTTAGTACAGGGCGAGCACTACGGGACCCGCGCCAGCACCTTGGCAGCGGTCGACGCTGCCGGGATCCCGCGACTGGCCGAGGTGCTCTGGCCGGGAACCGGAGAGCCCTCGCCCGCCACGCGCTGGCGCTACGAGGGCAACTGGGTTCGCGACCTGCCGCGCTGACAGGGCCGAGGCGACGGCCGGCGCGGCCGTGCCGCTGCCGCTGCGCGACCGGCAGCGGGAGCGGCGTCAGAAGCGCAGGCGCAGATAGGCCGATGGCCCGTTGAGCTTGATGTCGGCCGTCGCGTCGAGGCTGCCTTCGCTGCCGTTGAGCTTGATCCGCGACACGCTGTACTCGGCGCCCAGGCCCAGGTTCTGCCACGGGAACCACTCCACGCCCAGCGAACCGTTGTAGATGTGGCCCTCCAGGGAGCCGCCGTTCTTCTTGACGCCCGAGATGTCGATGTAGGTGCGCAGGTTGTCGGAGAACGCATGCCGCCACCCCAGCTGCACCAGCGGTGCCACCGCGTCGTCCTTGTAGCCTTCGGTGACGATGGCGGTCTGGCCGTCGAAGGTGGCTTCGCCGCGAACACGCGCGTCGAGGCGATACCAGGCCGCGCCGAGGCCGAAACCGAACACCGTCCGCTCCCCGCCGAACCACCACCGGTACGCGGCGTTGCCGAAGTCCATCTGCAGGCGCGTGTCGAGCACGGCATTGGCGTCGAAATCGGTACCGCCGAAGCTGAACGGCTCGAGCAGGGTCAGCGAACGATCGCGCTTGAGGCCGTAGTAGTCGAACGAGAACCCCTGCGAATCCATGATCAGGAAGTCCAGGCGCGCGCGGCCGACGGTGTCCTTGAAGTCGCCGACGTCGAGCCGGCCGCTCTCGGCACCGCTCTGGTTCTCGCGCAAGGTCAGATCCAGGTCGGCATCGGCGCGATAGCCACCCAGCCAGATGCTGATGCGGTCGAGCGCCTGCGAAGGCGCGGCCTGCACCACCGGCACGGCCAGGACGGCACCGATGCCCAGGGCGAGAGCGGAGAGGGAGCGAACTGCGGCATGCGTGCGGGTCATGGCGGGATCTCGGTCGTGAAAGCGGGATGAACAATTAACATTTTCAGAATGAATCATCCCCCTACGCACGCGCTGGCGGGCCCTACAGTTGCGAATGCTAACGGCTCTCATTAGAATTTCTGTTTCGCTCATGCTTTGCGCGGCAGCGCATCCCCTCATTCGGCTCTCGTGTCCATCGTCCCGTTCCGGCACTGTTTTCGCGTCCTGCTGGTTCTCTCGCTCCTGCTGACCGGCGGGTTGTCGAGCGGATCGATGCCGGCGTGGGCCGGTGCCGACGGCGATCACCCCGCGGCAGCGGACGACATCGACTGCCCGGCCCGCATGCTGCTGGCCCCGACCGACGAGGCACCCGAGCCGGACACCGGCCAGCACGACGCGGAGCCCTGCAAGCGGCGGCGCGTCGAAACCGACGTCGTCTCGCCGCAGCGCGACCCTGCCGCTGCGGCCATGGCGATGGCCTGCCAAGGGCCGCCGGTCGTACCGGTCGAGCTGCATCGGCCGGCAACGCCCGGTCCCCTTCGCGGCGAATCCCGCTTCCTGCGGGCCTGCCGCGGCCGCGCACCACCGCTCGGCTGAGAAGCGCGCAAGCGCGCTGATCCCTCCAGCCCATCCTCGACCGGATGCCCTGACGGCACACGGCCGTCATCCGCTCCGGCACGTCCCTCCGCCCGACGCCCTTCGCGCCGCCCGTCACCGGCGTCGTGCGCATGCGCCCGGCACACCGGCCGGTCGCCACGCCTTCTTTCATCCAACGGAATCCAACGATGACTTCTTCAGTTCCGAACCTTCCTGCAGCACGGCCCGCCCTGCCGCCACGATGCCTGCTGGCGCTGGCCGTCGTGGCCTGTCTGGCGGCTCCGCACCTGGCCGCGCAGCCCGCTGCCGAGGCGGATGCCACCGAGCTGCAGCAGGTGGTCGTCACCGCGGCCGGCTTCGAGCAGAAGATCACCGATGCGCCCGCCAGCGTCAGCGTGGTCAGCCGCGCCGAGCTCGCCAAGCGCCCGTACACCAGCCTGGTCGACGCGCTGCGCGACATCGAAGGCATCGACGTCGGCGAGTCGACCGACAAGAACGGCATGGCGTCGATCAGCATGCGCGGCATGCCCGCGGACTACACGCTGGTCCTGATCGACGGCCGCCGCCAGAGCAATGTCGGCGACCTGTACCCGAACAACTTCGGCGGTGGCCAGTACAGCTTCCTGCCGCCGCTGGACTCCATCGAGCGCATCGAGGTCGTGCGCGGCCCGATGTCCACGCTGTACGGGTCCGATGCGATGGGCGGCGTCATCAACATCATCACGCGCAAGGTCGCGCAGCAATGGCACGGCTCGCTGACCCAGGGCCGCACCTGGCAGCAGGACGACCAGTTCGGCAACGACCGCACGACCGACCTGTATCTCAACGGCCCGATCGTGCCCGGCAAGGTCGGCCTGGCGCTGCGGGGCAGCCTCTACAAGCGCCAGGCCTCGAACCCGGAATGGGATCCGCTGCCGCTGCCGGACGGCACGCTGTGGGAGCGCTCGCTCGGCTTCGGCGACGGCGGCAAGCAGGTGGCCAACACCAACTGGAACGGCGGCCTGCGACTCTCGTTCACGCCGAGCGAGAACCACGACCTGTGGGTCGACTACGACGTCGCGCGGCAGAAGTACGACAACTCCGAAGGCCAGACCGGCACGCTCGACAGCATCGAGAGCCTGTGGCGGACCGGCAATGCGACGATCCCGAACCCCGACTTCGACCCGACCCGCCCGCCCGGCTCCGACAATCCCGCGACGATCGTCCGCCGCGTGGTCCAGCCCCGCGTGGGCTATACCCGGGAGCAGCGCTACGAGCGCGACCAGCTGGCCTTCACCCACGTCGGCCGGTGGTCGTTCGGCACCAGCGAGACCAGCATCACCCGCAGCAAGACCAACAACCTCGGCCGCTCGCTGCCGCTGACGATCGAGGAGCGCGCCGACCTGCAGGCGCTGTGGAATGCCGCCTGCGTCGCCGGCGGCGGGAACCCGTACTGCGGCAACGCGCGCCTGGGCGACCTGACCGCCGAACAGCGGGCGGCACTGGAGGCGTTCCTGCCGCGCCAGCGCCGCGTGCTCGAACTCGACGGCACCATCCTCGACAGCAAGCTCGAGATGCTCTTCGGCGATCACCAGCTGACGGTCGGCGGCCAGTACAACGACACCGACATGGAAGACGGCACCTTCGGCATGGACGGCGGCGGCTTCCGTGACGGCACCACGCAGAAGCACAAGCAGTGGGCGGTCTTCGCCGAGGACAACTGGCGCCTCACCGACCGGCTGACGGCGACGTTCGGCCTGCGCTACGACGACCACAACATCTTCGGCGACCATTTCAGCCCACGCGGCTACCTGGTCTGGAACGCCGCCGACAACTGGACGCTCAAGGGCGGCGTCAGTACCGGCTACAAGACGCCCAAGCCGAACCAGCTGTTTCCCGGCATCACCGGGTTCGGCGGCCAGGGCGTCAGCCCGTTCGTCGGCTCGCCGGGCCTGCAGCCGGAGACCAGCACGAACACCGAGCTGGCGGCCTACTACGACAGCGGCACCGGCCTGAGCTTCAATGCGACCGTCTTCGTCAGCAAGTTCAAGGACAAGATCGCCACCGGCGACAGCGTGCCCAACTGCGAGGTGGCACCGGCCGGCGTGCACTGCGTGGACATCGGGCCCGGCTGGGCGGAACTGGGCTACACCACCTTCAGCCAGAGCATCAACATCGATCGCGCCGAAAGCCGCGGCGTCGAGCTGGCGGGCCGCGTCGAGCTGCCGGCCGGCTTCACGCTGCGCGGCAACTACACCTTCACCGACTCCGAGCAGAAGAGCGGGCCGCAGAAGGGCCGGCCGGTCACCGGCAATCCCGCCAAGCACATGCTCAACGGCACGCTGGACTGGCAGCTCAGCGATGCGGTCAGCCTCGCGCTGATCGGCGAGGCCCGCTCCAAGCGCTATCGGGACTACAACGTCACCAGCGGCAAGGAGAGCTACTACGAGGACTACGCGATCTTCCACCTCGGCGCGTCGTGGAAGGCGACCGACTGGATGACGATCAACGGCCGCGTCAACAACCTGTTCGACAAGGACTTCATCGCGCAGACCTGTGAGCTGACCGAGCTGCAGGACGCCTACACCTGCCTGGACGACTACCGCATCAAGGACAAGCGGCGCAGTTTCTGGCTGTCGGCCAACCTGCGCTTCTGACGATGCCCGCAACGCGCCGCCGGCCCCGCCTTCGCGGGCCGGCGGCGCGCCCTCAGAGCTTGCGGCGCGGCGGTACCAGCAGGTCGCCGAACAGCAGGCCGGCGACCAGGGCGATCAACAGCGTCAACAGCGTCACCGCCGTGTCGAGGCCGAGCATGACGTCGCGCTCGAGCACGAAGCTCAGGGTGCGGAAACCGACACTGCCGGGGACCAGCAAGATGATGCCCGGCTCGCGCAGGAGCGCCCCGGGCCGCTTCCACACGCGTGCGAAGACATTGCTGGCAGCGCCCAGCATCAGGCCGCCCAGGAACACGCCGAACGGCGCCGACACGAAGATGCCGCCGACCCGCGTGCAGACATAGCCGAGCACCACGGCCGCGATCACCACCGGGTAGTACCGGCCGGGGCTGCGGAACATCGCGGCGAACGCCAGCCCCGCCGCCACCACCGCCGCCCATTCGGCCCATACCGGTACCGAGGCAGCCGGCATCGGCGGCGGCATCCAGCCGAACAGCGCACCGAGCTGCGTGGCCGCCACCGCGCCGAACGCGAGCTTGAGCAGGATCGCCATCGCCCCGGCCATGCGGGCGGTGCCTGAAATCAGGTGCTGGCTCGAGAGCTCGCGCACCGCGGTGGTCAGCGAGAGCCCCGGCAGCAGGACGATCAGGCTGGCGATGACGACGGCGCGGACGTCGATCGGCACGAGATAGACGGCGATCGCGGTGGCGACCAGGGTCGCCAGCAGCGCGCAGATGGCCTCGAAGGCCGCGGCGATGTTCGGCCGGCTGGCGGCGCCGAGCGCGATGGCGCCGGTCGCCAGGCCGATCAGGCCGGCGGTGGCGACCGCCGGCCAGGCCGTGCGCAGGATGATCGCCACGCAGGCCGACGCCACGCCGTAGGCCGCCACCAGCAGCAGGTTCGCCGGCAGCGACGGCCGGAGCGCGCCGATGTCGCGCAGGCGTCGCCGCCCCTCGACCAGGTCGACCTGCCCGTCGATCACGCGGTCGGCGATCTCGTCCACCTCGCAGAGCCGCTCGAGATTGACCTCGCCCGGCGACAGCCGCACGACCTGGGTCACGTCGGCGAGGCTGCCGGGCCGCTGCCGGTCGGAGAACGACATCACGATCGAGGTCGGCGTGGAAAGGATGTTGCAGTCCAGCCCCAGCCGCGCCGCGACATGGTTGATCGCGTCCTCCAGGCGCGGGGCGGCCGTCCCATACTCGTGCAGGCGCCGGGCCAGTTCCACGACGAACTCGATCCGGGTAGTGAGGGCTGCTTCGGCGGGCATCAGGCCGTTTCGGTACATGCGACTGATTCATAATGCCGCTTTTTGCGCGGCGCGGCGCGGGCACATGGGGCTGGGCGAAGCACTTTCAATCGGCAGCGCGCTGGCCTGGGCCGGCGGCGTCGTCATCTACACGCGGCTGGGGCGCACCCTGCCCCCGCTGTGGCTGAACCTGTTCAAGAACCTGCTGGTCTTCGCGATGGTCGTGCCGACCGTCCTGCTGGTCGAGGGTCTGCGCTGGCCCAGCCTCACCACGGGCGCGATCGCGCTGGCCCTGCTGTCCGGCGTGATCGGCATCGCCGTGGCGGACACGCTGTATTTCCGCGCGCTCAACGCGCTCGGCGCCGGCCACATGGGCGTCATCGGCAACCTCTACAGCCCGCTGGTCATCGTGCTGTCGTTCGTGTTCCTGGGCGAGCGCCTGGGCGCCCTGCAGATCGTCGGATTCGTACTGGTGATGGCCGGCGTGCTGCTGGTCAGCGGGAACGCCGCCGGCCGGCCGGTCGATCGCCGCGCCCTGCGTCGCGGCGTCGCGCTCGGCGCGACGGCGATCGCCCTGATGGCGATCGCGATCGTGATGATCAAGCGCACGCTGGAGACGCAACCCCTGCTCTGGGTGGTCGCGCTGCGCCTGGTCGGGGCCATCCTCGGCATGCTGGGCCTGTTCGCGCTCGGTCGCGAACCGCTTTCGCGCGGGGCCTTCTCGCTGCGCGGACGGGACGGCTGGCTGCTGCTCGCCGCGGCCTTCCTCGGCCAGTACCTGTCGATGATCCTCTGGCTCGGCGGCTACAAGTTCACCGATGCCTCGGTCGCCTCGATCCTGAACGAGTCCTCGTCGGTCTTCATCGTGCTGCTGGCCTGGCTGTTCCTGCACGAGCCGTTGGATCGGCGCCGGCTGGCGGGCGTCGCCTGCACGCTGGCGGGACTGGCCTGCATGCTGCTGAGCTGAAGCGGAACGGGACGTCCCGGGCCGCATCCATGACGACTTCGCAAGCTGCTAGGCTTCGCGCATGCAGCCCGGCACCGCCACCCTCACGCCCGACGGAACACGGATCGCTCTGGCCGGCGACTGGGTGCTGGCCTGCGCGCCGGCCCTCGCCGCACAGGTCGAGCAGCTTCAGCGGCGCGCCGCCGCGACACCGGTGTTCGACGCCAGCGGCATCGGCCGGCTCGACACCGCCGGCGCCAGCCTGCTGTTGCAGCTCGGCGGCGAAACCGGGTCGGCCGACCGCTTCGCCGGCCTGGGCGCGCGCCAGCGCGCCCTGCTCGATACGGTGGTCCGGGCGATGCACACGCGCCCGTCGCGGCCGCGCGCGCCCAACAGTGTCATCGAGCTGTTCGCCAATGCCGGCAAGGCGGTCGAGACCCTCTGGCGGGACCTTGCGCAACTGGTCGGCTTCATCGGCCTGATCCTGGCCAGCCTCGCGCAGAGCATCGTCCGGCCGCAGCGCTGGCGCGTCACCTCGCTGTTCTTCCACATCGAGCAGACCGGCCTCAACGCGGTGCCGATCGTCGCCCTGCTGAGCTTCCTGGTCGGCGCGGTGGTCGCGTTCCTCGGCGCGACGATCCTGCGCGACTTCGGCGCGACCGTGTTCACGGTCGAGCTGATCAGCTACTCGTTCCTGCGCGAGTTCGGTGTGCTGCTGACCGCGATCATGATCGCCGGGCGCTCCGGCAGTGCCTTCACCGCGCAGATCGGCTCGATGAAGGCACGCGAGGAAGTCGACGCGATCCGCACGATGGGACTCTCCCCGGTGGACGTCCTGGTCCTGCCGCGCGTGCTGGCCCTGCTGATCTCGATGCCGCTGCTGAGCTTCCTGGCGATGGTCGCCGGCATCGTCGGCGGCGCGGTGGTGTGCATCTACACGCTGGACATCTCGCCGGGCATGTTCGTCCACCGCCTCAACGAGATGACCCAGGTCAAGCACTTCTGGGTCGGCATGGCCAAGGCGCCGCTGTTCGCGTTCCTGATCGCCGCGATCGGCTGCCTGGAAGGCTTCAAGGTGTCGGGCAGTGCCGAATCGGTCGGCGCGCATACGACCTCCAGCGTCGTGCAGTCGATCTTCGTGGTGATCCTGGTCGATGCGCTGGCGGCGATCTTCTTCATGGAGATCGGCTGGTGAGCGAAACGGTCATCGAGGTCCGCGGTCTGCGCAACCAGTTCGGCGCACAGGTCGTGCACGAGAACCTCGACCTGGACGTCCGGCGTGGCGAGATCATCGGCGTGGTCGGCGGCTCCGGCAGCGGCAAGTCGGTGCTGCTACGCTCGATCATCGGCCTCAACCGGCCACGCGCCGGCCGCGTGCAGCTGTTCGGCGAGGACATGGGCTCGCTCGGCGGGGAACGCCGCGCGGCGATCGAGCAGCGGTGCGGCGTGCTGTTCCAGAACGGTGCGCTGTTCTCGTCGCTGACGGTGGCCGAGAACGTCGCCGTTCCGCTGGTCGAGCGGCACGGCCTGCCGCGCACGCTGATCGACCGGCTGGCGGCGCTGAAGATCGGCCTGGCCGGGCTGCCGCCCGAGGCCGGTGCCAAGTTTCCGTCGGAGCTGTCCGGCGGCATGGTCAAGCGCGCGGCGCTGGCACGCGCGCTGGCGCTGGATCCGGACATCCTGTTCCTGGACGAGCCCACCGCCGGCCTCGACCCGATCGGCGCTGCCGCATTCGACCAGCTGATCCTGACCCTGCGCGACAGCCTCGGCCTCACCGTGTTCCTGATCACCCACGACCTGGATACGCTCTACACGATCTGCGACCGCGTGGCGGTGCTGGCGAACAAGCGCGTGCTGATCAACGCGCCGCTGGCCGAGGTCGAGCGCCAGGACGAACCGTGGATCCGCGACTATTTCCAAGGGCCGCGCGGCCGCGCGGCCGAGCACGCCGCCGTGGCGGCGAAGAGGAACTGACATGGAAACCCGTGCGCATCATGTACTGATCGGCGCCTTCGCGATCCTCGTGTTCGTGCTCGCCGCCGGCTTCGTCCTGTGGCTGTCCAAGACCAGCCAGGACCGCGCGTTCAAGGAGTACGACGTGGTGTTCACCGAGGCCGTCACCGGGCTCTCGCAAGGTGGCGCCGTGCAGTACAGCGGCATCAAGGTCGGCGAGGTCAGCCAGCTCAAGCTCGCGCCCGACGACCCGCGCAAAGTCATCGCCCGAGTACGGATCGGCGCGTCGACGCCGATCAAGCACGACACGCGCGCCAAGCTGGCGCTGGCGGGCGTCACCGGCGTGGCCTTCATCCAGCTCAGCGGCGGCACGCCGCAGAGCGTCGCCCTGGAGCCGACCCGCGAGACGCCGGTGCCGGTGATCCCGGCCGATCCGTCGGCGCTTTCGCAGCTGCTCAATTCCGGCGAGGACATCGTCACCAGCATCAACGACGCGCTGTACCGGATCGGCCAGCTGCTGTCCGAGGAAAACGTCGACCGGGTCGCCCACGTGCTCGACAACGTCGACAAGATCGTCGACAGCGTGGCCGGCCAGCGCGATGACCTGACGACCGCACTGCGCCAGCTCTCCGACGCCACCGGCGACCTCAAGTCCTCGCTGCGCACGGTCAGCGAGCTGGCGACGACGACCAACCGGCTCGTGCGCGAGGACGCCCGCAACGTGATGATCGCGGCGGAGAAGGCGATCGGTTCGGTCGACCGGGTGGCCGCGTCGGTCAGCGGCCTGGTCGACGACAACCGCGCCGCGATCGACAGCTTCGGCAACCAGGGCTTGCGCCAGGTCGGCCCCACGATCGCCGAGCTGCGCGAGACGCTGCGCGCGTTCAAGCAGCTCAGCGACCGCCTGGCCCGGTCCGAGAGCCTGCTGCTCGGCAACGACCAACCCAAGGAGTACTCGCCGCGATGAGCATCCCGATGATCCGTATCGCCGGCCTGCTGGCAGCGGCCCTGCTCACCTCCTGCGCCTCGCTGACCGGCAAGAGCGACCCGTTCGCGATCTACTCGCCGCGCCTGAGCGCCGCCCCGTCCACGGCCGGCGCCCCGGTCGCCTGGCAGCTGGCGATCGATACGCCGCTGACCAGCAGCGCACTGGACTCCAATCGCATCGTGGTCATGCCGTCGCCCGGCGTGCTGCAGATCTATCCCGCCGCCCGCTGGCGCGACCCGGCGCCGCAGCTGCTGCGCGGCCTGGTCGTCGAAGGGTTCGAGCGCTCCGGCCGCATCCTCGGCGTCGGTGCAGCCACCGCGGGCCTGCACGCCGACATCGGCCTGTCGATCGACCTGCGTGCGTTCCAGGCCGAGATCGACACCGGCGGCGCGCGCGCGGTCGTCCGCTTCCAGGCCAGCCTGCTGGACTTCGCCACCAACCGCGTCTTCGCCACGCGCAGCTTCGAGGCCTCGGCCCCGGCCGCGTCGAGCGATGTCGCCGGCCTGTTCCCGGCGTTCGAGGCCGCCCTCGACCAGGTCGTCCCGCACCTGGTCGACTGGACCCTGGCCGAGGGCGAGAAGCGAAGGCCGCCCGCCGCCGGCCCGTAACCGGACCACGCCGGAATTTCTTTTCGTCGAACGGCCGAAAGGCGACAATAGCGGCCGCCCCCACCCCCGACCGACGTCCAGCGCCCGGCCCCGCCGATCGCCGGTGCCGGCCGCATCCCGATCGCCATGACCGAAGTCGAAGCCGGCAAGCCGCAGACCACCCTGCAGAGCCACCTCGCGCGCGTGGAGGAGCTGCTGCGCCGGCACCGGCTGGTCGAGGGCCTGGCCCATCGCCAGGAAGGACTGCACCACGACCTGGTCGAGAACCTGGTCCATCGCCAGAACCTGGCCGAGCTGCAGCGCGAGATCGACCAGCTGCATCCGGCCGACATCGCGCACATCCTCGAATCGCTGCCGCAGGAAGACCGGCAGAGCATCTGGAACCTGGTCAAGTCCGATCGCGACGGCGAGATCCTGCTCGAGGTCTCCGACGCGGTCCGCGAGTCGCTGCTGGCGGAGATGGACACGCCGGAAATCCTCGCCGCCGCCGAGCAACTCGATGCCGACGAGCTGGCCGACCTCGCCGAGGACCTGCCCGAGGACGTGCTCTACACGCTGATGCAGCGCCTCACCGCCGAGCAGCGCGAGCGCGTGCAGTCGGCGATGGCCTGGGAAGAGGACCAGGTCGGCGCGCTGATGGATTTCGACATGGTGACGATCCGCGAGGACGTCAGCCTCGAGGTCGTGCTGCGCTACCTGCGCCGGCTCAAGGAAATCCCGGACCACACCGACAAGCTGTTCGTCGTCAACGGCGACAACCTGCTGACCGGCGTGCTGCCGGTGCGCTGGCTGCTGGTCAACGACCCGGCCAGGAACGTCAGCGAGGTCATGGCGGCCGACGCCAACACGTTCCATCCGGAAGACGACGTCACCGAGACCGCCCAGGCGTTCGAGCGCTACGACCTGGTCACCGCGCCGGTCGTCGACGGCGAAGGCAAGCTGATCGGGCGCCTGACCATCGACGCGATGGTCGACGTGATCCGCGAGGCCGGCGAGGCCGAGGCGCTCAGCCGCGGCGGCCTGCGCGAGGGCGAGGACATCTTCGCCTCGGTCTGGCGCTCGGTGCGCAACCGCTGGCTGTGGCTGGCGGTCAACCTGGTGACCGCCTTCATCGCCTCGCGCGTGATCGGCCTGTTCGAAGGCTCGATCGAGAAACTGGTCGCGCTCGCCGCACTGATGCCGATCGTCGCCGGTATCGGCGGCAACTCCGGCAACCAGACCATCACGATGATCGTGCGCGCGTTCGCGCTCGACCAGATCAGTCCGGCCAGCGCCAAGCGGCTGCTGCGCAAGGAACTGGGCGTCGCCCTGATCAACGGCGTGATCTGGGGCGGCGTCATCGGCATCGTGGCCTGGCTGCTCTACGGCAACCCGGCGCTCGGCCTGGTGATGACCCTGGCGATGACATTGAACCTGCTGCTCGCCGCCTTCATGGGCGTGGTGATTCCGATGGGCCTGCTGCGCATGGACCGCGATCCGGCCATGGGGTCGAGCGTGATGATCACCGCGCTGACCGACAGCGGCGGCTTCTTCATCTTCCTCGGCCTGGCTACGCTGTTCCTGATCTAGGTCGAGCGGATCTAGGTCGAGCTGATCTGAGTCGAACCGGGTTGCGCCGAGCTGGTCCGGTCGAGCCGTTCCGATCGAACGGGCGCGGCCGAGCCGAGCAGGTCGCAGCGGCGATCAGGGCGCAGCGCCGGGATCGGCCGGCGACGCGGCGAGCACGGCGGCGGCAGGTATCGCCTCGGCTTCGGTCTCGTCCTCGCGGCCGACGAACATGCCCCACACCGCCATGAACAGCGCGGCGATCATCGGCCCGATCACGAAGCCGTTGATGCCCATCAGCGCCATGCCGCCGATCGTCGAGATCAGCACCACGTAGTCGGGCATGCGCGTGTCCTTGCCGACCAGGATCGGCCGCAGCACGTTGTCGACCATGCCGATTACCAGCACGCCGTACGCGGTGAGCCCGATACCCTTGACCCAGTCGCCCGTAGCCAGGAAATAGATCGCCACCGGCGCCCAGACCAGGCCGGCGCCGATCGCCGGCAACAGCGACAGGAACGCCATCAGCACGGCCCACAGCAGCGCACCCTGGATGCCGAGGAACCACAATGCCAGACCACCGAGCGTGCCCTGCACGATCGCGACGACGACATTGCCCTTGACCGTGGCGCGCATGACGGTCGCCATCCGCGCGATCAGCTGGCGCTTGTGCACGGGCTCCAGCGGAATCGCCTCGACGATGCGCGCGATCAGCATCCGTCCGTCGCGCAGCAGGAAGAACAGCAGGTACAGCATGATGCCGAAGCCGATGACGAACTGGAACGTGTTCTGGCCGATGTTGATCGCGTGGGTCGCGATGAAACGGCTGGCCTCGGCCGCACCGGATCCGAGCTTGCCCTGCAGCGACGCCACGTCGCCGAGACCGATCCGGTCGAGCGGCTGCGTCAGCCAGTCCGGCAGCGCCGCGAGGATGCGCTGCAGATAGGTGCCGAAGTTCAGTTCGCCCGATTGCACGCGCTGGTAGACCAGCGAGGTCTCCTGGATCAGCGAGGCGGTGATCGCCATCAGCGGCAGGATCGCGATCAACAGGCACAGCGACAGCGTCAGCAGAGCGGCGAGGTTGGGCCGGCCTGGCAGGCGCCGCAGCAAGCGGCGGTGCAGCGGCGCGAACAGGATCGACAGCACCACCGCCCAGAACACCGCGCCGAAGAACGGCAGCAGGATCAGGCCGAACGCGATCGTCACAGCGCACAGCAGCAGCAGGAATACCGCGCGCTGCAGGAACGGCGTGTTCATCGTCTTCATCGCGGTCGCCGTGCAGGACCCCGAGGCCGGGGCTGCGTGGACTATAGCAATGCCGCCGCAGCGGCACCGCGTACACGCCGTTCACGGTTGCAAAGAATGGGATCGCGCGTTCCGCAGCGCCGCGCGCGGGGCCAATCCGCCGCGCGTGGCGTCGGCACGTTCAGGGCTCGAAGCCGTCGGAGAACAGGAGCTCGTCCAGACCATCCAGCCGCAGCACGCGGATCGCGTCCAGCCGCGACCGTTCGCCCTGGCCGCCGCTGCGCGCGAGCGCGATCTCGATCAGCCCATCGACGGGCTCGGTGACGAACCCGAAGCGCAGTGCGCTGCGCTGGCCGGCGAGCGCGAAGGCACTGAAGCGCTCGAGCACCGGCACGCCTTGCAGGCGGACGTCCTGCACCCGGCAGGCGGCGGTATTACAGGGGTTGTAGGTCTCGGCGAAATGCAGTTCGACGAAGTACCGGCCCTCGGCCACCGGCAGCCGGTAGCCCCAGGTGCCGTAGCTGATCCGGTAGTCGTGATGGAGGGCATCGTCGTCACTGCCGAAGATCGCGCCGGGGCCGGATGCCGTGGAGGCCTCGCTGCTGCCGTAGTGGTACTGGTCGGCCTGGTACGGGCTGCCGTCGGCCGCCGTGTAGGCACCGCCGCCGGCATTGATCGCGATCGCCACCGGCGGCGGCGTGCCGGACGGCAGGACCAGCACCTGCCGGACGAAGCTGCCCGCCAGGGCGCCGTCGCTGGCGTCGGCGCGGACGCGATAGAGCCCCGGCGGGGCCGCGTCGATCACCGCATGCCGCGTATCGGCCGCGTCGACCACCAGCACCGCGCCGGCCGGCGCCTGCTCGACGGTCCAGCTCACCGCAAGCGCACCCGGCGCCGGCAGGCCGTCGTCGATGACGCGCGCGCGCAGGTCCAGCCGCCCGCCGGCCCGCGCGACCGCGTCGCCGCGCACGAAGACGCGCGGCACCACGTTGACGGCCACCGGGACCGTCACCCGCAGCGATGCCGACGTCTCGGTCCAGCCGCCGAGCCCGGCATCGTCGCTGGCACCGCGCGCCTGGACGCGCAGCACCTGGGTGCCGCTGACCGGGCCGAGACCGGCCACCGACCAGTCCGACGTGCCGGCGGCGGTGCCGTCCTGGCCACCGAGGAACCAGCGGACCGATGCGATCGCCGCGGCCACAGGGCCGGCGGTGCCCGCCGCGTCGAACGTCGGCGTATCGCTGGTCCACACCGGGCCGGCCGTCGGCGCGGTGATGCGCACGAACGGCTCGGTGGCCGCTGCCGGCATGCCCAGCCGCTGTCCGATCAACCAGCGGAAGAGCCGCTCGCTGGCGTAGCTGTACGTCCAGATCCAGTGGTTGCCGCTGGCGAACTCGGTATAACGGGGATCGCCGCCGGCCGCGCGCAGTGCCGCGACATGGTTGCGCGAATGGGCAACGATCGCGGTGCCGTCGTCGACGGCGTGGAAGAACCACGAAGGCGTCGTCGCCCAGGCGGCATCGCCCGCCGTGTAGCCCGTATGCGGGCATACCGGGACGATCGCCGCGAACGTGCCGTTGTAGGTGCCGATCAGGTCGAGCGCGCCGCCGCCGCCCATCGACAGGCCGGTCAGGTAGATGCGCCCGGTGTCGTACGGGAACTCCGCATGCACCTGCTCCAGCAGGTCGATCAGCCGGTTCTTCTGGCCGCCCCACTGGCCGCCTTCGCCGAGGCAGCACTGTGGCGCCACCATGATCATCGGCTGCACCGCCTGGCGCGCCGGATAGACCAGTTGCATCGCGCCGTTGGCGGCATTGCCCAATTGGGCGGCGTTGTCGGTGCCGCTCTCGCCGAGGCCGTGCAGGAACAGCAGCAGCGGGCAATCACGCGCGGCCTGGCAGGCCGGCGGGACATAGATGCGGAACGGCAGGCGGCCGTCCGGCGGATCGTTGCGGCGCAGGAAGTCCTCGGCGCAGACCCGGTCGGGCGGGCATCCGGCCACGGCCGCCACCGGTACCGACAGCGCCAGACCGAGAAGCAGCGAGCAGGTGCGCGGCATGAGAGGCAGTCCACGGGGCGGGCCGCCCAAGACTACCGCGCCGGCCAGGCCCTGCTGTGACGGCCGGCCGGAATCGCCGGAACCGGCCGCCGCACGCCGGGGACGGACGGCACCGGGCGGGTGTCCGGCGTTCCTGCGTGGCTTGTAGCGCGCCGGGCGCTCGTCTACGTTGCAGGGCATGCGCAACGCGGCAGCAACCTGGCTGGCGGCTTCGGTCGCCTGGCTCGTCTACGGCCTGATCTTCGCCGAACAGCTCGTCAACATGGAGCGCGTCGCCGGCGTGCGCGTGGCCTGGAACGAGGCGCTGTTCCACAGCCTGTTCGGCCTGGTCCTGTGCTGGGTGCCGCTGACCGTCGGCCTGGTCGCGATCGTGCAGCGCTTCCCGCTGGAACGCGGCCGGCTGCGTGCCGGCATCGTCGCGTCCGTCCTGGCCGTGGCGGCGGTGCTGACGGCGCGGGCGGTCTACGTGTGGGCGCTGAATCCCGTGTTCGGCTTCTGGTACGACGTGGCGCCGCCGTTCGGGCAGATCCTGTCCCACAGCGTGCGCTTCAACTTCATGCTCGCCTGGCTGATCGTGGGCGTGGCCCACGCCTGGATCTACGCGCGCAATGCACGCGCCAGCCGCCTGCGCATCTCGCGCCTCGAAGCGGGCCTGGCGCAGGCACGCCTGGACGCGCTGGCGGCCCAGCTCAATCCGCACTTCCTGTTCAACGCGCTCAACTCGATCGCCGAGCTGATCCACCGGGATGCCGATGCGGCCGACGGCATGCTGGTCGCGCTCTCCGCCCTGCTGCGCCGCAGCCTCGCCCATCCGTCGGGCCACGAGGTCAGGGTCGAGGAGGAGCTGGTCCTGCTCCGGCACTACCTGGCCATCGAGCAGCTCCGCTTCGGCGACCGGCTCGACGTGCGCATCGAGGTCCAGCCGGCCTGCCTCGACGCGCGCGTACCGGCGCTGATGCTGCAGCCGCTGGCGGAGAACGCCATCGTGCACGGCATCGCCCGGCGGCGCGGCCCCGGCACGCTGCAGGTGGACATCCGGCCGTTCCCGCCACGGTTGCGGATCGAAGTCCGCGACGAAGGCGCAGCGGCCGCCGTCCCCGCGGCCAGCGGCGGCACCGGTATCGGGCTGGACACCGTGCGCAGCCGGCTGCATTGCCTGTACGGGGAAGACTGGACGCTGGACCTGCAGACCCGCGACGGCCTGTGCTCGACGGTGCGGATCGACCTGCCGCTGCGTGTCGCCGGCGTTCCGCCCGTCGCCACCCGCACCACCCTGCTGCGGCCGGCATGAAAGCCCTGCGCATCGCCGTCGTCGACGACGAGCCGCTGGCGCGGGCGCGATTGCGCCGGCTGCTGGCGATGCACGAAGCCGGCGCCACCGTGCACGAATACGACAGCGGCCCGGCGCTGCTGGCCGCGTGGCACGACGCGCCGGCCGATGTCGTCTTCGTCGACATCCAGATGCCGGAGATGGACGGCTTCGCGGCAATGGCCGGCCTGCCGCCACCGCGCCCCCAGGTCATCTTCGTGACTGCCCACGCCGAGCACGCGGTCCAGGCCTTCGAGATCGCGGCGGCCGACTACCTGATCAAGCCGGTGGCACCGGAGCGCCTGTCGGCGGCGCTCCGGCGGGTCCGCGAGCGCATCGCGGCCGCGCCTGCCCCGGCCACCTATCCACCGCGGCTGGCGCTGCCGATCGGACGCCGCGTCCAGCTCGTCGATGTGGACGCGATCGACTGCGTGCTGGCCCAGGCCAACTATGTCGAGATCCGCGTCGGCACCCGCTGCTTCGTGCTGCGCAAGCCGCTGACGGTCGTGCAGCAAGAGCTCGACCCCGCACGCTTCGCGCGCGTGCATCGCTCGGCCCTGGTCCGCATCACGGCGGTCGCCGGGATCGAGCCGCTGCCTTCCGGGCGTTTCCGGCTGCAGCTCGCCGCTGGCCAGGTACTGACTTCGGGTCGCAGCTACCGCGAACACGTCCGCCGGACCTTCGGGCTGTCGTCGCCCGCCGCATTCGCCGGCTGAGCGGTTCCCCGGTGTCGCCGGCGCCGTGCGCCGGTGCCATTGGTCCACAGCCGGGCGGCGTTCATCCCGTAGCGGTTGAACCGACGGTCTCCGCAACGGTTTCCTCGGCCGCCGCCTTCCGGCTTTCCGAGGATCCGTGACATGCGAGCCGCTACCGCCCTGTGCCTGTCGATCGCCGCCTGGTCGACGAACGCGTTCGCCGACGCCTGCGAGACGAACTTCAGCAAGAAGGGCAACCCGCTCACCGGTACCACCTACCGATCCTCGATCGCCCTGGCCGACCTGACGGTCCAGAGCGCGATCGAGCAACTCGGCGCGATCGCGCTGGCGAAGAAGATGGCCGTGCTCTCGTCCGACCCCGCCAATGGCAGCTTGCTGATCGAGGAGCCGGAGACCGCGATGCACAAGCCGATCCCGATGATCCTCGGGGCCGCGGTGGAAAACGGCGTCACCCACGTCACGATGGAGGTCAAGCTGTCGCGCGGTGCGCTGGCCAAGGCCGACGACGTCCGCCGCGAGATCTGCGCACTGCTCACCCAGGTGCGGCCCGGCGCAGCCGGCGACGAGACCGCGCGCCGCATGGCCGCCGCCGCGCAGACCGCCGAACCCGACCGCATGGACGCCTTCATCTTCTCGCAGCAGATCGCGCGTCAGGCCAACGAGAACCAGTCGACCATCAATGTCCGCTAAAAGGACCGCCGCTACACGCTGACCGGCCGCGCCGCCTTCATCATGGAGGACGGCGACGACTACAACGTCGGCTTCTCGATCCCCGAACTGAAGTTTTCACCGGGACCGCTGGATCCGAAGTTCAAGGTCAACGTCAGCTGCCTGATGGCCAAGAGCCAGACCGCCTATACGCTGTCGCTGCGCGAGGGCGATCGCGTCGCGCTGACCGGCACGTTCTCGCGCTATGACCAGTTCAGTCACGTCGTCTGGCTGGACGGCTGCGTGCAGGCCCGTTGAGGAACGGTACCTCGACTACGACGCCTCGCGGTCGGCGGCCGCGATCACCAGCAGGGCGGCCATCAGCGCCAGGCTGTATTCCACACCGCCGGTGCCGTGCTCGCCGACGAACCAGCCCAGGCGGGCGTGGATCAGGACGATGCCCATCAGCACGATGAAGAACAGCCCGCCGGAAAGCCAGCGGACACCGATGCCGGCCGCGATCAGCAGGCCGGCGCCGATCTCGTAGGCCGATATCGCCAGCACCAGGCCGGTGGCGGCCGGGAAGCCCGCGTTCTGGAGGAAGGCCGCGAACTGCGGCACGCTGCCGTTCACCAGGCGCACCACGGCATGCGCCATGAACAGCAGCGCGAGGGTGGCGCGCAGCAGCACCAGGGCTTGCGCCTGGGTCAGGTAGGGATAGCGCACGGGTTCTCCGGCCGGCAGGGGCCGGAGAGTGGACGTGCGTGGAGGCGTCGAGGGCAAGCGGTACCGGGACGGACCGCACCACGCAGGGCGCGAATGGCACCTCCGGCGGGCTCGATGGGGATCGGCCGTCGCCGCGGGACTGCCGGCCTTCGCGCCGCCCGGCGCCCGATGCCCGCGGATCAGGCCTTGCTGACGTCGTGCAGCCGCCAGTGATGGCCGACCAGCAGGTCCAGCCGATGCCGCAGGATCGCATGCGGCAGCCGCGTCACGACCTCGACGTCGCAGTGCATGTTGGTCTGCGTGGCCGTGACCGTGGCCTCCGGATCGCTGGCGCCCGTGGCCGGATCGACCTCGTCCGGATCGGGCTGCATCGCCCGCCAGCGCTGCCACAGCGTCGGCTCGCGCAGCGCCGCCTGCAGCGTCGCGGCGAAGCTCTCGGGCGACACGCCGTGGAACGAGAGCTGGTCGACCTCGCCGCGCGCGGCAGCCAGTTCGCCGACCGAAAGATAGAACTTCTGGGGATGGGGCATCGGGCTACTCCGTCGTCGTTTTGGTCACGCATCCGCCGCCGGCGTGCCGGCGCCTTGCGCATCGTGAAAGTATGCACTCACCCGGCCGGGCCGCGGCCTTCGAGGTGTCGATGACCGCCGGCGGCCAGCGCCAATACCGCGGCCAGCACCGACGCCAGGCAGCTCCACCCGAGATAGCGCGACTCGGCCGCAGGAGCCAGCACCGGGTAGGGCAGCGCATAGAGCCCCGCGCTGACCAGCAGCGCGCAGGCCAGCCCGCCGGCCGCCGTCCGGCGGCGGCACCAGGCCACGGGCGCCAGCGCCAGTCCGATGGCGAGGTACGGCCACGGTGCCAACAGCGGCGTCGGCCGCCAGGCCTCGATCCAGTCCATCAGGCGGCGATGGGCGCGGCCCGCGTTGGGCGCGACCGGCGGATTGTCGCGATAGGCGACCTGTGCGTCGACGTAGACCAGGGTCGGCGGCCAGTCGCGCGCCTGGGTGCCGAACAACGCGCGCGTGACGCGCCAGCGGTGGGCCAGGTAGGTGCCGGGATCGGCCCGGATCGCCGCCAGCCAGGCGCTGCGCAGCGCGTCGTACTCGGCATCGGTCCAGGCGCCGAGCGGGTCGCGGATACCGCTGCGGTTGTTCTGCAGCATCGCCGTCACGCTCCACGGGCGCGAGACCTCGGCCAGCTCGGCGACATCGAGCGTGGGGCCGACGCTGAAGGCCGGCAGCAGGACCTCGCCGCGGGCGATCGACAGCGCAGCCAGGTCGCCCTGCGCGAGGATCGGCCACAACGGCACCTGCGTCTGGCTGCGGCCGTTGATGGCCGCGACGATGCCCATCAGCGCGGCCAGCACCGGCACCGCCAGTCCGACCCGATACAGCGCCGGCGCCTGCGGCAGCAGCAGCCAGCTCCAGGCCACCGCCAGCGGTGCGACCGCGAGGATCGCGTTGTGCCGCATGCCCAGCGCATAGAACAGGGCCGGCAGGACGACCAGCAGGCCGCCGCGCCGGCCGCTGGCGCGGGCCTGCGCGAGCAGGCCGCAGGCCAGCAGCAGCGCGCTGAACATGCCGACATCGGTCCAGACGTGGCCGCGCAGCATCAGCACGATCGGCACGGCGGCGCACGCGAACAGCACCCAGCGCCAGCCGCTGCGCTGCGCGCCGGCGAGCAGCGCCAGACCGGACCAGAACATCGCCAGGTGGATCGCGAAGATCGGCCCCGGGCCTTCGAAGAAGACGTCGCACAGCCGCCACAGCGCGATCAGGGTCGGCGAGGCGACATTGGTGACGGTCTCGCCGCGCGCCTGCCACCAGGCATAGGCCGAATCGAACGACATCTGGCCCGGCCAGTAGAGCAGCAGGTCGACGAGGAAGCCGACCAGTGCCAGCATCCACGGCAGCCCGCGCCGCAGGCCCTCGCGCGTCATCGCAGGAATCCCGGGTCGAGCATCGCCGGAGGGCCAGGTGCATCGAGGCGGTCGAGCACGCCCAGCAGCGGCGCCGGAAGACGCCCGGTCAGGCTGGCGATGTTGTCGTCTGCGCGCTCCATCGCCGGGTCGATCCGGTTCGCGATCCACCCGGCCAATCGACAGCCGTCCGCCGTGATCGCGCGCGCCGTCAGCAGGGCGTGGTTGATGCAGCCCAGGCGCATGCCGACGACCAGCACCACCGGCAGCGCCAGCGCGCGGGCGAGATCGGCCTGCATCAGGGTCTCCGACAGCGGCGCCATCCAGCCGCCGACGCCTTCGACCACGACGCGGTCGGCCTGGCCGGCCAGCCGGCGGAACGCCGCATCGATCGGCGCGAGGACGATCGGCGTCCCGGCATCCAGGGCCGCCAGGTGCGGCGCGATCGGCGCCTCGAACGCGTACGGATTGACGTCGGCATAGGCCGGCTGCGGCCGGCTCGCGGCCAGCAGTGCCTCGGCATCGGCGTTGCGCAGGCCCGCCGCGGTCCGATCGCAGCCGCTGGCGACCGGCTTCATGCCGACGGCGCGGTGGCCATGCCCGCGCAGCGTGTTCAGCAGCGCCACGCTGGCGACGGTCTTGCCGATGCCGGTGTCGGTGCCGGTGAGATAGCAGGCGTTCATCGTTTCCCCAGCCCGTGCCGCGCCAGGATGCGCCGCTGCTGGATCGGCATCAGGATCTGCACGCCATGCAGGCCGAAGAAGATGCAGCCCGGCAACGCCGCCGTCCAGGGCATTCCGGGAATCACCGGCATCCAGAGGGCCAGTGCCAGCGAGGCGAGCGAGAACAGCGGGATGATCGCCCAGCGCAGCATCGCGTGCCGGGTCAGGTCACGCTCCAGCGCATCCAGCCCGATCGCCTCGCGCCGGCGCCACGCGTGGAGATAGAGCAGGCCGCTGGCCAGCCCCATCGAGCCGAACGCCAGCGCGAACACCGCGAACATCAGCCGCAGGTCCGAGACGCCTTCCAGCGTGAACGTGGTCGGCAGCCAGCCACCGCTGATCCAGCTGAACAATGCGTCGAAGACCATCCGCAGCGGATAGATGAAGATCAGCACCAGGAACACCAGCAGCAGGCTCAGGCGCTGGCTGATGCGGTCGTCCAGCCCGTAGCGGCGGCTCCAGTCCGCATGGCCGCGCCAGAACAGCGCGATCAGCAGGAAGCTCGCCGCATAGGAGGGAATCGCCTTCAGCGCCTGCCGGAGCGCGCCGATGCTGTCGGGTATCTGGTCGATCGAGATGACCATCAACGTGATCGCGAACGCGAACGCGGCGTCGACGAAGGCCTCGATGCGGGTGACCTCGGCTCCCCGGTGGAAGAATCCGTCCTCGTCGCGGGACGGGGCGCCGGCGCCGCGCGCGCGCCAGCGCATCAACCGTCCTCCGCGCGACGCGCGGCCCGCCGGGACAGCGGCCAGGCGAGATTCATCAGCACATAGGCCAGGCCCGGCAAGCCGTGGATCCACGCATACGTCGGGTGCAGCGGCAACAGCAGCGCCAGCGCGATCGAGATGACGCCGGTACCGATCGCCACGGCACCGACGGCGATGGCGCCGGCGACATCGCCAGCCTCCTCGCGCGATGCCGCTCCGCGACGGCGAACCGTCAGGTAAAGGCCGGTGATGCACAGCCACATCGCCGACCAGCCCAGGCCATAGACCAGGTAGACCACGACCAGGTCGTCGAGCGTGCCGATGCGCGTGCTGGACGGCAGCCAGCCGCCGGACACGGCGGCCATGAAGCTCGAGAACAGGATCTTGAGCGGATAGACGTAGACCAGGACCAGGAAGACCAGCGCGAGGCTGAGCAGCGTGGCGGGCAGCCCATCGGTGCCGTAGCGCCGGCTCCAACGCACGTGCTGGTACCAGAACATCGCGATCACGGCGAAGCTCAGCGCGAACGCCGGCACGTCCTTGAGCGCCCGTGCCAGGTCGGCGATGCTTTCCGGGATCGTGTCGACCGAGATCACCAGCAGCGTCAGCGCGAACGCGAACGCCGCATCGACGAAGGCCTCCAGCCGCGTGGAGTGCGCAGCGCGGCCGGGCGCGGCGATCGCGTGCAGGCCGGTCGTCGTCGAGGTCGGAGGCGGGGGCATCGGCGAAGCTTAGCAAGGGGCCGCTCGATCCGCGTACACTCCCCTCTTCCACGCAACGGCTTCGTCTTCGATGTTCGCAGCCCGCTCCCTGTCCGGCACCAAGGCCGAGCAGTACGCCGACCTCGCCACCCAGGCGCGCGGACTGCTGCACGGCGAGACCGACCGGATCGCCAACGCCGCCAACTTCGCCGCTCTCGTCTGGCACGCCCTGCCCGCCATCAACTGGTGCGGCTTCTATTTCTTCGACGGTCGCGAGCTGGTCGTCGGTCCGTTCCAGGGCAAGCCGGCCTGCGTGCGGATCGGCCTCGGCAAGGGCGTGTGCGGCACCGCGGCGTCCACCGGCGCGACCCAGCGGATCGACGACGTGCATGCGTTTCCGGGGCACATCGCCTGCGACGCGGCCTCGCGTTCGGAAATCGTCGTGCCGCTGTTCGCCGACGGCCGCCTGCTGGGCGTATGGGACGTGGACAGCCCCCAGCCGGCCCGCTTCGACGCCACCGACCAGGACGGCATGGAGAACCTGTGCCGGATCTTCGTCGAATCGCTGCGCGGCTGACCGCCCGGCCCAACCCGCTGAGGACACCATGGCCAATGAGAAAATCCGCAACGTCGGTCCGAAATCCGCCGCCTGGCTGCGCCAGGTCGGCGTGCGCACGCTCGAAGACCTGCAGCGGATCGGTCCCGTCGAAGCCTTCCTCAAGACCAAGCGCGCCGGCTTCCGGCCCAGCCTGAACCTGCTCTACTCGATGGCCGGTGCCCTGGCCGATTGCCACTGGACCGAACTCGGCGACACGGCCAAGCACGAACTGATCGCCGCGCTGGAAGCGGCCGAAGCGGCCAATCCGATCCGGAACCGGTGGGAAAAGGGTGCCCAGCGCAGCGCCCAGCGCGACGGCGACGGGTCCGCGCCCGCGGCGGCGGCCGAGGAAGGCGACGGCTTCGGCGACGGTGACAGCGGCGTGCGCGAGCTGACCGGCACCCACGGCGATTTCGACTAGCCGGCCGGGACACCACGGCAGGTCCACGCCTCGTCCGCCCCCGCCGAACCGGTCCGCCCGTGACGAAGGCCGCCACCGACCCGGACCGACGAGCGGCCGCAGCCCCGCGCTCCACCGGCCGGCCCATGCCGGATCTCCGGCCCCGCCCTGCCAGGGCCGCCTCGCGCGGCACGCGCCGCGCTGCCGGCATTAGGATCGGCGATCGTCCGGCATCTGCATGGATCCGCGGCGGATCGGCCCGATCTGCCGTCGGTTCACGCCACCGGGTCCACGCAGGCGCCTCCGTCGCCCCCGCGATCCGCGGACCGGCCCCATGGCATTTCGCGATGCAGCATTCGCGACGGTGGCGCTATAATCCCAAGGTTTCAGGCGGCGAGCCTTGCCAAGCCCGGTTCAGCCCCCACACCGACTCCACGCCCGTCCAGCCAACCCCATCACGGTGTCACGCGTGACCGCCAGCATTTTCCAGCAGTTTGCATCCACGTCCGCCCTCTCCGGCGGCAACGCGGCCTTCATCGAAGACCTCTACGAAGCCTGGCTGCGCGATCCGGCCACCGTGGCCCCGGCCTGGCGGCAGTACTTCGACGGACTCAAGGGCCGGGCCGCCGGCGACACCCCGCATTCGGACGCGATCGCCCGCATCGAACTGGCGCAGAAGGCCGCGCCGCGCGCCGCCGGTGCCGCCACCGCGGCGCCGCGGACCGACGGGCTGTCGCAGAAGCAGGCCGGCGTGCTGCGCTTGGTCACCGCCTATCGCTCGCGCGGCCACCTGGCCGCCAAGCTCGACCCGCTCGACCTCGCCGGCACCTATTCCGGCGTCGAGCTCGAATCGCTCGGCCTGGTACCGCGCCCGTCGGCACCGGACCTGGACTACACCTTCCACGGCCTGACCGAGGCCGACCTCGACACCGAGTTCGAGACCAGCTCGGTCGCCGGCCCGCAGCGGCTGAAGCTGCGCCAGCTGGTCGCCCTGCTGAAGTCGACCTACGCCGGCAGCATCGGCGCGGAGTTCATGCACATCTCCGACTCCGAGCAGCGGCGCTGGGTGCACGAGCAGCTCGAGCGCGTCGGCGGCCGCTTCGCGCTCTCCACCGACGAGAAGAAGCACCTCCTCGAGAAGCTGGTCCAGGCCGACGGCCTGGAGCGCTACCTGCACACCAAGTACGTGGGCCAGAAGCGCTTCTCGCTGGAAGGCGGCGACAGCCTGATCCCGCTGCTGGACGAGCTGGTCCGCCGCGGCGGCGGCGACGGCATGAAGGACATGGTCATCGGCATGGCCCACCGCGGCCGCCTCAATGTCCTGGTCAACATTCTCGGCAAGCCGCCGAACAAGCTGTTCGACGAGTTCGAGGGCCGCTTCGACCATCCGGACGACCCGGCCCACTCCGGCGACGTCAAGTACCACATGGGCTTCAGCGCCAACGTCAAGACGCCGGGCCGCACCGTGCACCTGGCGCTGGCGTTCAATCCCTCGCACCTGGAGATCGTCGATCCGGTGGTCGCCGGCTCCGTCCGCGCCCGCCAGACCCACCGCGGCGACACCAGCCGCGAGCAGGTCGTGCCGGTCCTGATCCACGGCGACGCCGCCTTCGCGGGCCAGGGCGTCGTCATGGAGCTGTTCAACATGTCGCAGGCCGACGGCTTCAAGGTCGGCGGCACGATCCACATCGTCATCAACAACCAGGTCGGCTTCACGATCTCCAACCCGCACGACGCGCGCTCGACGCTGTACTGCACCGACGTCGCCAAGATGGTCAATGCGCCGGTGTTCCACGTCAACGGCGACGATCCGGAAGCGGTGCTGTTCGTGGCGCGCCTGGCCTACGACTACCGGCAGAAGTTCAAGCGCGACGTCGTCATCGACCTGGTCTGCTACCGCCGCCACGGCCACAACGAGGCCGACGAACCGGCCGCCACCCAGCCGCTGATGTACCAGGTGATCCGCAAGCGCCCGACGCTGCGCGAGCTCTACGGCCGCAAGCTGGTCGAGCAGAGCGTGATGACCGACGAGAGCGTGCAGGCGGTCGTCGACGGCTATCGCAAGCGGCTGGAGGAAGGCAAGCCGATCGCCGGCGTCGACTCGGACTACTACGACGCCTTCGCGGTGGACTGGTCCAAGCACCTGGCCGGCGACCTCACTCAGACCGTCGTGACCGGTGTCAGCAAGAAGGCGATGGCCACGCTCTGCGACCAGATCCTGCGCCTGCCCGAGGGCATGACGCTGCACCCGCGCGTCGCCAAGATCTACGAGGACCGCGCCAAGATGGCCAAGGGCGAGCTGCCGCTGGACTGGGGCTTCGCCGAGAACCTCGCCTACGCGGCGATCGTCGCCGACGGCAACGACATGCGCCTGGTCGGACAGGACGCCGGACGCGGCACGTTCTTCCACCGCCACGCGGTGCTGCACGACCAGAAGACCGGCAAGCGCTACACGCCGATCGACACGCTGCGCGACGACGACTCGGTCGAGATCATCGACTCGCTGCTCAGCGAAGAAGCGGTGATGGCGTTCGAGTACGGCTTCGCGACGGCCGAGCCGGAGACGCTGGTGATCTGGGAAGCGCAGTTCGGCGACTTCGCCAACGGCGCGCAGGTCGTCATCGACCAGTTCATCTCGTCCGGCGAGGCCAAGTGGGGCCGCCTGTGCGGCATCGTGCTGCTGCTGCCGCACGGCTACGAGGGCCAGGGCCCGGAACACTCCTCCGCGCGGCTGGAGCGCTACCTGCAGCTGTGCGCGCTGGAGAACATGCAGGTCTGCGTGCCGACCACGCCGGCGCAGATGTTCCACATGCTGCGGCGGCAGATGCTGCGCTCGTGCCGCAAGCCGCTGATCGTGATGACGCCCAAGTCGCTGCTGCGCCACAAGCTCGCGGTATCGACGCTCGACGACCTGGCCAACGGCAGCTTCCAGCTGGTGATCCCGGACAGCACCGCCAAGACCGCCAAGAAGGTCAAGCGCGCCGTGTTGTGCTCCGGCAAGGTCTACTACGACCTGGTCGAGGAAGCGACCAAGCGCGGCGTCGCCGACGTGGCGATCCTGCGCGTGGAACAGCTGTACCCGTTCCCGCGCCCGGAGGTGTCGGCCGAGCTGGCCAAGTACCCCGGGCTCAAGGAAGTGGTCTGGTGCCAGGAAGAGCCGATGAACCAGGGCGCCTGGTATCAGATCAAGCATCACTTCCAGGCGATCCTCGATCCGAAGATCGCGGTCGCCTACGCCGGCCGGCCGCGCTCGCC
This sequence comes from Dokdonella koreensis DS-123, assembly GCF_001632775.1. NCBI lineage: Bacteria > Pseudomonadati > Pseudomonadota > Gammaproteobacteria > Lysobacterales > Rhodanobacteraceae > Dokdonella > Dokdonella koreensis. The sequence goes on from NZ_CP015249.1 coordinate 3,594,910, forward strand.
GGCACCGGCGGCCGGCCATCTGGCCACCCACGTCGTCGAGCAGGCGGCCCTGGTCGAACAGGCCCTGGTCGCGCCGCTCGGCAACGACTACGGCCTGGAATGATCCGGACCCCACGCTCCTCCCGAAGACCGACCCATCGCCCCTCACCCATCGCACGCCCCCAGGACGCACGTCATGAGCCTTGAAGTCAAAGTACCGGTCCTTCCCGAATCCGTGTCCGACGCGACCATCGCGACCTGGCACAAGAAGCCGGGCGATGCCGTCAAGCGCGACGAGAATCTCGTCGACCTGGAGACCGACAAGGTCGTCCTCGAAGTGCCGGCCACCGCCGACGGCGTGCTCAAGGAGATCCTCAAGCAGACCGGCGAAACCGTGACCAGCGGCGAAGTGCTCGGCATCGTCATTGAGGGCGCCGCCGCCGCGCCGGCCAAGGACGACAAGCCGGCCAAGAGCGAAGCCAAGTCCGAGGCCAAGTCCGAGCCGGCAAAGGCCGCAGCGCCGGCCAAGGGCGTGGACGAGCTGTCGCCCGCCGGCCGCCGCGTCGCCACCGAAGAGAACATCGACCCGTCCAAGGTCACCGGCACCGGCCGCGACGGCCGCGTCACCAAGGAAGACCTGGTCGGCTACGCCAAGGCGCCGGCCGCCGCGCCGGCCGCCACCGCCACCGCCACCCCTGCGCCCACGCCCGGCGCCCGGCCGGAAGAGCGCGTGCCGATGACGCGCATGCGCGCCAAGATCGCCGAGCGGCTGATGCTGTCGAAGAACTCGATCGCGATGCTGACCTCGTTCAACGAGATCAACCTGGCCAAGGTCGCCGCGCTGCGCAAGGAACTGGGCGAGCAGTTCGAGAAGACCAACGGCGTCAAGCTCGGCTTCATGAGCTTCTTCGTCAAGGCCGCCGCCGAGGCGCTCAAGCGCCATCCGATCGTCAACGCCTCGGTCGACGGCAACGACGTCATCTACCACGGCTACCAGGACATCTCGATCGCGGTATCGACCGACAAGGGCCTGGTCACGCCGGTCCTGCGCGATGCGCAGGCCATGAGCTTCGCCGACATCGAGAAGGCGATCATCGGCTACGCCAAGAAGGCCCGCGAAGGCGGCCTGACGCTGGACGACCTGCAGGGCGGCACGTTCACGATCACCAACGGCGGCACGTTCGGCTCGCTGTTCTCGACGCCGATCGTCAATCCGCCGCAGAGCGCCATCCTCGGCATGCACGCGATCAAGGAGCGCGCGATCGTCGAGAACGGCCAGGTGGTCGCCGCGCCGATGATGTACGTCGCGATCAGCTACGACCACCGCATCATCGACGGCAAGGACGCCGTGCTGTTCCTGGTCGACATCAAGAACCAGCTGGAGAATCCCAACCGCATGCTGGTCGGGATCTGACCGGTTCGCGCGCGGCGGGACGGCGATCGTCGCCCCCGCCGCATTCCCGGATGCCACGCGCCGGTTTTCGCGCCGGCGCGCATTGAACCTTCGGCACATCGCCGCCAGCTGAGTCCGGAGCGGGCCCAGCCTTCAGAGGAACTCCCATGAGCGAACACTTCGACGTCATCGTCATCGGCGCCGGGCCGGCCGGCTACCACGCCGCGATCCGCGCAGCCCAGCTCGGCCTTTCGGTCGCCTGCATCGACGACTTCATCGGCAAGGACGGCAAGCCGGCGCTCGGCGGCACCTGCCTCAACGTCGGCTGCATTCCGTCCAAGGCCCTGCTCGACTCGTCCAAGCAGTTCCACAACCTGACGCACGCCTTCGAGGCGCACGGCATCAGCACCAAGGACGCCGCGATCGACGTGGCGAAAATGGTCGGCCGCAAGGACAAGATCGTCAAGCAGTTCACCGGCGGCGTGAACATGCTGTTCAAGGCCAACAAGATCAAGCCGTTCGCCGGCAAGGGCCGGCTGCTCAAGGACCGCCAGGTCGAAATCACGGCCCAGGACGGCAGCACGCAGGTCCTCGGCGGGACGAACGTCGTCATCGCGACCGGCTCGGCGCCGATCGAGCTGCCGTTCGCCAAGTTCGACGGCAAGTACATCGTCGACAACGCCGGCGCGCTCGACTTCGACGCCACGCCCAAGCGGCTGGGCGTGATCGGCGCGGGCGTCATCGGCCTGGAGCTGGGCAGCGTCTGGAACCGCCTGGGCAGCGACGTGACGGTGATCGAGGCCCTGCCCGATTTCCTGGCCGCCGCCGACGCCGACGTCGCCAAGACGGCGCTCAAGGAGCTGGCCAAGCAGGGGCTCAAGATCGAGCTCGGCGCCAAGCTGTCCAAGGCCGAGGTCAAGGGCAAGGAAGTGCACCTCACCTACGCCGGCAAGGATGGCGAGAAGCAGCTCGTGGTCGACCGCCTGCTGGTCGCGGTCGGCCGCCGCGCGTACACCGACGGCGTCCTGGGCGACGACACCGGCGTCAAGCTGGACGAGCGCGGCCGTGTCCTCGTCGACGAGCACTGCTGGACCGGCGCCGAGGGCGTCTGGGCCGTCGGCGACTGCGTGCGCGGTCCGATGCTCGCGCACAAGGGCTTCGAGGAAGGCATCATGGTCGCCGAGCTGATCGCCGGCAAGCCGGGCCACGTCAATCTCGACACCATTCCGTGGGTCATCTACACCGAGCCGGAAGTGGCCTGGGTCGGCAAGACCGAGAAGCAGCTCAAGGACGAGGGCGTGCCCTACAAGACCGGCAGCTTCCCGTTCGCGGCGATCGGCCGTGCAGTCGCGATGAACGAGCCGGCCGGCTTCGTCAAGATGATCGCCCACGCCGAGACCGACCGCATCCTCGGCGTGCACCTGGTCGGTGCCAACGTGTCCGAGCTGGTCGCCGAATGCGTGGTCGCGATGGAGTTCAAGGGCAGCGCCGAGGACATGGCGCGCATCGTCCACGCGCACCCGACCCTGTCCGAGGCGGTGCACGAAGCCGCGCTCGCGGTCGACAAGCGCGCGATCCACAAGGCCAACTGAGCGGCACGGGCGGCCCCGCGTCGCCCGGCCACCGAAAGCGTGAGTACGGGCGCGGCGAGAGCCGCGCCCGTTTCGTTTCTAGGGCGCCGCAGCCGGCGCCGTGGCGGCCCGCGGCCCGATGTTGCTGTCGAGGAATGCCAGCAGCTTGGTGTAGAACTCGGTCTGGTTCTCGGCCAGATAGAAGCCGTGGCCTTCGCCGTCCTTGACCAGCCACTCGTACTTGTAGCCGCGTCCGTCGAGCGCCTTGCGCAGCGTCTGGGCCTGCGCGATCGGCACGCGCTCGTCCTTGCCGCCGTGGACCAGCATCACGGCTGCCTTGAGCTTGTCGACATTACTGGCCGGCGAGCGCTTCAGCATGTCCTCGCGATTGTCGCCAACCGCCATGCGCAGGTAGTTGCGGCCGTAGAGCGAATTGGGGATGTCCCCGCGCTCGTGCATCATCGCCAGGTTGTAGACGCCGACGTAGCCGATCGTGCAGCGATACAGGTCGGGCTCGCGGATGGCGCCCATCAGCGCGGCATAGCCACCGTAGCTCGCACCGTAGATGCAGATGCGCTTGGGATCGGCATAGCCTTCGGAAATCGCCCAGCGTGTCGCGTCGGTAACGTCGTCCTGCATGCGCATGCCCCACTGGCGATAGCCGGACGTGCCGAAATCGTAGCCGTAGCCGCCCGAGCCGCGGAAGTTGACCTGCAGCACCGCATAGCCGCGGCTGGCCAACAGCTGCACTTCGGGACTGTAGCCCCAGACGTCGCGCACGCCATGCGGGCCGCCGTGCGGATTGACCACCAGCGGCAGGTTCTTGCCGCTCGTTCCCTTCGGCAGCGTCAGGTAGCCGTGCAACGCCACGCCGTCACTGGCCTTGAGTTCGATCGGCCGCATCTCGGCGAGCTGATCCGGCTCGATCCAGCGGCGGCGGCTGACCAGGTAGTCGGCTTTCTTCTGTTCGAGGTCGAAGAAATAGAAGTCGCCAGGATTGCGATCGCTGGACACGTTGACGAGGCCATAGCGCCCGTCGCGCGTGAAGTTGGTGAAGAAGGCGGTCTGCCCGGGGAAGCTGGCCGCCAGGGCGCGCGTCATGCGTCCTTCCGGGGAGGCCGTGTCGAAGACGTGGACACCGGTCTTGCCTTCCTGGGTCAGCACCGCATAGGCATCCTGGCCGTCGGCCGTGATCAGCAGTGCTCCGGGATCGGCCGCACCACGGTAGACCAGGGTCTTCTGGCGCGTCTCCAGGTCGATCCGGTACAGGCCGTCCGGGCCCGCATCCTCCGACACCTGGACGTAGACACTGCGGTTGTCGCGCGTGAACATCAACGGATCCATGACCACGTCCGACTCCTTGGAGTCGTTGAAGACGGTCCAGTCCGAGCCGCGACCGGCACGCACATAGAAGACGAGGTTGTTGTCCTTGCCGCGGGCCTTGGCGACGCGCGCTTCGTTGGTGTGGTCGAGAATCAGCTCGGCGCCCGGTGCGGGGCCCTTTCCGACGATCGAGGACTTACCCGTATAGATGTCCAGCAGCTCGATCATCGGCACCGCCGGTTCACCGCCCTGCTTCCACTCGTACACGCCGATCAGGATGCGCTTGTCCTTGTCGGGAATCCGGCTCAACGGCTCAGCCGACGCGTAGCGCTGGTCACCGCCCTTGCGGATGCGCGAGCCGGTCTCCTCGCCGATGCTGCGGTAGCCGAAGATCTGCTTGGAATTCTTGCCGTCGGCATCGATCGCGAACAGCTCGCCGGTCGGCTGGGGTTTGTCGACGCCACCGAACTTCTGGGCCAGCGTGGCGACGACGCGGTCGTTGTTCGCCCACCAGAAGCGATCGATGACGTTGTTGCCCGATGCGAGAATCGAAGCCGACGGCTTGATCGTCTCGCGATCGACGATGTAGAGCCCGGTTCGCCCGTCCTCGAGCGGCACCGTCATCGCCAGGTACTTGCCGGTCGGCGAGAGCTGCAGTTGCTCGACCTCGGGACGCTTGACGAAATCGCCAATCGGAATCGGTGGAGGAGCCTCCTCGGCGAACGAGGCGGCTGGGACGGCCAGAAACAGGACGGACAGCAGGACCGGAAGGCGCATCGGAGACTTTCCTTGTGTCGGGCGCGGGAACGGTTCCCGCGCGCGTCGCCGATTACAACCGGGCCGGCGCGCCAAGGCAATCCCGCAAACGCACACGAGGACACCGGCGGCCGCGGAGCGCGGTGGATGGCCGCAAGCTCCGGCCCGCCTGCGCGACCGCAAGCGCTTGCCGGTGCCGACCGCCCGTCTATCCCCCAGCAAGCGCGCGCGACGCCTTCGGCGTACGGAACACCAGCGGCTGCGACGGCGGGCGGCCGTCATCCGGCTGCTGCGCGCGCTCGATCGCGGCGTCGACACGGGCCCGCTCGGGCGAGCGCGTGCAGACCGGATCGGCCGCCGCCGGGTCGCCGGCCAGCAGATAGGCCTGGCAGCGGCAACCGCCGAGGTCCAGCGTCTTCTCCGGGCAGCTGCGGCACGGCTCCTTCATCCAGCCGTCACCGCGGTAGCGGTTGAAGCCTTCGGATGCGTACCAGATCTCGCGCAGGCTGCCGTCACGGACGTTCGGGAATGCCAGGCCCGGCAGCATGCGTGCCGTGTGACAGGGCAGCGCGGTGCCGTCGGGCGTGACGGTGAGGAAGACGCTGCCCCAGCCGTTCATGCAGCGCTTGGGCCGTGCTTCGTAGTAGTCCGGGACGACGTGGTAGATCCGCATCGCCTCGCCGCTGCGGCGGCGCCAGTCCTCGACCACGGCGTCGGCCCGCTGCAGCTGCTCGCGTGACGGCAGCAGGTGCTCGCGGTTGCGATGGGCCCAGGCGTAGTACTGCGCGTTGGCCAGTTCCAGGTACTCCGCCCCCAGCTCCACGGCCATCGCGATGATGCGGTCGACATGGTCGATGTTGAGCCGATGGATGACGACGTTGAGCACCATCGGGTAGCCGTGCCGCTTGATCGAGGCGGCCACCTTGCGCTTCAGGTCGAACGTGCGCGTGGAGGACAGGAAATCGTTGACCTCGCGCGTGGAATCCTGGAACGACAGCTGGATGTGGTCCAGGCCGCTCGTGCGCAAGGCGGCCATGCGGCGCTCGTCCAGGCCGACGCCCGACGTCAGCAGGTTGGTGTAGTAGCCCAGCCGATGCGCCTCCCCGACCAGCCGTTCCAGGTCGGCGCGCAGCATCGGTTCGCCACCGGAGAAGCCGCACTGCACCGAGCCGAGTGCGCGCGCCTCGCGCAGCACGCGCAGCCACTCCTCGGTGGACAGCTCCTGCTTGCCGTCGGCGAAGTCGATCGGGTTGTAGCAGAACGCGCAATGCAGCGGGCAGCGGTAGGTCAGCTCCGCCAGCAGCCACAACGGAGGGCCGGGCGTCGCCATCAGGCGTCGATCCAGCGCTGATGCCGGGCGTGGCCGAGGAAATCCTCGACCTCGGACCGGAGGCCGCCGGTGTCGAACGCCTGCTCGAGCTCGGCGACGATCGCGGCGACCGTACGCGTGCCGTCGCAGCGAAGCAGGATCTCGGCGGCGCTGCGGTTGAGCTTGACCATGCCCTCCGGATACAGCAGGACGTGGCAGTCCTGGACCGCCTCCCACTGCAATCGGTAGTGGCGCGTGATCCGCGGCATCGGCGCATCGTCCGGCGTGCTCACGCGGTCACCCCGTAGCGCACGGCCATGGCGTCGTTCATCGCCCACAGCACGTCGAGCTTGAAGCGCAGCACGGCGAGCGCGCGCTGCTGCTGCTCGACGCTGCGGAAGTGATCGAGCGTCACCGCCAGCCCTTGCTCGACGTCGCGGCGTGCCTGGCCGACACGGTTGCGGAAGTACTGCAGCCCGGCCGGGTCGATCCACGGATAGTGCTCGGGCCAGCCGGCCAGGCGCTGGCGGTGGATCGCCGGCGCGAACAGCTCGGTCAGCGATGCGCAGACCGCTTCCTGCCAGGGCCGGCGGCGGGCGAAGTGGACATAGGCATCGACCGCGAAGCGCACGCCGGGCACGACGTGCCGCTGGTCCTCGACTTCCTCACGGGTCAGGCCGACCGCCTCGGCCAGCCGCAGCCAGGCCTCGATGCCGCCCGGGTCGTCGGCGTGACCATCGTGATCGAGCACGCGCTGGATCCAGGCGCGGCGCACCGCGCGATCGGGGCAGTTCGACAGCACCGCCGCGTCCTTGATCGGGATCGCGACCTGGTAGGCGTAGCGGTTGGCGACCCAGCCGCGCACCTGCTCGGGACGGGCCCGCCCGCCGTTCAACATGACGTTGAACGGATGATGGATGTGATACGCCGCCCCCTGCGCGCGCAGCTGCCGCTCGAACTCGGCGGGCGTCCACGGGGCTGCCGGCAACGGGATGGCCGCATTCATGGGACGAGCTCCTGGTTGTCCTCGGCGACGGCGATGCCGTGGCGCGCGAGCTCGGCGCGCTCGGCGCTGTCCTCGTCGAGGATCGGATTGGTGTTGTTGACGTGGATCAGCAGCTTGCGCGTCGTCGCCGGCAACCGGTCCAGCCAGGCGATCATGCCGTCGGCCCCGGCTTGCGGCAGATGACCGATCGCGCGCGCGCGCCGGGTCGAGATGCCGAGGTCGATCATCTCCTCGTCGCGCCAGAACGTGCCGTCGACGATGACGACATCGGCACGGCACATCGCGTCCCAGGTGCGCGGCTCGATCGCGGCCAGCCCGGGGGCGTAGAACACCGATCGCCCCGCGTCGTCGACGAACGTCAGGCCGATGTTGTCACCGGGCTCGGGCGCATCGCGATGCGGCGAATACGGTGCCGCCTTGCTGGCCACCGGCACGGCGGCGAGCGTCAGGCCGTCGACGCCGGGGATGGCGAAGCGGCTGCCATCCAGCGGAATCGAGCGCTGCTCGACCCCGCAGAAATGACCGAGCACCTCGAACAACGGATAGCCCAGGCGCAGGTCCGCGGCGACTGCGTCGGTGCACCACACCGGCAGCGGCCGGCGGTGCTCGCGCAGCATCGCCAGGCCGGTGACATGATCGACCTGGCCGTCCATCAGCACGACCGCGGCGATGCCGGTATCGCGCAGCGACCGCGCCGGCTGCAGCGGCGGGTTGGCGCGAAGCTGGGCCAGGATGTCGGGCGAGGCGTTGACCAGCAGCCAGTCCCGGCCGTTGCCGCTGACGGCGATCGACGACTGCGTCCGCGCGGTCGCCCGCACCGTGCCGGTGCGCAGGCCGTGGCAATTGCGGCAGTTGCAGTTCCATTGCGGAAACCCACCGCCGGCGGCGGAACCGAGGATGCGCAGCTTCATCGTGTGACGGGCGTTCCTTCCGCCGCCACGCGGCGGAAGGAACGGTCCCGCTCAGCGGTTGGCGATGTACATCGTCACTTCGAAGCCATAGCGATGATCGCTGGCCTGCGGCGTTTCCCATTTCATCGTCGTTCTCCGGTTGCGGACCGGGCCGGCTGTGCGCCCCGGGCAGCCGGACAGCGGCTGCCCGGGCAGTCTCGGAGCATCGCGCTGCAGCATTCCTGCGCGAAAGCGCGCGACGCGCCTCATGATTTTCATGAACGCTGCCGGGCGCCGGGACCGTATCGCACCGGAGCACCGGTGCCGGCCGGTTCCCGGCATAGAATCCGGGCATGCTCCATGCCGCCATCGATCCGTTCGACCAGGGCCTGCTCGCCACCGGCGACGGCCACACGCTGCACTACGAGCAGGTGGGGCGCGTGGACGGCGTACCGGCGGTCTTCCTGCACGGCGGTCCCGGCAGCGGCTGCAGCCCGCGGCAGCGGCGCTTCTTCGATCCGCAGCGCTACCGCGCGGTGCTGTTCGACCAGCGTGGCTGCGGTCGCAGCACGCCGCGTGGCGATACGCGGCACAACACCACCGCGCACCTGGTCGAGGACATCGAGCGCCTGCGCGAACACCTCGGCATCGATCGCTGGCTGGTCGTCGGCGGCTCCTGGGGCTCGGCGCTGGCGCTCGCCTATGCGGGGCACCATCGCGAACGCGTCGCCGGCCTGCTGCTGCGCGGTGTGTTCCTGACCGGCCGCGCCGATACGGACTGGTTCTTCCACGGTGTCCGTGCGCTCGCGCCCGACGATTGGGAGCGCTTCGCCGCCCATTTTCCTCGCCGGCACCGGCGCAACCTGCTCGATGCCTGCGCGCGCGTCTTCGCGCGCGGCGATGCCGATGCGGTGGTCCGCACGGCGTATGCCTGGTCGCTCTACGAACATCGCCTGCTCGACCCGGCCGCGCCGCAGGCCGGGCCTGCGCTGTCTGCCGACCTGCTGGCGACCCTGGTCGATCGCTATCGCGTCCAGATCCACTATCTCGCGCGCCGGTGTTTCCTCGGCGAACGCACCCTGCTCGGCCACGCAGCCGGCCTGCACGGGATTCCGATGGCGATCGTGCACGGCCGCGAGGACCGCGTGTGCCGGCCGCTCGCCGCCTGGCGCCTGCACCGCAGCGTCGCCGGCAGCCGGCTCGCCCTGGTGGCGGGCGGTGGCCACGATCCGTTCGCGCCGGCCATGGCGACGGCCTTCGTGGGCGCGCTGGACGCGTTCGCCGGCACCGGCGACTTCAGCGGCTGGATGCCGGCATGAGCCTGCGCGCCAAGCTGCACCTGCTGGTCGCCGCGCTCAGCCTCGGGCTGGTGGGGACGATGGTGTACCTGTCCGTCGGCGACACGCGGCGCAGCGTCGGCGAGGAGATCACCGCGTCGAGCCGGATCGCGCAGCAGCTGCTGTCGCGCCTGATCCTGGTCGGCAGTCAGGACGGCCTGGACGACATCGCCGAGTACCTGCGCGGGCTCGGCCGCGTGCGCTCCAACGACATCGCGCTCTACGACACCGGCGGCCAGGCGATCTACCGCTCGCCGGAGCCGACCTACAAGGCCGGCCGCTCGGCGCCCGGCTGGTTCGCCCACCTGGTCCAGCCGACGCCGCAGACCCGCAGCATCGACGTCGGCCGCGGCGGGCGCCTGGTGGTGCGTTCCGACGCGTCGCGCGCGGTGCTCGACGGCTGGGACGACATGAAGCGCCTGCTCGGCGTGGCGCTGATGCTGTTCGCGCTGGCCAACCTGGTCGTCTACGCGGTCGTCGGCCGTGCGCTGGCGCCGTTCGAGCGCATCCTGCGGGGCCTGCGCGAGATGGAGCAAGGCGCCTTCCACACGCGCCTGCCGCCGCTGCGCGGGCGCGAGGCCGGCGCGATGGGAGCCGCGTTCAATCACATGGCCGAGGCGATCGAGAACAGCCTGGCGGCACGCCGGGAAGCCGCCGAGGCGGCCGCCCGGCTCGACATGCAGCAGGAACTGACCCGCGCCCTGCATGCGCGCATCGAGGAGGAGCGCCGGGCGCTGGCGCGCGAGCTGCACGACGAACTCGGCCAGCAGGTGACGGCGATCCGCAGCCTGGCGCTGGCCATCGCCCAGCGGGCGGCCGGCGACGGGGCGATGCGCAATGCGGTGCAGGCGCTGACGGCGACGTCCAACCAGCTCTACGACAGCATGCACGCGATGATTCCGCGGCTGCGGCCGCTGGCGCTGGACAGCCTGGGCCTGGTGGAGGCGGTGGCCGACCTGGTCGACGACTGGCGGCTGCGCACCACCGGCATCCGCTTCGAGGCGGCGCTGGCGCCGCTGCCCGGCGAGCCCGGCGACGCGGTGCGGATCGGGGCCTACCGGATCGTCCAGGAGGCGCTCAGCAACGCCGTGCGCCATGCCCGTGCGACCCGCATCCGCGTGAACCTCGCGGTGACCGCGGGCAGCCTGGCGATCGACGTGGCCGACGACGGCATCGGCATGCCCGAGGCGCCCGAGCAGAGCGGCCGTTTCGGCCTGCGCGGCATGCGCGAGCGCGTCGAGACCCTGGGCGGCCAGTTGCAGATCGCCAGCCGCCCCGGCGCCGGCAGCACGATCGAAGTCCGTATCCCGCTCCACGAAGGAAATCCCAGCCGATGAGCAAGACCATCCGCATCCTGCTGGCCGACGATCACGCCGTCGTACGGATGGGGTTCCGCCTGCTGCTCGACGCCACCGACGACCTGGCCGTGGTCGCCGAGGCCGACAGCGGCGAAGCCGCCTACCGCGCCTACCAGGACGATCCGGTCGACGTCGTCGTCATGGACATCGCGATGACCGGCGTATCCGGCCTGGAAGCCACCAGCCGCATCCTGGCCCGTGATCCGGGCGCGCGCGTGCTGGCGCTGTCGGCCCACGAGGACCCCAGCCATGCGCGGCACATGCTCAAGATCGGCGCGCTCGGCTACCTGTGCAAGCGCAGCGCGCCCGAAGCGCTGATCGAGGCGATCCGCTCGGTCGCGGCGGGCCGGCGCTACGTCGACGCGCAGCTGGCCCAGCGCATGGCGCTGCAAGGCGCCCAGGCCGACCAGAGCCCGGTGGAACGGCTCAGCGAGCGCGAGTACGAGGTCTTCCTGCACCTGTCGCACGGCCACTCGGTCAACCGCATCGCCGAGATGCTGAACCTCTCGCCGCGTACGGTCGGCACACACCTGTACAACATCAAGCAGAAGCTCGGCGCGTCGAACCAGGCCGAGATCGCGCTGATCGCGATGCGGCACGGCCTGGTGAGCGCCTGATCGCCGGCCGTGCCGAGGCGCCGGGACTCCCGGCCCGCGGCCTCAGACCTTGGCCGGAATCCGGCCGTAACGGTCCTCGAGACGGACGATGTCGTCCTCGCCGAAGTAGTCGCCGCACTGCACCTCGATCAGGTGGATGTCCTGGTCGGTGGGATTCTCCAGGCGGTGCACGGTGTTCATCGGGATGTAGGTCGATTCGTTGCGCTGGAGCAGGAATTCCTTCTCGCCGACGCGGACCTTGGCGGTGCCGTGGACCACGGTCCAGTGCTCGCTGCGGCGGTGATGCAATTGCAGCGAAAGCACGTGGCCCGGCTTGACCGTCAGCCGCTTGACCTTGCAGTCGTCGCCGTCTTCCAGGACGGTGTAGCTGCCCCAGGGACGGTGCACCGTCTTGTGGAAGGTCGCCGCGTCGTGGTTGCTGGCGCGCAGGCGGTCGACCACCAGCTTGACCTGCTGCGCGCGCTCGCGATCGGCCACCAGCACGGCGTCGCCGGTATCGACGATGACCAGGTCGCGCACCCCGACCGCCGCCACCATGCGGGCGTCGGACTGGATGTAGCAGTTGCTGCTCTCGACCACGATCGCGCTGCCGCGGACGCGGTTGCCGTCGGCATCGGCGGCGTCGCTCTCGCCTTCCAGCTCGCTGATCGCCTTCCAGGAGCCGATGTCGCTCCAGTCGAACTGCGCCGGCACCACGGCGACGCGCGGCGCGCGCTCCATGATCGCGTAGTCGATCGAGATGTCCGGCTGCGCGAGGAACGCCTCGCGCGAGAACTCGACCGGCGATTCGCTGCCGCTCGCACCGGTATGGCAGACGCGCACCGCCGCCAGCACGTCCGGGCAGGTCTGCTCGGCCGCGGCGATCAGCGCATCGGCGCGGAAGCAGAACATGCCCGAGTTCCACACGTACTGGCCCGAGGCCACGTAGGTCTCGGCGGTGTCGCGATTGGGCTTCTCGACGAAGGCGCCGACCTGGCGGCCTTCGCGGCCGGCGACCGCCTCGCCCATGCGGATGTAGCCGAAGCCGGTCTCCGGGTGCGTCGGGCGGATGCCGAACGTGACCAGCCAGCCGTCGGCGGCCAGCGCCGCGGCACGCTGCGCATCCGCGGCGAACGCGTCGAGGTCGCGGATCAGGTGGTCGGCCGGCAGTACCAGCAGGGTCGCGTCGGGCGCGACGTGCTCGACGGCGTGCAGCGCGGCGAGCAGCACGGCCGGTGCCGTATTGCGGCCGGCCGGCTCGAGCAGGAACGGCAGCCGGTCGAGGTCCGCCTGCGGGTGGCCGGCGTAGTCGTCGCGGGTCAGGAAGTAGTAGTCGCGGCCGGTCACCGTCAGCACCGGTGATCCGGCGGCCAGGCGCAAGGCGCGATCGAGCGTCTTGTAGAGCAGTGATTCGCCGTCGCCCATCTTCATGAACGGCTTCGGATAGGCGCTGCGCGAGACCGGCCACAGGCGCGTACCGGCACCGCCGGAAAGGATCACGGGGACTAGCATCGAGAGAGACTCCTTCAGGCGGAGCGGGCGGCGGCGAGCGCCTCGACGACCTCGCGCAGGCCCTGCTCCCAAGCCGGCAAGTGTAACCCGAACCGGGTTTGCAGCCGTTCACAGTCCAGGACCGACCAGGCCGGCCGCTGCGCCGGGGTCGGATAGTCGGCACTGGCGATCGGGACCACCCGCGGTCGGCGCGGCAGCAGGCCGGCCGCGTGGGCCCGCTCGAAGATCGCCTGGGCGAAGTCGAACCAGCTGCAGGCGCCGGCCGCCGTCAGGTGGTAGACCCCCTGGGCCGCCCCGCGCTCGCCGGCCGGCAGGTGCCGCCAGCGCGCCAGCAGCGCCGCCGTGGTCCCGGCGATCAGGCCAGCCGGTGTCGGCGAGCCGACCTGGTCGGCGACGATGCGCAGCTCCTCGCGCTCCCCGGCCAGGCGCAGCATCGTGCGCAGGAAATTGTGCCCGTGCGCGGCGTAGACCCAGGCGGTGCGCAGGATCAGCTGCTCGGCGCCGCTGGCCTGCAGCGCCTGCTCGCCGGCCTGCTTGCTGCGGCCGTAGGCGCCGAGCGGCGCCACCGGATCGTCCTCGCGATAGGGGCGGTCGCCGCGCCCGTCGAAGACGTAGTCGGTCGAGTAGTGCACCACCGCGGCGCCGTGCGACGCGGCCCAGGCACCGATCTCGCCGACCGCACGGTGGTTGATGCGGTCGGCCCGGTCGGGCTCGCTTTCGGCCCGGTCCACCGCGGTGTAGGCGGCCGCATTGACGATGACGGTCGCAGCCGCCGCGTCGAGCGCCAGCGCCAGGCCGGCCGGGTCGCCGAGATCGGCCGCCAGCGCCACGCCGCCGCCATCGAGGCGGCCGTCGCGGGTCGCGCAGATCACCTCGCCGAGACCGGCCAGCGGCCGCTGCAGCGACCGGCCGACCTGCCCGTTCGCGCCGAGCAGGAGGATTCTCACGCGCGGTAGACCGGCAGCCGCGCGGGCGGCACGTCGGCCAGGAACGGCGCCTTCGTGTCCTTGTCCGACAGCAGCGGCTCGGCGAGTGGCCAGTCCACGGCGATGTCCGCATCGTTCCAGCGGATCGCCGCGTCGCCGGCGCGGTCGTACAGTGCGGTGCACTGGTAGACGAAGGTGGCGTGCTCGGACAGCACCGCGAAGCCGTGCGCGAAGCCCTCCGGTATCCAGAAATGCCGGTGGTTGTCGGACGAGAGGATCGCCGCCGCCCAGCGCCCGAACGTCGGCGAGCCGACGCGGATGTCGACCGCGACGTCGTAGACCTCGCCGTCGATCACGCTGACCAGCTTGCCCTGCGGGTGGGGCCACTGGTAGTGCAGCCCGCGCAGCACGCCGCGCGCCGACCGCGAGACGTTCGTCTGCACGAAGCTCAGGTCGAGGCCCGCCTCGGCGAACCGCTGCGCATTGAAGCTCTCGTAGAAATAGCCGCGCGCATCGCCGTGGACGGCCGGCTCGATGACGAGGCACTCGGGCAGCGCGCTGCGGATCAGCTTCATGGCTGGCGTCCCTGGCGCGCCAGCTGCTGCAGGTAGAGGCCGTAGCTGTTCTTGGCCAGCGGATTGGCCAGCGCCAGCAGCTGCTCGGCGTTGATCCAGCCGCTCAGGAACGCGATCTCCTCCGGGCAGCACACCTTCAAGCCCTGGCGCTTCTCGATCGTCTCGATGTACGTGGACGCCTCGATCAGCGACTCGTGCGTGCCGGTGTCGAGCCAGGCGTAGCCGCGCCCCATGCGCTCGAGCATCAGCGTGCCGTCCTGCAGGTAGCGGCGGTTGAGGTCGGTGATCTCCAGCTCGCCGCGCAGCGAGGGCTTGAGCTCGGCGGCGTAGTCGGCGGCGCGGCCGTCGTAGAAGTAGAGCCCGGTGACGGCCCAGTTCGACTTGGGATGGACCGGCTTCTCGTCCAGGCCGACCACGCGGCCGTCGCCGTTGAATTCCGCGACGCCGTAGCGTTCCGGGTCGCGGACCCAGTAGCCGAACACGGTCGCGCCCAGGGTGCGGTTGTCGGCCTGGCGCAGCAGGTCGGTCAGGCCGTGGCCGTAGAAGATGTTGTCGCCCAGGACCAGGCAGCTCGGCTCGTCGCCGACGAAATCCCGACCGATGATGTAGGCCTGGGCCAGGCCGTCCGGCGACGGCTGCACCGCATAGCGGATGGCGATGCCCCATTGCGAGCCGTCGCCGAGCAGGTGCTGGAACAGCGCCTGCTCGTGCGGGGTGTTGATGATCAGCACGTCGCGGATGCCCGCCAGCATCAGCGTGCTCAGCGGGTAGTAGATCATCGGCTTGTCGTAGACCGGCAGCAGCTGCTTGCTGACCGCCTGGGTCAACGGATAGAGCCGGGTGCCGGACCCGCCGGCGAGAATGATGCCGCGTCGCGCTGTCACCACAAGGCCTCGGATCGTCTTCAGGGGCCGCGTATTGTAGGGCCGCCGGCGCGGCCCTGCTCGCCGCCGGTCAGGACGCCGCAGACGCCTCGCGGAACTGCATCCGGTGCAGCGCCGCGTAGTAGCCGCCGCCGGCGATCAGCTCGGCGTGCCGGCCCTGCTCGACGATACGGCCCTCGTCGAGCACGACGATGGCATCGGCGCGCTCGATCGTGGACAGGCGGTGGGCGACGACCAGCACCGTACGGTCGCGCATCAGCCGTTCCAGCGCGCCCTGGATCAGCCGCTCCGACTCGGTGTCGAGCGCGCTGGTCGCCTCGTCGAGGATCAGGATCGGCGCGTCCTTGAGCAGGGCACGGGCGATCGCGATGCGCTGGCGCTGGCCGCCCGACAGCAGCGAGCCGCCTTCGCCGATCCGCGCGTCCAGCCCGCCCGGCAGCTGGCGGATGAAGCCCATCGCGTTGGCCGCCTCGGCCGCCGCGGTGATCGCCTCGATCGAGGCCTCGCCGAGCGAACCGTAGGCGATGTTGCGCGCGACGGTATCGTCGAACAGCACCACCTGCTGGCTGACCAGGGCGATCTGCCGGCGCAGGCTTTCGAGCGTGTACTCGGCCAGCGGGCGGCCGTCGAGCAGGATCGTCCCGCCCTGGGCGTCGTGGAAGCGCGGCAACAGGCCGACCAGGCTCGACTTGCCGCTGCCGGAGCGTCCGACCAGGGCGGTCACGCTGCCGGCCGGGCAGACCAGGTCGATGCCGCGCAGCGCCGGCGTCGCCGCCTCGGGGTAGGTGAAATCGACCGCACGGAACTCGATCGCACCACGCGCCCGCTCGCAGCGGAACGTGCCGGTGTCGTGCTCCTCCTCGGCGTCGATCACCGAGAACAGGTCGCGAGCGGCGGCGACGCCACGCTGGATGTTCGCCTGCACCGTGGTCAGGCGCTTGAGCGACGGCAGCAGGATCAGCATCGCCGTGATCAGCGACATGAACGTACCGGGGCTCATCGACGCCAGCATCGTCGGCCGCGTCGCCAGGTAGATGACCAGCGCCAGGGCGATCGCGGCCATCAGCTGCACGATCGAGGTCGCCAGCGCATTGGTCGAGGCGACCTTCAGCGCCAGCCGGCGGATGCCGCCGTTGATCTTGCCGAAGCGGTCCTCCTCGTAGGTCTGGCCGCCGTAGACGCGCACCTCGCGATGGCCGGACACGACCTCGTCGACGATACCCGCCACCGATCCGACCGAATCCTGGATGCGGTTGTTGATGCGGCGGTAGCGCCGGCCGACCACCGACACCACCAGCGCGATGACCGGCGCCAGCACGAACAGCGCCAGCGTCAGCCGTACGCTGTGATAGAGCATCACGGCGATCTGGCCGATCACCATCAGGCCGTCCAGCACGACCACCTTGAGCGCATCGGTGCTGGCGTTGGCGACCTGCTCGGCGGTGTAGGTCGCCCGCGAGATCAGCTTGCCCGACGCCTCGCGGCCGAACCAGGCCGCCGGCAGGCGCAGGTACTTGCGGAACAGCTCGCCGCGCAGCGTCATCACCACCGAGCGGCCGACGCGGGCGATGCCGTAGTCCGCGATGAACACCGCGACGCCGCGGACCAGGAACAGGCCGACGATGAAGAACGGCATCCAGAAGATCGTCGCCGCGTTCTTGGCGACGAACAGGTCATCCAGCATCGGCTTGATGACGAACGTGAACGCGGCGCCGCATGCCGCGTCGAAGATCATGCCGATCAGCGCGAGCGTGCCGATCGGCCAGTACCGTGCCGAATAGCCGAGCAGCCGGCGATAGACGCGCCAGGGCGATGCGCCGGGGTCGGAAGGGTCCGGCCGGCTCACGGCGTGTCGGGCCGCTCGGCCGGCGTGGTCGCGATGCTCAGGCGCGTGAAGCCCAGCGAGCCGAGCGCGTCCATCGCGGTGACGACCGCCTGGTGCGGCGTCTGCGCGTCGGCGCGCAGCGCCACCGGGCGCTGGCGGTCATCGCCGGCACTGCGGGCGATCGCTTCCTTGAGCGTGTCGAGCCCGGAGTTGAGCACCTCGTTGTTGTCGAGGTAGTAGCGTCCCTCGCGATCGATCACGATCAGCAGCGGGGCCTGGTCGTCCTGCTGCCGGTCGGACGAAGCCGCTTCCGGCAGCGTCACCTTCATGCGCGAATGCTCGACGAAGGTCGTGGAGAGCACGAAGAACATCAGCAACGTCAGCATGACGTCGATCAGCGGAATGACGCTGATCTCGAAATCGTCGTCGCGACGGCCCGAAGCGATGCGCATGGCGGCCGCTCAGCCCGCCGCCCGCACGGCGACCGGCGGCTCGCTCTGTGCGCCGAGCTCGTCGACCAGGGCGATCACCTGCTTCTCCATGTCGATGGTCAGGTCGTTGACCTTGCCGCGGAAGTAGCGATGGAAGATGTAGGCGGGAATCGCGACCAGCAGGCCGGCCGCCGTGCAGATCAGCGCCTCGCCGATGCCGCCGGCCATCTTCATCGGGTCGCCCACGCCGCTGACCATCACCGCGAAGAACATGCGGATCATGCCGATCACGGTGCCGAGCAGGCCCAGCAGCGGACCGATCAGGGCGATCGTGCCGAGCGTGTTGAGGAAGCGCTCCAGCTGGTGGACGACGTGGCGGCCGGCATCCTCGACGCGTTCCTTGATGACCTCGCGCGAGCGGTAGCGCACCGACAGCGCCGCAGCCAGCAGCTCGCCGAGCGGCGAACTGGCGGCCAGCTCGCGCACGTGCTCCGGGTCGAGCCGGCGGGTCCGCGCCCACTCGCGCACCTGGTCGCCCAGTTCCGGCGGCGCGACGACCTTCCGGCGCAGGCTCCAGAACCGTTCGAGCACGATCGCCAGCGCAACGGCCGAACACACCAGGATGGGCACCATCGCCCACCCTCCCGCCACCAGGATTTCCAGCACGAGCCCACCTTCTAGCAACCGCAACGACCGGCCGCATCATAGCAGCGCCGCACGCCCGATCCGTGCGCCCGTTCGCCAAGACGCGGGTGAAAGAGCGCCGTGTGGCCAGTTGCCGCGGACGGCCGCCCCGCCTCGCGGGGCTATTCGCGCCAGTAGCGCCGCCGGTGCTCGCGCTCCCGGCGCACGATCCGGGGCGGGGCATCCGCCGGAAACGCGATGCGCACCGCGCCGGCATCCGCGCTGTTGATCAATGGCACGTCCCGGGTTCGATAGCGCTCGACCACGCGCGGGTGTGGGTGCCCGAACCGGCTGCGCCAAGCCGCGGAAACCACGCCCAGGACAGGACTCAACGCTCCGATGAAACCCGGGCTGGACGAGGTCCGGCTGCCGTGGTGCGGCACCACCAGCACCAGCGGCGCCCCGGCTCCCGCCGCCGCCGCGATCGCCGGCTCAACACGGCGGCCGACATCCCCGGTCAGCAGCAGGCGGCCGCCGGCGTGCTCGACCAGGACGACGCAGGAGCGGTCGTTGCCCCGCGCCGTCGATGCCGGCGGAGGATGCAGGACGCGGAAGTCGACACCGTCCCACGTCCATCGCTGGCCGGCGACGCAGGCCGCGAGCCCGAGCGGGCTGGTGTCCGACTCGCCGCCGGATCGCGCCGCCTTCGGGAACGCGCGCAGGATCGCGGGCGCGCCGCCGCCGTGGTCATTGTCGTTGTGGCTGACGATCAGGTGGTCGAGCGCGCCGATGCCGGCCGCACGCATCGCCGGCAGCACGGCCACCTCGCCCAGGTCGAATTCCGACGGGTAGCGCGCACCGGCGTCGTAGAGCAGCACGTGCCGGTGCGTGCGGACGATGACCGCCAGGCCCTGGCCGACGTCGACCATCGTCGCCTCGAACGCCCCGGGCTCCGGCCGGTCGGCCGGCGGTACGGCCAGCGGCAGGAACAGCAGCAGGCCCAGTGGCCGCAGCGGTATCCCGCGCGGCAGGAACAGCCAGGCCGCACCGAGCGTCGCCAGGACCAGCGCCCAGGGAGCGACCTCCGGCAGATACCAGCGCGCGCCCGGCCAGGTCGCCATCTGTTCCCACAGCCACCATTGCGCGTGCACCAGCCACCCGGCCACGACGAACAGCGGCCCGGCCAGCCCCGGCAGCAGGAGCTGCAGCAAGGTGGCGAGCAGGGTCAGCGGCACGATGGCCAGGCTGACGAACGGTATCGCGATCAGGTTCGACAGCGCCCCGACCAGCGAGGCCTCGCCGAAGAACCAAGCCGTCAGCGGCAGCAGCGCGATCGTCATGACCCATTGCCCGACACCGAGCTCCCGCACGAAGCCCAAGGCGCCCCGTTCGCGCTGCAGGCTCAGCATCAGGAAGGCCACGCCGACGAACGACAGCCAGAACCCCGGCGCCAGCACCGCCAGCGGATCGAACAGCAGCACCGCCACCAAGGCCAGTGCCAGCGACTGCGGGCCACTGCCGGCACGCCGCCCCAGGCGCGCCAGCGCCACCACGGCGATCATCAGCACGGTCCGCACCGTCGGCAGGCTGTTGCCGGCCAGCAGGCCGTAGCCGACGGCCGTCGCCAGCGCCGCGGGCGCCATCGCCAGCGGTGCCGGCAGCCGCAACGCCAGGGACGGCAACGCCCACCAGAGCGCACGCACCAGCCAGGCGCCGAAGAGCGCCGCGACGCCGACATGGAAACCGGAGATCGAGATCAGATGGGGCACGCCGTTGGCGCGCGCGACCTCCCAGTCGAGCGGTTCCAGGCCGCGTGTGTCGCCGACGGCAAAGGCACGCAGCAGGCGCGTCGCGTGCACATCGCCGACGTGGCCCACGATCGCGGTGGAGAGGCCGTCCCGCACGCGGTCCACGCAGTGTCGTTGCGTCCCGATGCGTTGCCGGGCGGCCCCGTCGCGGACATAGCCCACCGCGACGATGCCGCGCTCCAGCGCATGACGCTCGGAATCGAAACCGCCCGGATTGGCCAGCCCGCGCGGGCGCTTCAGGCGCACCGTCATCCGCCACCGCTCGCAGGCCGCCAGATCGGCCGGTGCCGGGCCGTACCACGAAAGCCGGATCCTGCCGCGCAGCGCCACCGGCGCCCCATCCAGCAGCGCCTGCTCCGCCCGCAGCGAGAAGCGCGTCGCGTCCGCACGCATGACCGGAAGCTCGTCGACCACCCCGACGACCTCGAAGTCACGTCCCTCCAGGTCGCGCGGCAACCGCGCCTGCAGGGCCGCATCGGCGCGCCACACGCACCAGGCGAAACCCAGTGCGAAGATCGCCAGCCCGCGCAGCCGGGGCCAGCGCCAGCCGGCACCGAGCGCCGCGAACGCCAGCACGGCTGTCCACGCCGGCGACGGCAACGACGGCAGGCCCTGTACCGCCAGGACACCGCCGAGCAACGCCAGTGCGATCACCGACACCGGCGGGACCGCGCGATCGCGTCCGTAGCTGTCGCAGGTCCTCGAAGTGTCGCTCGCCGCATCCATGGCTGGTTCCCGCGTCCCTCAGCTGCCGGTCTTGTCGACCTCGTGAACGCTGCCGCCGCGCAGCTCCAGCACGCGGTCCATGCGCATCGCCAGTCGCCGGTCGTGCGTGACCAGGATGAAGCTGGTCCCGATCTCGCGATTGAGTTCCAGCATCAGGCCGTAGACCTGGGCGGCATTGGCCTCGTCCAGGTTGCCGGTCGGCTCGTCACCGAGCACGCAGGCCGGACGCGTCACCAGGGCGCGCGCCACCGCCGCCCGCTGGCGTTCGCCGCCGCTCATCTCGCCGGGCTTGTGCTCGATGCGCTCGGCCAGGCCCACGCGCTCGAGCAGCGTCGTCGCCCGCTGCCGGGCGGCATCGATCGGCGTGCCGCGGATCAGCAGCGGCATGCACACGTTCTCCAGCGCGGTGAACTCGGGCAGCAGGTGGTGGAACTGGTAGACGAAACCCAGTGAGTGGTTGCGCAGCTGGCCGCGTGCCCGGTCGGACATTCGCGACATCGTCTTGCCTTCGACGACGACCTCGCCGCTGCTCGGCGTGTCGAGTCCGCCGAGGATGTGCAGCAAGGTGCTCTTGCCGCTGCCCGACGCGCCGATGATGGCGACGGTCTGGCCGCGCGCGACATCGAAGCTGACCTCGCGCAGCACCTCGGCCCGCAGCCGTCCTTCCTGGTAGGTCTTGGCGATGCGCTCGGCGCGCAGCACGATCTTTTCGCTCACCGGCATCCTCCCGTCGTCGGCGATCGGGACGTTGCGACCGCCCGCAGGCCCCGTCTCGACTCATTCATAGCGCAACGCCGCCGCTGGCTGCACGCGCGCCGCGCGCCAGGCCGGATACAGGGTCGCGAACGTGCAGAACACGAATGCGGTGATCGTGATCCAGCCGACGTCCCCCCAGTGCAGGTCGGCCGGCAGCTCGCTGATGTAGTACACGTCCGGCGACATGAAGACGATGCCGAACGTCCGCTCCATCCAGTGCACGATCGTCTCCAGGTTCAAGGTCATGACGATGCCGAACAGGAGCCCCAAAACGATGCCCAGCGTACCGACCAGCACGCCCTGCACGACGAATACGCCCATGATGCTGGCCGGGCTCTGCCCGAGCGTGCGCAGGATCGCGATGTCCGCCTGCTTGTCGGTGACCAGCATGACCAGGGTCGAGACCAGGTTGAACGCGGCCACCGCGACGATCAACGACAGGATCAGGAACATCACGCGCTTCTCCATCGCGATCGCCTTGAAGAAATTGCTGTGCCCCTGCATCCAGTCGGTCACGCGATAGAACTGCCCCAGTTCGGTGCCGATGTCCCGTGCGACCGAGTACGCGCGGAACAGGTCGTCCAGCCGCAGGCGGATGCCGGTGGGTCCGTCGAGCCTGTAGAGCCGGGCCGCGTCGTCCATGTGGACCACCGCCAGGCCCGAGTCGTACTCCTGCATGCCCGCCTCGAACACGCCGACGACGCGGAAGCGCTTGACGCGCGGCAGGGCGCCGATCGGCGAGGCCGTGAACTCGGCCGCGAAGACGGTCACGTCGTCGCCGACCGTCACGCCCAGCATGATCGCCAGCTCGCGCCCCAGCACGATGCCGAAGCGGCCGGCCGTGAGATCCGTCAGGCGCCCCTGCACCATGCGCCGGTCGATCTCCGAGACGCTCGGTTCCAGCTCCGGCAGCACCCCGCGGATCACCGCGCCAGCGCCGTCGCTGCTGGCGCCCTGGATCATCACGTAGCGCTCGACGTACGGCGCCGCCCCCTCCACGTGCGGGTTGGCGCGTGCCAGGTCGATCGCCTTGCGCCACTCGTGCACGGTGTCGTCCACGCCGGTGACCGTCGCGTGCGAGACCATGCCGAGGATGCGGCTCTTGAGCTCCTTGTCGAAGCCGTTCATGACCGAGATCACGATGATCAGCGCCGCCACGCCCACCGCGATGCCGAGGATCGACACCAGCGAGATGAAAGAGATGAAGTGGTTGCGGCGCTTGGCGCGCGTGTAGCGCAGGCCGATGAAGACTTCTAGCGGGCGAAACATCGGGCGGCAATCCTTGGGAGGGCGGTGACGCCCGCCGGCAACCGGTATGGGACCGCGATCACCGGGAAAGTTCAACAGAAGGCGCGCAGGCCGCAGCCATCGGCCGCGCTAGGGATCGTGCCCTTCTTTGAGAAGGGTGTCCGCTGCCTCCGGTTCGCGGATCGCGATGCCTCCATTGGCTGCGGAGAACAAATGGGACTTGCCCTCGAAACAGAGCGCCTGGAATCCACCAGCAAAAGGCTGGCCGATCCTGACGTCGGGGCGAAAGAATCGCCCGCTATCGCGAGACACCCGCCCACCAGCGGTCTCCCAAATGGTACGGCCGTCGCACGCGTCGACGACCGGTAAGCCTCCGGAAAGGTTGGTGCTCCCCAGGAGGCTCCACGTGCCTCCCGCATCGCGCGTTTCCCAGACCTGGTTGGGTCGCTCGGTCGTGCTTTCGTCTTTGCTGAAAAAAAGAACTCTCGATGTATTGCTTGGATCCGGCGGCGACATGATCCAGCGGAACATATCGCCCGGCAAGGGCGCAGGAGCGAAACGGAACGCGCCGCCAAATATGTCGGCTTTCCATAGCGTCGCACTCGACGGCGAGTAGTTTTCTCGGCGCGCATAGATGGGGCCGGCGTCATCACCTCCGGAGCCAAGTCGGTTCACGAAAACCCAGCCCCCGAGATCGGTCGCGGTCCAATGCTCACCTCCATCGGCAGACCAGTAGACCTGATTGCCTATTTCATTGCGCTCGGTCAAGGCCACGATCTTGCTGCTTCCTGCTCCAACGAATTGGATCGCATTTACCCAGACTTCCGAAAAAGGAAAATTGGAAGGAAGGATCGCCCAGGAGCGTCCTCCATTCTGGCTGCGGTAAAAGGCATTTCTGTCAAATCCGATGAGAACACTCGGGTCCGTCCACGCCCTCGCTATTCGCGATCGATCCTCGTAGGAAACGGGGACATCACTGTAGAAATCTGTTCGGACCAACGAAAAACTGTCGCCGCCATCGCTGGAATGCAACATCGGCAACAGCTGCCGAACAACGAGAAGATCGGATGGGCTCGTCGGGTCGACAGACAGGTCGGTTACGATGCCGGCCTTCATGCCTGAATAGCGAGCGCTGAACGTTCGGCCATCGTTGTCGGAACGATAGATGCCTGCCCCTGCTGTCGGCAGGTAGACCCTTCCTTGCTGCCAGGGATCGAAATACCAGCGGTAGTCGTCTTCCAGCTTCCGAGTAAGCCCGCCCATATCGCCCCAGGTAACTCCGCCGTCAAGGCTCTCCCTAAGGGGGCGACCGGAGATGGCGGACGATTCAGGGTCGAAAGCCACGGAAAGCGCGACCAGCCGTCCCGCCCGATGAGGATCGGCGACCACACGTATGTGCGAACAGCCACAGACATCTACGAAAGACGTGACGACACCGGTTCGCGTGTCGATCTTTCCGCTGGCAGCCTCCTGGCTGCCATAGCGATAGGATGCGAAGTACAGTACCGATGGCTGCAACGGATCCTGCTCGAAGCTCAAGTAGTCGCCATCGGGAATGCGCGGCTGCATCTCGAGATTGGTCCAGCTGACGCCGCCATCGCTCGACTCGAGCAGCCTCCCACGGCTAGGGGTCGTAGCGACATATCGCGCAGGCTGGTCGCTGACCGCGAAAATATCCCTCTTGGATTGGTTGGAGCTCAGATCTGACCAAGTCATTCCTCCATCTTCCGAGCGGAGCACAATGCTTAGGTTGAAGAAGAGAATGACGCCTGGCGACGCAGGATGACTCGCGAAGCTTCCGTTCTCCGTGTGAAACCAAGGGGTTTGAGCGACCTGCCAGGTCGCGCCGCCATCACGACTGACTTCTATCGCAAACCAGCCGGGCCTAGTTCCGTCGTGTGTGTAGGCCACCAGCTTTTGCGGATCCTGATCGACGACGTGCAAGCGCAGAAACGCCTTGGAAGGAGAAGCGCCCTGAGTCGGAGCCCATGTGTTGCCTGCGTCCGACGAGCGGTAGACGCCGTTGTTCGTGCCCGCATACAGCAGGCCATCCCGGAGGACGACCAGATCGCTGACCTGCGCACCCGGAACCGGCACCTGACGCCAGCTGGCCGCCTGGGCACCGGCCAGCCAACACGCAACCGCCCATACGGCGAGAATCTTGAGGACACGTCCCATTTCTGCTCCCTGGCTCGAGCGCCGTCTCGAACGCGCCCTGAAAACGCGATTGTAGACGACGGTATCAGGCACCGTTATCTCGAAGAGGGCGTCCCGGCCATCGGAATCAGGGCCAGCCGCCGCCGAAGATCGGGCTCGAGATTGTCCGGCAGGACCACGACGCGAAACGACCGCGAATCGACTCGCAGGTCCAGCACCTGCAAGGCGCCCAGCTTGACATGCTTCGACAGCGCAGCCGCTGCTTCAGCGCCGCTGCGCCGAACCAGAACCCATCCCGCTTCGCCATGGGCGATGCGCGTATAGGCAGGGCGGATCAATCCCGTGAGCGCCCGTATGACGCAGACCACTACGATCGCCGCCACAGCCAGCTTTAACGGCAGGCCAAGCCCGCAGAGCGCGACCGCCACCAGGGCCAGCGAACCCATGACCGTCAATGCCGCAATCAGCAGCCGCGACGGGCGATAGTCAAATGCGATGGCGGGTGCGGATCGCATCGACGATCGCCGCGAAGCGCGGCTCGGGTGGCCGGCGCGCGACCAGCCAGTCCCAGAGGTCGGGATCGGGCACGTCGAGCATTGCGTCGAACGTACCGAGCAGCTCGGCATCGCCGGAGGCGGCATGGGCGTCCAGCCAGCCGCCGAGCAGCTGGTCGAGCTCGCGCGTGCCGCGGCGGCAGCGCCAGCGCAGGCGGTTGAGCATGGCGTCCGTGGCCATCGGCGGCGCTCCGGTCAGGTGCGGCGCTCGACCATCAGCTTCTTGATCTCCGCGATCGCCTTGGCCGGGTTGAGGCCCTTCGGGCAGGTGCGCGCGCAGTTCATGATGGTATGGCAACGGTAGAGCTTGAACGGATCTTCCAGGTCGTCCAGGCGCGCACCGGTGTCCTCGTCGCGGCTGTCGACGATCCAGCGGTAGGCCTGCAGCAGGATGGCCGGCCCCAGGTAGCGTTCGCCGTTCCACCAATAGCTCGGGCAACTGGTGGTGCAGCAGGCACACAGGATGCACTCGTACAGGCCGTCCAGGCGCGCCCGGTCCTCCTTCGACTGCAGGCGCTCCTTCGGCGGCGCGGCGCTCTGCGTACGCAGCCACGGCTTGATCGACGCGTACTGCGCATAGAAATGCGTCAGGTCGGGCACCAGATCCTTGACGACCGGCATGTGCGGCAGCGGATAGATCTTGACGTCGCCCTTGCCGCACTCGTCGATCGCCTTCGTGCAGGCCAGTGTGTTGGTCCCGTCGATGTTCATCGCGCAGGAGCCGCAGATGCCCTCGCGGCACGAGCGACGGAACGTCAGCGTCGGGTCGATCTCGTTCTTGATCTTGATCAGGGCGTCCAGGACCATCGGGCCGCAGGTGGCCAGATCGACTTCGTACGTGTCGATACGCGGGTTCTGGCCGTCGTCGGGGCTCCAGCGGTAGATGCGGAACTGACGGACGTCCTTGGCTCCACCCGGCGCCGGGAAATGCTTGCCGGGCTGGATCCTGGAGTTTTTCGGAAGGCTGAACTCTGCCATGTCTGGTTCACCCGATTGTGCGTGACGCGCCGCCTGGTCGGGCGGGCGCGGGTACTGCGATCATTGGTTCGGAAGCTGCACCACGTCCGGCGCGGATCAGTAGACGCGCGCCTTGGGCGGCACCACCTGCACGTCGTCGGTCAGCGTGTACATATGCACCGGCCGGAAGTCGAAGCTCGCGTTGCCCTGCCCGTCGACCTTGACCAGCGTGTGCTTCTGCCAGTTGACGTCGTCGCGCTCGGGGAAATCCTCGTGCGCGTGCGCGCCGCGGCTCTCGTGGCGCTGCTCGGCGGACGTGATCGTGGCGACCGCGTTGTACAGCAGGTTCTGCAGCTCGTAGGTCTCGATCAGGTCGGAGTTCCAGACCAGCGAGCGGTCCGAGACACGGACGTCCTCGAAGCTGCGGAAGATCGTCTCCATCTTCTCGCAGCCTTCCTTGAGCGTCTTGGAGGTGCGGAACACGGCGGCGTCGTTCTGCATCGTGCGCTGCATGTTCAGGCGGATCTCGGCGGTCGGCGTCGAGCCGTTGGCATTGCGCAGCCGGTCCAGGTTGGCCAGCGCCTTGTCGCAGGCATCGGCCGGCAGGACCTTGTGCGGCGCCCCGGGCTTGATCGTCGCCGCGCAGCGGTTGGCGACCGCGCGGCCGAAGATCACCAGATCGAGCAGCGAATTGGAGCCGAGGCGGTTGGCGCCGTGCACGGAGACACAGGCGGCCTCGCCGATCGCATACAGGCCCTGGACGACCTTGTCCGGATCGGTACCGGCCTTCTGCACGACCTCGCCGTGGTAGTTGGTCGGGATGCCGCCCATGTTGTAGTGCACGGTAGGCAGCACCGGGATCGGCTGCTTGGTCACGTCCACACCGGCGAAGATGCGCGCGCTCTCGGCGATGCCGGGCAGCTTCTCGTGGATGACCTCGGGGCCGAGATGGGTCAGGTCGAGCAGGATGTGGTCCTTGTGCTCGCCGACGCCACGGCCTTCGCGGATCTCGATCGTCATCGAACGCGAGACCACGTCGCGCGAAGCCAGGTCCTTGTAGTGCGGCGCGTAGCGCTCCATGAAGCGTTCGCCGCTGGCGTTGCGCAGGATGCCGCCTTCGCCGCGCACGCCCTCGGTGATCAGGCAGCCGGCCCCGTAGATGCCGGTGGGATGGAACTGCACGAACTCCATGTCCTGCATCGCCAGCCCCGAGCGCAGCACGAGGCCGCCGCCGTCGCCGGTGCAGGTGTGCGCGGAGGTCGCGCTGAAGTAGGCGCGGCCGTAGCCGCCCGTCGCGAGCACCACGCCGTGGGCGCGGAACAGGTGCAGCGTGCCCTCGGCCATGTCGAGCGCGAGCACGCCGCGGCAGACGCCCTGCTCGTCCCAGATCAGGTCGAGCGCGAAGTACTCGATCATGAACTGCGCGTCGTGCGCCAGCGACTGCTGGTACAGCGTGTGCAGCATCGCGTGACCGGTACGGTCGGCGGCGGCGCAGGTGCGCTGCGCCGGCGGCCCCTCGCCGTAGCGGGTCGTCATGCCGCCGAACGGCCGCTGGTAGATCTTGCCTTCCTCGGTGCGCGAGAACGGGACACCGTAGTGCTCCAGCTCGATGATCGCCTCGGGCGCCTCCTTGCACATGTACTCGATCGCGTCCTGGTCGCCGAGCCAGTCCGAGCCCTTGATCGTGTCGTAGAAGTGGTAGCGCCAGTCGTCCTCGCCCATGTTGCCGAGCGCGGCGGAAATGCCGCCCTGCGCGGCGACCGTGTGCGAGCGGGTCGGGAAGACCTTGGTCAGGCAGACCGTGCGCAGGCCCTTGGAGGCCAGGCCGAAGGTAGCCCGCAGACCGGCGCCGCCGGCACCGACGACGACCATGTCGTAGTGATGTTCCTGGATCTTGTACGCGGACATGCGGTCAGGCCCCCAAGGCGATGCGAAGAACGGCGAGCACGCTGGCCAGCGCAGCGAGCACGCAGGCGAAGCGGACGGCGAGCTGCGAGAGGATCGCCAGCCCCTGCGTGTGCACGTAGTCCTCGATGACCACCTGCAAGCCGAGCTGCGCATGCCAGAACATCGCGACCAGGAACGCGATCAGCAGTACCGCGTTGCACGGGTGCGCCACGGCGGCACGCGCCGCGGCATAGTCGGCGCCCGCCAGGCTGACCAGGAAGCCGACGAAATAGATGACCAGGAAGAACAGGGCGACGGCGGTGATGCGCTGGACCACGAAGTGATGCACGCCGTCCTTCGCCGCACCGAGGCCGCGGGCGTTCTTGAGCGGCGTGCGGAACCGGTCGAAGCCGCTCACAGCCCACCTCCACGAACGAGCACCACGCCCCAGACCAGGGCGGTCAGCACGAAGCTGCCGACGACCGAGAGCCAGCTGTTGCGGACGAACTGCGCGATCGCATACCCCCAGCCGGCATCCTGCGCGAGATGGCGCAGGCCGTTGACGAGGTGGAAGGCGAGGGCCCAGGTCCAGCCGAACAGCACCAGCAGGCCGAACCAGGAACCAGCGATCGCGGTGACGTGCGACCAGGCCTCCGGCCCGGCGGCCAGCGCGACGAGTGCGGCCGCGATCAGGAGGCTGCCGACCGCCAGCACGATGCCCGTGGCACGGTGCAGGACGGACGTGATCATCTGGATCCCCCAACGATAGATCTGGAGGTGGGGGGACAAGGGTCTTGCCGTCTGGGGCATGGGCTGGCCTTCTGCTTGCGCGAATCGCTTAGCTTGCGTCTGCCGTCGGTCCGGGGCGCGCCGGCCCGCGTCAGAAATCGATGCAGCGCCCGCCCTTTTCCCAGTCGCCGTAGCGAACCGGGTCCGGGCCGTCGCGGCCACCGATCTCTTTCACGGGCGTTACGCGATCCGGGCGCGGCGGCGCATCGCTCCCGGGGGAAGGCGAAGCGGGGCGTTCGTTCGGATTGCGCTCGGAATCGGACATCGGACTTATCATGTCAAGAGTAAACCCAGGGCGTTTTGCAGACAACCTTGACTATCGGCAGGGATTGCGCTTCGTAATCCCGTCGCTCCCACGGCCCCATGCACCGATGAAGATCCCGCTATCCCCTGCGCAAGTGCTTCTGCTGGAGGGCGCCGACGCCGCCGGTTTCGCCAACTCGCAGTTCACGACCGACGTCACGCAACTCGAACCCGGCCATTGGCAGTGGAACGCATGGCTGGACGCCCAGGGCCGCGTGCTGCATTTCTTCGCGCTGCTGCGGCCGCGTGCCGACGCGCTGCTGGCCTGGCTGCCGCTCGGCGAAGCCGATGCGATGCGTGCCGCGCTTTCGCGCTTCGTGTTTCGTGCCAAGGTCACGCTCGATGCGCCCTCGGGCTGGGTCGTCCACGCCCTCGATATGCACGACCTGCCTCGACCACCCGCATCCGGAACGATCGTCGAGGCATCAGGGGGCTATGCCTTCGAACAGCCGGGTGCGCGGATCGTCTGTATCGCACCGGCGCAGCCGGAAGATTTCGACGCCGCCGCACTCGATCGCTGGCGGCGCGCGGATATCGCGGCGGGCTTGCCGCTGCTCGATGCACGCCTGCGCGGCGAGTTCGTGCCGCAGGCGCTCGACCTCGAACGCGTGGACGCGATCAGTTTCCGCAAGGGCTGCTATCCCGGCCAGGAGATCGCCGCGCGATTGCATTTTCGCGGCGGCAACAAGCGCGTGCTGCGCGCCTTCGACATCACCTCGTCGGATGCGATCCCGCCACCGGCGCCCGGCACGCCGATCCTCGCCACCGACGGCACCACCGCGGGCCATGTGCTCTACGGTGCGGCCGGCGCGTTTCTTGCCGTGCTGCACGAAAGCACCGTCGAGCAATCGCTTCATCTGGCCTCGTCGCCGGACGCGGCACTATCTACGATGAGCGTCGTAGAATAAGAATGGCAGTCACATACAAGCTGTAGTCAAGCTGAACAAAATTCATTTTTAACGTGACAAGAGCCGCGTTCTTCCCCTAGTCTTCGCCAGCCCTGCCGCATCGGTGGGGCCGCCCGAAGGATTTCCGAGCGACTGCGTGATGGCGAATCAGCCCCGCAGCCGCCGACCGAAGAAGCCGGTTCGACCGCCGCCGATGGCGAACGATCCGGCAGGTGCGCTCGCTGAGCGTCGCACCTAGCAGACAACCCGTGCAGTACCGGCAGCGCGCCACGGTTTGCGCCGCGCCATCCGACCGAACGCGGTCGGCACGGGCTACGACTCTTGCTTTGAGGAGACCACAATCCGATGAAACTAGCCTGGCTGCTCTGGCTTGCATCGGTTCTGCCGCACGATGCCGCAGACCAGACCTGTCTTGCCGCTACCGTCTATCTGGAAGCGCGCAGCGAATCGACCCTCGGCCAGAAGGCCGTGGCCGAGGTGGCACTGCGCCGCCGCGACAACGGCCGCTGGGGCAACACGATCTGCAAAGTGGTGAACGCTCCCGGACAGTTCGCGCTCTCCACCACCCACAAGGGCTACGTCCTGCGCAATCCGGATGCCTGGGGCAAGGCCTGGCGCGTGGCCGGCGATGTGATCCACACCTGGTCACTGCCGCACGAGCAGCGCGAGCAGATCGTTCCGCATGCCGACCACTTCGCGATCGCCGAGCAGGTCTCGCCGGCCTGGATGATCGGCGAACCGCTGCGCAAGATCGGCGCGCACAGTTTCTATCGCGTGAACTAGTTCCATCACGCAAGCTCGTTGCTCGTCGTCGAGCACGCTTCGCAAACGAAAACGCCGACCGGGAAACCGGTCGGCGTTTTCGTTTCGGGACGACGCCGCTGTCGGCGTCGCCGAAGCTCAGCGCTGCAGCAGGACGACGCGATCGCCGCGGATCGCCACGCGGTCACCGCGACGAAGCCCCGGGTTGTCGTACTGGGTCACGACCGCGCTGCGTCCGTCGTCGAGATCGACGTAGAACCGCCAGGCGTTGCCGTCACGCTCGTTGCTGTTGCGCTCGACGGCGTTGCCGGCGAAACCACCGGCGACCGCGCCACCCACGGTGGCTGCACGGCGTCCGCGCCCATGGCCGATCGTGTTGCCGAGCACGCCACCGACGATCGCGCCGATCACTGCGCCGGCGCCACTGGTGCCGCGCTCGCTCGCGCTGACGCGCTCGACATCCTCGATGTAGCCGCACGGACCGCAGACGCGGGCCGACACGCGATCACCCCCGCGATCGTAGTACGCTGCCCGCGGCGGTGGCGCCGCGCAGCCCGCGATCAATGCCGATACCCCCAAAGTCACTGCCAGCATGGAAGGAAAACGTCTCATGGTGTCCTCCGTAGATCCCCGTTGGATTCTCGAAGCAGTGTGGGCACCGGGGAATGAACCGGCGCCTAATTCCGAGTGTATGCCATGCCCGATCCGCCCGCGCCTGCCGGAGCGCCGTGCCGGGGATCTTCGCACTCACGCCACGCCCTAGCCCCATGTCCGACCCGTCCATTCCCGCACCGGTTCCGCAGCAGGGCCTCGTCGAGGCGGAAGACCTGCGCGACCTCGACGCCGCAAGCGCCGCCGCCCGTCTCGCCACGCTGGAGGACCCGGCCGCCGCCGCCCTGCTGCAGACACTGGGGCCGCTGCTCGGCACCGCCATCCTGGACCGGCTCGAGCCGGAACGGCGCCGGCGCATCGCGGCCGCTGCCGGGCGCAGCCACGGCGACCGCTGGCTCAGCGATTCGGGCTGGCCGGAAGGGTCGGTGGGCCGCTTGATGGAAGACGCACCGGCCGTATTTACGGCCGAAACCCCTGCAGCCGACGTCGTCGCGCGGCTGCGCGACCTGCCCGCGCGCGGACGGGTGACCTATGTCTTCGTCGTCGACGCCGCCCATCGGCTGATCGGCGTCGTCGCCTTTCGCGAACTCACCTTCGCGCGCCCGGACCAGCCGCTGCGCGAGATCATGATCGCGCAGCCGTTCGCGCTGTCGCCGCAGATGCCGGTCATCGATGCGATGCGCGAGGTCGTCCGCAGGCACTATCCGGTCTATCCGGTCGCCGATGCGGACGGCCGCCTGCTCGGGGCGATCCGCGGGGCGGTCCTGTTCGAGGCGCAGGCCTGGGAGATCAGCGCACAGGCCGGATCGATGGTCGGCGTGGAGAAGGAAGAACGCATCGCCACGCCCTGGGCCCGCAGCCTGCGGATGCGCAACCCGTGGCTGCAGATCAACCTGCTGACCACCTTCGTCACCGCTGCCGTGGTCGGCTCGTTCCAGGAAACGATCGACCGGATCGTCCTGCTGGCGGTGTTTCTTCCGGTGCTCTCGGACCAATGCAACAACACCGGCTGCCAGGCGCTGGCCGTCACGCTGCGCGGCATGACGTTCGGCGAACTCAAGGACGGACGCGGGCTGGCGCTGCTGGTCAAGGAGGCGGGACTGGGACTGGTCAACGGCGCGCTGACCGGCGTCGTGGCCGCGCTGGCGATGTTCGGTCTGGCCGCCTATCAGGGCAATCCGCAGGCCGTGCAACTGGCAGCGATCACCTTCGCCGCGATGACCGGCAGCTGCGCGCTGGCCGGCGCGGTCGGTGCCGGTGTCCCGCAGATCCTCAAGCGCTTCGGCGCGGACCCCGCCACGGCGTCGAGCATCTTCCTGACCAAGGCGACCGATGTCGCCAGCCTGGGCGCGTTTCTGGGCCTGGCCGCCTGGCTGATCGGTCGTTGAACGCGATATCCAACGAGCGAGGACCCGGCTACTCTGCTGCATCATGGATACCGGCTTCTTCCAGTTCGGCGACTGCCTGCTCGATCGCGATGCACGCGAACTGCGGCGCGCCGGCGAACTGCTGGTGCTGCCGCCGAAAGTCTTCGATTGCCTGGTCTACCTGATCGCGCACCGCGATCGCGCCATCGGGCGCGACGAGTTGATCGCGGCCGTCTGGGGCCGTGCCGACGTCACCGATACCCTGCTCGGCCAGACGGTTCTCAAGGCACGCCGGGCCGTCGGCGATTCGGGCAACGACCAGAACGCCATTCGTACCGTTCCGCGCTTCGGCTATCGCTGGATCGCCGACGTGCAATGCGTGCCTCCGCCGGCCGTCGGCACCGCCACGTCCACGGCAGCGGACCAGACCCCGGCGCCGGCACCCACCGCGGCGGCACCCGCTGCAGGCGCGACCGTGCCCCAGGCCCCGACGATTCCCTCGCCTCGACCACAACATGGGCAGCGCCCGTCCTGGAGGGTCCCGGCCGTGGCCGCGGTCCTGCTGCTCGGCATCGTCGTGCTCTGGGGCGTACTGGCGCCGACACCCCGAAGCGATGACCCGGCGCCCGAGCGACCGGCGCAGGCGAAGGTGATGCAACCGGCAGGAACCGACATCATCGCGGTACTGCCGGCGCAGACCGACACCGACCCGGACGGCTCATGGTTGCGCCTGGGGCTGATGGACCTGGTGGCCACACGCCTGCGCAGCGGCGGGCTGGCCGTGGTGCCGAGCGACAACGTGATCCACCTGGCGCGCAGCGGCATGCATCCGCAGGAAGCCGCCCACGCGGTACGCCAGGCCTCCGGCGCCACCCGGCTGGTGCTGCCCTCGGTGCGCAGGGCGGGCGATACCTGGGTGGTCAGGCTGGAGCTGCAGGACGTCGCGGGCGCACCGCTGGAGGTGCAGTCGCAGGCCGCCGAAGCCGCCGCCGCGGGGCGCGAGGCGACCGACGTGCTGCTCGGCCGGCTCGGCAAGACCGCCGCCGCCTCGGTCGTCGAACTGTCCGCCTCGGAGATCCTGCAGCGCGCCGAAGCGGCCCTGCTGACCGACGACCTCGACCAGGCACGCCGCCTGCTGGAGTCGGCGCCGCCCGAACTGCGCAACACGCCGGCGCTGCGGCTGCGCCTGGCGCAGATCGATTTTCGCGCCGGCCGGCTGGCCGAGGCGATGCAGCGCCTGGGCCCGCTGCTGGCGGAAACCCCGGCCGAGACCGACCCGGTGCTGCGCGCGCGGATCCAGATCGCGATCGGCGCCGTCGCGGTCCGCCAGGATGCCCCCGTACGCGCGCTGGCGGCCTTCGACGAAGCGGTCCGCCTGCTGGAGATCCGCCAGGAGCCGGCCGCACTCGGCCAGGCCTACACCGGCCGGGCCGCCGCGCTGGCCGAATCGCGGCGCCTCGACGAGGCCTCGGCGGACTTCTCGCGTGCCCGCATCGTGCTGGAGCTGGCCGGTGACGCGCTGGCGCTGGCGCGCGTCGAGGCCAACGAAGGCGTGCTCGACAACCTGCGCAACCGCCCCGCCGAAGCGTTGCCGATCCTGGAGCGGGCCGCCCAGCGCTTCGAGCAGTTCGGCGCGCTCAACGAGCTGTCCACGGTGCAGAGCAACCAGATCGACGCGCTGCTCGCCCTGCTGCGGCCGGTCGAGGCCCTGGCGATCAGCGACCGCGCCTGGAGCCTGCTGGGCCGGCTGGAAAATCCGCTGGCGCGACGCTCGATGCGCCTCCAGCGCGCACGCACGCTGATGGCCATCGGCCGGCTGACCGAGGCACGTGCCCTGCTCGACGGCATCCTGCACGACCCCGATCTCAAGCAGGAAGCGAGCATGGCCGGACGCACGCTGCTGGCGGCGGCCCTGCTGGAGGCCGCGGAGGACAGGCTCCCGGCCGCAGCCGCCTACGCGCAACGCGCCGCCACCGACGAAGCCCCGGTCAACTACGACCGCGAACGCGCCCAGGCCTGGCTGCTTTGGATCCGCGTCCTGCGTGCCGAGCGCCGGACCGAGGAGGCCGACGCGCAAACCAGCGTGCTCGCCGCCTGGGCCGCTCGCGCCGACAATCCGGCCGCCAACGTATTCGCCGGCCTGGCCCTGGCCGAACAAGCGGCCCAGGCCACCACCGGCGCGGCCGCGAACGCGGCCTATGAACAGGTGCTGCTGGGCGCCGACCGCCTCGGCGTCCCGATGCTGGTCGCCGAGGCCGTGACCGCCTACGGCAATCACCTGATCGGCCAGGACGACCTGGAGCGCGCCAGTGCCGTGGTCGGACAGGTCGCCCGCTGGGCCGATGCCGACTTCGACTGCGCCCTGGTGCTGGTGCGCCTGTACCGGGCCCTGGGCCAGCACGATGCCTGGCAGGGTGCGCTGACGCGTGCCAGAAGCCTGAGCGGCGAGCGCGCCCTGCCGGACATCCTGGCGACGCCACCCGGCGCCGGCGTCGCAGATGCCGGAAGAAAACTTTTCTTCTGATTCATCAGTGACATGAACGCTCATTCGCGACCCGCGAACGGTCCGCGAATGAAGCGCGAATGCAGGTTCGGCAGCCGCGGGCCGAGACTCCGGGTGCTCCCGATCGGTCGCCCGCCCTGACGGCGACGCACGGTTCTGCAAACCCACCGACTCTCGCTCACGCTACGGGGAATTGCATGCGCATCACGCTCCACGCCGGAATCGCCCTCGCCCTGGCCGCCAGCGGCACCCAGGCCGCCTCCTTCACCGCCATCGACGTGGCCTCCGGGCAGACAACGGGGCTGTCCCACAACGGCCGCATCGTCAGCGGCATCGCCGGCACGGCTGCCTGGCGCTGGACGCCGGCGCGCGGCGCCGAGATCCTCGACGGCTTCTCCGACACCAACGGCATGAGCGCGTGGGCCCAGCCGCTCGCCGGCACGACGACCGACGGCGACGGCAATACGGTCGCCGCAATCGCCTACAGCAACAACAACTTCGTCGGCCCGACCGTGATCGGCGCCTTCCCCGGCGGCGGCCCCGGCTTCGACGGCCACCTGTCCACCGCCTACGACGTCTCCGACACCGGTGTCGCGGTCGGCCTGGCCTATGACGCGGCCAACAACCCGATCGCATTCCGCTGGACCGCGGCCGAGGGCATGACCCGCCTGCCGGTCAACCGCCCCGCCAACTACTCCCGCGCCAACGGCATCAGCGCCGACGGCAGCACGGTGTTCGGCTGGAACGACCAGGACAACGGCGGCCGCACCGCCGTGATCTGGCAGGGCGGCCAGGTGATCGACCTGACCTACCAGGGCGAGGGCGTCGGCGAAGCGCTGGCGTCCAACAGCGACGGCAGCGTCGTCGTCGGCTCCAGCGTCATGACCGAAGTCGGCAGCGAGGCCTGGCGCTGGACGGCCGCGACCGGTGTCCAGCCGATCGGCTTCATCGGCTTCATGGGCACCGCCTTCGGCTTCGGTGTCAGCGACGACGGCAATGTCGTCGTCGGCGCCAGCGGCTTCGGCTGGGATCGCAGCGCGGTGATCTGGACGCCGGATACCGGCATGCAGACCCTGGCCGACTACGCTGCCGCCCAGGGCGTGGAGATTCCGGCCGGCTGGTCGCTGATGACGGCGTCGGCCGTTTCCGCCGACGGCAAGACGATCGCCGGCTGGGGCCTCAGCGAGACCGGCATGCAGTCGTTCGTCATCGATCTGCACGACGCGCCGTCCGGCCAGGCCCTGGTCGAGGCGCACGGCACGATCAACTGGAACGACCTGACCAGCGGCCCGTTCGCCGGCCTGCCGGTCGGTACCAAGGTCAGCATGACGTTCCGCATCACCGCGCAGGACGCCTTGAACATGGAACCGGACCAGGCCACGAAGTACCCGGTCGTCCTCGACAGCTTCCAGCTCACGTCCGGCACGGCCAGCGACCTGCTGGTGGCGACCCCGGCCGGCCCGGGCCTGATCCTCAGCAACGACTATCCGAAGTCCGACGGCATCCACCTGTTCTCGACGCCGCTGGCCACCGCCGGGCACGCGCTGGAGTTCGAGCTGTTCAATCCTGGGGGCGACCTGTTCGACTCGGACAGCCTCAACCGCATCAATCGCACGTTCGGTCCTGAATTCTTCGAGAAGATCGCCTGGTCGGTCCAGGCCGATGGCGGCTCCACCGGCATGTGGCTGGACCTGGAGTCGGTCACCATCACCGATTCCAACGGCGCCGACGCCCTGTTCGCCGACGGCTTCGACGGCCCGGCGCCCTGAGCGTCAGCCCGGACGCGCCACCCCGCCCGTTCCGCTTCCGACGGCGCCGCAGCGATGCGGCGCCGTCTTCGTTCGGGGGCCACGGCCGAAGTCGACGGCCCGTGCCGCGCCTGCTAGCGTCGCGGCATGCACGCCCTGGTCGACAGCCATTCCCACTTCGACGCGCCGCAGTTCGATCCGGACCGCGACGAAGCCCTGGCGCGGGCGCACGCGGCCGGCGTCACCCGGCAGATCGTGCCGGCGATCGCCGCCGCCGGCTGGAGCGGCCTGCGCCGGTTGTGCGCGACGCCGGGCCTCTACGCCGCCTACGGCCTGCACCCGATGTACCTGGCCGAGCATGCGCCCGAGCACCTGGACCTGCTGGCCGAATGGGTCCGGCGCGAGACCCCGGTCGCCATCGGCGAATGCGGCCTGGATTTCTTCGTGGAAGGGCTCGACGCCGAGGCACAGCGGCGCTACTTCACCGGCCAGCTCGAACTGGCCCGCGCATCCGGCCTGCCAGTCATCGTCCATGCGCGGCGCGCCGTCGACGAGGTCATCGCCACGTTGCGCCGCATCGGGAACCTGCGCGGCGTCGTGCACAGCTTCTCGGGCAGCGAAGAGCAGGCGCGGCAGCTCTGGAAGCTCGGCTTCCACCTCGGGATCGGAGGGCCGGTCACCTACGAACGGGCCGCCCGCCTGCGCCGCATCGTCGCCGCGATGCCGCTCGGGCAGTTGCTGCTGGAGACCGACTCACCGGACCAGCCCGGCAGCGGCCACCGCGGCGAACGCAACGAACCGGCCCACCTCGTCGAGGTGCTCCACGTGGTCGCCGCGCTGCGCGGCGAGGCACCGGAAGAGATCGCCCGCGCCACCACGGCCAACGCCGTACGCCTGTTCGATCTGCCGTAGCCGGGCGGCTCCGGATCAGGAGGCGGCGGTTTCGTCGCGCGATCGCTCGAGCAGGCGCGGGATCGCGCGGGACACCATCGCCATCGCGAATGCGCTGGTCACGTGCGCGGCCGCACCGAGCCCGCCGCCGCAATCGAGCTTGCCGGCATCGCCGGCGGCAGGGCGCGTGCCGCAGACGCGGCCATCGGCCTGCGGATAGCGCACGTTCTCGAGCGAATAGACGGCTTGCACGCCGAAGTAGCGCTTGGGCCCGCGCGGGAAGTTGAACGCCTCGCGCAGCTTCTTGCGGATCAGGGCCAGCAGGGCGTCGTGCTCGGTACGCGACAGGTCGCGCACGCGGATCAGTGTCGGATCGGTGCGGCCGCCGGCCGAACCGCTGACGATCAGCGGCAGCTTGCGCCGCCGGCACCAGGCGATCATCTCGACCTTGACCCGGAACGCGTCGCAGCAGTCGAGCACCAGGTCGTGGCCGTCACCCAGCAGCTGCTCCATCGAGGCCGGCGTCAGGAACTGGGCGATCGTATCGACCCGGATGCCCGGCTGGATCGCGCGGGCACGATCGGCCATCACCGCCACCTTGCTGCGCCCGTACTCGCCGGCCAATGCGTGCAGCTGGCGATTCGTGTTGCTGACGCAGACGTCGTCGGCATCGATCAGGCTCAGTCGTCCGACACCGCTGCGGGCCAGCGCCTCCACCACCCACGAACCGACGCCACCGATACCGACCACGCACACGCGCGCCTGCGCGAGCGCGGCGGCGCTGCCGGCACCGTACAGGCGGTCGAGGCCGGCGAACCGCGGATCGGCAGCCGGTGCGGGAGGAGGAACGGGACGGTCCATGCGGGCGCGGAGGGTACACCGAATCGCCGGACGCCAGCGAGGCACCCCTTGCACCGGGACACGCCGGGCAGCATGGTATGCCCCCTGTCCGACCGGGAGCCGTCATGCCCAATCCGCTGACCAAACGCCTGCTGCGCTGGGCCGAGGGGCTGCGCTTCCCGCGGCTGGCCCTGATCACGATCGCGCTGTTCGTGGCCGACCTGCTGATACCCGACTTCATTCCGTTCGTCGACGAGATCCTGCTCGGCCTCGCCAGCCTGCTGCTGGCCAACCTGCGCCGCCGCCCCCGCCTGCCGCAGGGCGGCTGAACGGTGCGCTACCTGGCATGCCTGGGCGTCGGCCTGTTCGTCGGCCTGCTGTGCGCCCTGATGGCGATTGGCCTGCTGCGTCCGCGCGACCCGTATCCGCGAGCGATGATGAACGTCATGAAGCACGCCCTCGGCGAAGCACGGACGGCCGCCGGCAGCGGCTGCGCCGGCAACGGGCAGCGCCTGCAGCTGCTGGACGGGCTGGCCGGCGATCTCGAACCGGTGTTCGTGCCCGGCGGTGAAGGCGACCGCGTGTTCGCGCGCTACGCACGCGCGCTGCGCAGCCGCATCGCGGCGGCGAGCGCGCTGCCGGAGAACTGCCCCGCCCAGGCCGAAGCGCTGACCGCGATCGACAACGCCTGCCAGGACTGCCACCGCGACTACCGCTGAACGGCCGCGCCGGCCCGCCGGCGGGCGTGCGACCACGGGTCGACTTCGCAGGCCAGCGAGAGGCCGGCCGACTGCACGCCGACCGACTGCACGCTGACCGACTACAGGCGGATGCGGCCGCGCAGGATGTCCCAGAACATCACCCAGTCGCCGGCGAGGCTGTACAGCGGGTGCTTGAAGGTGGCCGGCCGGTTCTTCTCGAACGCGAAATGGCCGACCCAGGCGAAACCGTAGCCGATCACCGGCACCAGCAGCAGCCAGCCCCAGCGCCCGCTGACCAGCGCCGCCGCGACCACCACCAGCACCAGGCTGCTGCCGGCGAAATGCAGGCGGCGGCAGACCGGATGGCGGTGCTCGGACAGGTAGAACGGGTAGAACTCGCGGAAGCTGGCGAAACGGCTCATCGGCTGACCCTCCTCGACCCGCGTCTGCGCGCGGTGGACCCGAGGATACTGCGATCGTCCGGGAGGGACTACCAGGCCCGCCGGTACTGCACGGGTGCGACGACCGTCGCGCCCAGCGCCTGCGCCGCGCGCCGTGGCCAGTACGGATCGCGCAGCAGTTCGCGCGCCAGCAGCACCAGATCGGCCTCGCCACCGGCGACGATCCGCTCGGCCTGTCCCGGCTCGGTGATCAGCCCCACGGCCGCCGTGGCGATGCCCGCCTCGCGGCGGATGCGCGCGGCGAACGGCACCTGGTAGCCGGGCTGCAGCGGGATGGTCACGCGCGGCACCAGGCCGCCCGAGGAAACGTCGATCAGGTCGACACCGAGTGCGGCCAGATCGCGCGCGAGTGCGACGCTCTGCTCGATCTCCCAGCCGCCCTCGGACCAGTCGGTCGCCGAGATGCGCACCAGCAGCGGCAGCCGCTCCGGCCAGTCTTCACGCACCGCGGCGACGGTCTCGCGCAGCAGGCGGGTACGGCCGGCGAAATCGCCGCCATAGCGATCGGTACGCCGGTTGCTGAGCGGCGACAGGAACTGGTGCAGCAGGTAGCCGTGCGCGGCATGGATCTCGACCAGGCCGAAGCCCGCCGCCAGCGCACGCGTGGCGGCGGCGCGGAACGCCGCGACGAGGGCGGCGATGCCGGTCTCGTCGAGCTCGGCCGGCTCGGCATGGCCGGCGTCGAACGGCAGCGGCGACGGTGCCACCGGCTGCCAGCCGCCGCCATTGCCGGGCAGCACAGGACCGCCGCCGAGCCAGGGCGCCTCGGTACTGGCCTTGCGGCCGGCATGCGCCAGCTGGATGCCGGCGACAGCGCCCTGCTCGCCGACGAAGCGGGCGATCGGCTGCCAGGCCTCGACCTGCGCGTCGTTCCAGATGCCGCAGTCGGCGGCCGAGATGCGCCCGATCGCCTCGACCGCCGCGGCCTCGGCGATCACCAGGCCCGCACCGCCGACCGCGCGGCTG
Source organism: Dokdonella koreensis DS-123 (assembly GCF_001632775.1). Taxonomy (NCBI): domain Bacteria; kingdom Pseudomonadati; phylum Pseudomonadota; class Gammaproteobacteria; order Lysobacterales; family Rhodanobacteraceae; genus Dokdonella; species Dokdonella koreensis. Next base: position 3,636,149 of record NZ_CP015249.1, read on the forward strand.
CCCAGATGCACCAGGTGCCACGGTTGCGGCACGCCGTCGACGGCCGAGTACTGGCACATCGGCGACACCGCGATGCGGTTGCGCAGCGTCAGGCCGCGCAGGGCCAGGGGCGAGAACAGTTCGGACATCCGATCAGGCTACTTCATGCACGCGCATGCAGCCAGCCGGCAAGCTGCCGCGCGACGGGGCCGGGCTGTTTCATCCACGAGAAGTGATCGGCGGCGAGGCCGCCGAGCTCGTCGCGGCCGAACACCGCGACGGCGTGATCGCGGCCGCCGATCCGGTCGAGCAGCGCATCGAAGGCCGCCCGCGGCACCAGGGCGTCCTGATCGAACCAGACGCCCAGCACCGGCCGCTGCACGGCTGCCAGTGCCGCCTCGGCATCCGTGCCGGTCGCGGCCGAGCCGTAGCGCCCGCTGATCGCGCTGGCCGCCCAGTCGCGCATGACGCCCCGCGCTTCGCGCCCGCCGAAGCCGAGCCGGCGGCCGGGAAAATGGCCGGTGGCCGCCAGCAGCGGCCGCAGCATGCCGAGGATCGCCCGGAACGCCAGCCCCCGCCCCGGCGGGAAATGGCGCCACCACGGCACGCCACCGGCGACGATGACCAGGCCCTGCAGGTCCTCCGGCTCGAACGCCAGCGCCAGCGCCGCCAGCTGGGCCCCCAGGCTGTGGCCGCCGACGTACCAGCGCACCTGCGGCGCCGCCGCGCGTGCCGCCCGCAGCGAGGCCGGCAGGTCCTGGACCAGCAGCTCGCGATAGGACCAGTCGCAGGCACGCGAGGCGCGGACCGTGCTCGATCCCAGGCCGCGCCATTCGTGCCGCGCGACCGCGATGCCGGTCTCGGCGAGCGCGTGCGCCAGGGGTTCGTAGTGGCGGGCCGCCACGCCGAGCGCCGGCAGCCACAGCAAGCCGGTCTCGGCACCGGCCGGCAGGTCCAGTTCGAGCGTCGCCTCCGGGCCATCGCCCGCCCGCACGCGAAGGCTATCGCGTACGGGCCGGGTCGGCAGCGGGGTACGGGGTCGGTCGGTCATCAATCGATCGAGGAATGCATGCGCACGCAACGAACACGACGACACCGGTGGCCGGCGAGATGCCGGCCCGGCGAGTCATCGTTCGCCATGACGAAAAGAGTCGCGAGCGTCGGACGTCGCGACTCCGGAAAGCGGGGAACGCGGGCGCTCAGGCGGCGGTGACGTCTTCCGCCTGCAAGCCCTTCTGGCCCTGCACGACACGGAAGCTGACGCGCTGGCCTTCCTGCAGCGTACGGAAACCGGTGCCGCTGATCGCGCGGAAGTGCACGAACACATCGGGGCCGTTTTCGCGACTGATGAAACCAAAACCCTTGCTTTCATTGAACCATTTGACGGTGCCGAGCTGACGGTCCGACATGTAACTCTCCACAGGTATCAAGTTGACGTGAATCGCATCCGATCGGGACGCTCCAACACTGAACATGCAGGCACGCCTGCCGGCGGATTCGATGCGGCCGACGATCGACGCGGCACCCCGCCTCCTTCCGAAAATCCGTGCCCGTGCACCTCCAGTTTGCCGAGTCTAGCGCAGTATTTTGACGGAAGCGACGGTTTCTGATAGGGATTTCCAGGGCGAGCGGCGGGAACACGCCGCCCCCGAAAACCCCTTACCTGTCAGTGTGTTAACGCCGATCCCGCGGCCTGCCCGCAGGCCGATACGCTGCCGGCGCCGCGCACCGTCACGACGGGAACAAGTGGAACTTTCCACATGCCTCGCCCGCGTTCCGCGGCCGGCCGGCACTCACCAGGCATGCACGGCCGCATCCGGCGCCGCCATCCAGCGGGCCAGTGCGGCCGCCAGGCCCTGCAGTCCTCCCGGGTAGCCGGCATCGAGGATGTGCTCCGCCGCGACCGGCTCGCACGGCGCTTCGCGCTGCTGCGCCAGCACCTTCCCCAGCAAGGCCCGCCCCTGCACGTCCTGCATCAGCAGCGCGACCAGTGCGAAAGCCCGCGCGTAGCGCTGCTCGCTGTGTTCCCGGTAGAAAGCCGGCCCCTCGACGGCCAGCAGGTCGGCCAGGTCCGCGGCCGGATCGGCCGGCACCGCCGCCGCCAGCCGGGCTCTGAGCGGCCCGATGTCGACGCGTCCGCCCTGGCCGGCGACCTCCAGTCGCTCGAAGTAGCCGGCCAGCCCCTCGTTCAACGGCGTGGGCAGGTTGCCGATACGCTCGTGAACCAGCGCATGGACGATCTCGTGGCGCAGGACGGCGAAGCCGATGGCCTCGCTGGCCTGGGCCCGCACGTAGACCGTGCGCTCGCGCGCCGAGTAGGCACCGGCCGAGCGTGCCAGGTCCGGCTCGCCGATGAATCGGGCGTACGCCTCGGGGGACTGCACGAAGACGATGCGCAATGCCAGCCGGTCGTCGCCATCCGCGCCGAACAGCGTCCGCAGGATCCGGTCGATCGCCAGCGCGTCGGCCACCGCCCGCGCATGCAGGTCTGCCGGCAGGTTGACGTCGTAGCCGTTCGCCTCGACGCTGACCGGCGGCCCGCCGGCCGTCGCGATCAACCGATGGTCGCGCGCCACGCCGCTCGGGGCACGATCGGCGTAGTGCACGATGCCGGCCGCGTCGACCCAGCGATGGATCGCGCGCTCCTGCCGGGCCACCTTCGCACCGGTACCCGCCAGGCAGCGCGCCGAGTCGCCGCGCGGCGTCCCGTCGTGCACCTCGCCGGCGACCGCCAGGGGCGGACCGATGGGCGGCGTGCTGCCGTGCGCGTCGGACGCTTCCACCGGCAAGGGCGTGGAAGCGACCGCCGCAGGGACGGCCGGCGCGGGCGCGGCCACGGTGGGCACCGGTGCCGATGCGGGCGCCGGATCGCGACAGGCGGCCAGCAGGGCCGCCCCCGCCAGCACGAGCGGCAGGTGCCGCTTCACGTCGCGGCTCCCGCGGCGCGCGACCGCCGCAGCAGCACGATCAGGTAGACCAGGATCGCGCCGTTGGCCACCAGGACCAGCACGCGCAGCCACCCCGGGTGGCGCCAGTTCTCCCACACCTCGAAGGGGATCAGCGAGGCGGTCACGGCCACGGTCAGGTATTCGCCCCAGCGGCGGCCGCGCCACAAGCCGATCCCTTCGACCAGGAACACCGACGCGTACGCCAGCGCCAGGACCGCGAACCAGGACCAGCGCCCGGCCGGCGGCACCGGCACCGCCGCGAGCCAGCCGGCCAGCAGGTGGTGGCCGGCGGCGAACGGGCCGAGCGCATGCGACAGCCGATGCATGACGGACGGATCGTCGAGCGCATGCAGCCCCACCGCCAGCGATGCCAGCAGCGCGCTCTTGGTGAACTTGAAGACGGCGATGCCGCGCAGTGCGACGGGTACCGCGCGATGCGAGGCAGGGTCGCCGGCCATCGTCATGCCGAAGCCGCCAGTTCGGCGCGCAGGCGCTTGGCGAAATCGCGCGGGTCGCTGCGCCGCACGACGATCCGCGGCGTGCGATGCCAGGCCGCGCAGGCCCGCAGCGCGCGGCCCAGATCGGCCAGCAGCGTCGCATCCGGCACCACGTCCGGCTCGAGGTGGACGGACTTGACCTCGAACAGGCCCTCGGCGCGATGCGCCTTGGCGTCGAGGCGGCCGACCAGGCGTCCCCGCTGCAGGATCGGCAGCACGAAGTAACCGAAGCGGCGCTTCTCGGCCGGCGTGTAGCACTCAAGGCGATAGTCGAACCCGAACAGCTCGCCGGCGCGCGTGCGATCCCAGACCACCGGATCGAACGGCGACAGCAGCGTCGTGTGGCTGGCACGCAGCCGGCCGGCCTGCGCGCGCCGCAGGTCGGCTTCCAGATCGCGATGGACGTAGCCGGCCGCGTCCCAGCCGTCGACCTCCACGCGCAGCAGTTCGCCGCGCTCCACCGGCTCGTCGAGATCGGCATCCCGGTAGCGGCGTCCACTGCGGTAGTAGTCGGCGATCCATGCCGCGCGCGCGATGCCCAGCGCCTTGACCGCGGCGGCGATCTGCCGCTGCCGCACCTCCGCGGCCGGCAGCGCCTCGCGATCCCAGTCCGGCTGCACGCGGCCGATCACGCGCTCGGGCAGGTCGTAGACGCGATGGAAGTTCTCGCGCCGCGCGATCATCAGATGACCCAGCGCGAACGCAGCTTCCAGCCAGCGCTTCTCGTCCTTCCATCCCCACCAGGCGCTGGCACGCCCCTGCGTGCGCTCGAAATCGGCGGCCTTGACCGCGCCGTTGGCACGCACGTGGTCGATCAGGCGCTGCATCGGCTCGGCCTGTTCCCGCGCCATGCGCTGCGCGTGCTTCATCGACCAGTGATGGCCGCGCGTGTCCCGCGCCGAGCGGTGCAGCGCGAAATCCGACGCCGGCGCGAAGCAGGCCTCGTGCGACCAGCACTCGAAGATCGCCGCATCCGCCAGGGCCGCGTCCAGCCACTCGGGCCGGTAGTCGCCGAGCCGCGAGAACAGCACCAGGTACGGGCTGCGCGCGACCACGTGGATCGTGTCGATCTGCAGCAGACGCATGCGCTCGATCGCCGCGAGCACGTCGCCCTGCCGCGCGCGCCGGCGCGGCGCGGCCAGCAGGCCCTGGGCGGAAAGATGCAGGAGGCGCGCCTGCTGCGCGTCGAGGATCGGCAAGGCGGGAATGTCCGTGGAGACCGTCACGGAAGGTTCCGCCAGCCACGGCGCGTTGACAAGCACCCGGCGCCCGGCAGGCGGGCCACCGGCCGATGCCGCAGATGCGAAGTCGTTCGCAGTCCGCAGCGGCCGACCGGTGGAGGCTGTGACGCACCCCGGCTGGCTCGGCTCGCCCATGCATCGCTCCCGCTACCGTCATTGCGCCCTCCTCGGAGCGTTCCTGGCTGCCGGACCGGCAGCGGCGGCCACCTATGCCGTGGGACCCGGCCGCCCGTTCGCCTCGCTGCAGGCGCTGTTCACCGACGTGACGCTGCGCCCGGGCGACGTCGTCGAGGTCGACGGCGGCGCCAGCTATCCGGGCGGCGCGGTGCTGCGCCAGGCCGGCACCACGGCCGCGCCGATCGTGCTGCGCGGCCGGCGGGTCGACGGGCGGCGGCCGCTGCTGAGCGGCGGCGTCAACACGATCGAGCTGCGGCGCGCGGACCACGTGGTCGTCGAAGGCTTCGAGATCACCGGCGGCAGCTCGCGCTGCGTCTTCGTCAATGCCGCCGATGTCGTCCTGCGCGACCTGCTGGTGCGCGACTGCAGCGGCCAGGGCATCCTGTCCAGCGACCAGGACTCGGGCTCGCTGACGCTCGAGTACAGCGAGATCCGCACCTCCGGCGGTGGCGACAGCCGCCATGCGCTCTACATCCAGACCGACGAGATCGCGCATCCCGGCGCGGTCTTCCGGATGCGCTACAACTACCTGCACGACGGGCTCGGCGGCAACCTGCTCAAGAGCCGCGCCGAGCGCAACGAGATCCACTACAACTGGTTCGAGAACGCCTACTACCACGAGCTCGAGCTGATCGGCCCGGACCAGTACACCCAGCAGGGCGGCTGGACGCCGGACTTGCGGCGCGAGGACTCCGAGGTGCTCGGCAACGTCATCGTGCACGGTGGCAGCTTCGGCGCCGTCATACGCCTGGGCGGCGACGGCACCGGCGAGAGCCGTGGCCGCTACCGCATCGTCAACAACACGATCGTCGCGACCGGCAGCGCGTCGAACTACACCGTGCTGCGGCTGTTCGAGGGCCTGGAGTCGGTCGAGGCGCACAACAACGTCATCCATCGCACGACGCCGGGCAGCCTGCGCATCGAGCGCTCGACCGAGGCGGCCTGGAGCCTGGGCCGGCGCGTGGCCGGGTCGTACAACTGGGTTCCGGCGGGCGCCACCGACGTCCCGGCCGAATGGACCGGCACCCTGCTGGGCCAGGCGCCCGGATTCGTCGACGCGGCGCGCTTCGATTTCCGTCCTTCGGTTGCCAGCCCGCTGAACCAGGCCGGCCATCCGTCGCCCGCGAGCCCGGCCGCCTGGCCGTTCCCGGCCCCGACGCCGTTGCCGTTGCAGCTGCCGCCGATACGGCAGCCGCTGGCGCCCGGCACCGGCCTGGCGCGACCGCCCGAAGCACCGCCGACCATCGGCGCGCTGACCGGCAGCCGGCCCGATCCGGTGTTCCGCAGCGGCTTCGACGGATGAGGGGCGGCGCCGCGCGACGCGCAACGCGCCCGCGGCAACCGGCTATGCGGCCGGATCGCGCACCAGGTACCAGCGCCGGCCGTGCCAGCCGGGACCGGCCGATCCATCGTCCAGCGCCGCCAGCAGCCGCACCGCCGGATCCGCGGCCAGGCGTTCGTGCAGCACGGACTCGGGCAGCACGTGCATCTCGAAGACCGACCAGCGCCGCCAGAGCAGCCGGCGCAGCGGATTGAGCCAGCGGTTGGAGACGCGGGCGAACAGCCGGCCGCGCCGCGAACCGCGGTCGTGATCGGCGACGAACTGGAACGACGCCACGCCACCCGGCGCCAGCACGCGCGCGAACTCCGCCACGTAGCCGGCAGCCAGCCCGGTGGGGATGTGCTGCAGCGTCATCGTCGAATAGACCAGGTCGACGCTGCGGTCGGCGATGCCTTCCAGGCGCGCGGAGGGATTCTCGCGGAACTCGACATTGGCCAGGTCGGCATTGATCCGGCGCGCGGTCTGGATCATCGTCGGCGAGACGTCGATGCCGACGACCCGCTCGAAGTGCCCCGCCAGCGCCCGTGACAGGCGGCCGGCGCCGCAGCCGAAGTCCAGCGCCACCGCCTTGCGCACCGGCAGGCCGTGCGCGGCAAGGCCGGCGAGCTGGGTCTCGATGTCGACCTGGCCGGTGGCGAGGAATTCCGACTCGTCCCAGCGCTGACCGCGCTTGCCGGGCTGCGACAGCACGGCCCACAGCGGGTCGTCACGGCCGAGCGCACTCCAGACCCGCTGCAAGCGGGCGAGATCGTCGTTCATCGGCAGGGCTTCAGCTCTCGACCAGCTCGACACCGTCGAGTCCCTGGCTCAGGGTGTGCGCGTCGCCGCCCTGGGCCAGCTTGATCTTCAGGCGCACCTCGTTGGCCGAATCGGCGTGGCGCAGCGCGTCCTCGTAGCTGATCTCGCCGGACTGGTACAGCTCGAACAGCGCCTGGTCGAACGTGCGCATGCCGAGGTTGGTCGATTCCTTCATCACGTCCTTCAGCTTGTGGATCTCGCCCTGGCGGATGTAGTCCTGCACCAGCGGCGTTCCGATGAGCACCTCGATCGCGGCGCGGCGCGACTTGCCGTCCGGCGTCGGGATCAGCTGCTGCGCCACCACGCCCTTGAGGTTCAGCGACAGGTCCATGAACAGCTGCATGCGCCGGTCTTCGGAGAAGAAATGGATGATGCGGTCCATCGCCTGGTTGGCGTTGTTGGCGTGCAGCGTGCACAGGCACAGATGGCCGGTCTCGGCGAAGTTGATCGCGTGCTCCATCGTCTCGCGCGTGCGCACCTCGCCGATCATGATGACGTCCGGCGCCTGGCGCAACGTGTTCTTCAGCGCGTTCTCCCAGCTGTCGGTGTCGATGCCGAGCTCGCGCTGGGTGATGATGCAGCCCTCGTGCTTGTGGACGTACTCGATCGGGTCCTCGATCGTGATGATGTGGCCGGTCGAGTTCTGGTTGCGGTAGCCGATCATCGCCGCCAGCGAGGTCGACTTGCCGGTGCCGGTGGCGCCGACGAAGATGACGATGCCGCGCTTGGTCATCGCCAGCGTCTTGATGATCGGCGGCAGGCTCAGCTCCTCGATCGTCGGAATCCGCGTCTCGATCCGCCGCAGCACCATGCCCACGCAGTTGCGCTGGTAGAAGCACGAGACACGGAAGCGCCCCACGCCGGTGACGGCGATCGCGAACTGGCACTCGTGCGTCTTCTCGAACTCCTCGCGCTGCGAGGGCGTCATCACGTTCAGCACCATGTCGCGCGACTGCTGCGGCGTCAGCACGTTCTGCGTGATCGGCGCGATGCGGCCCTGGACCTTCATCGAGGGCGCGATGCCGGCCGTGATGAACAGGTCCGACGCCTTCTTGTGCGCCATCAGCTTCAGGAACGAGGTGAAATCGACGCTGCTCATGGAACCCTCCCCGCGCGGCCGGGCCGGCACGGGCTCATCTTACACCGGCGGTTCCCGCCGCCGTCCGCGACGGGTTCGGCGAATCGCGAAGCATCAGCACCAGCCACAGCACGGTGGCCGGCACCAGGTGCATCACCAGGCGATGGGCCGCGGTCTGGCTCTGCGCCCAGCTGGAAGCCGGCGTCAGGCAGAACAGCAGCAGCAGGAAGATCCAGCCACTGGCGAGAAACAGGCCGACCAGCCGCGCCTGCGGGTCCTCGCGCAGGCTGCGCCAGCGCAGCAGCAGCGCCAGCAGCACCGCCAGGAACAGCAGGTGCCAGTTGTCGGCGCCGAACGAGGCGGCCACGATCGCCAGGCCGCCCGGCCGCCAGCCCAGGCGGACCGGTTCGGCGACGTGGCTGGAAGCGGCCAGGCCCGAAGCGACCAGCCAGCCGTTGACGGTCTCGTTGAAGCCCAGCACCAGCACGAGGCCGGCGGCCAGGCCGGCCAGCGCCAGGCCGAGCATCCGGCGACGCCAGCGGATGCCGCCACGCGCATAGAGCATCAGCGCGACCAGCAGCACCATCCAGACCACGCCCTCGCGCTTGAGCAGCGGCAGGCAGAGCGCGAAGCCCGCGGCCAGCACCAGATAGCCCCTGCGCTCCGGCGCGTGCAGCCAGCACAGCCAGAAGGCCAGCGAGAACACCACGGCGGTGGCCACCCACAGGTCCAGGTAGCCGGCCAGTGCGACATGCGAGTCGATCAGCGGCATCGAGACCAGGCCGTAGACCGCCAGCAGGGCCGGCAGCGCGCCGACGCCGAGGCGGCGCGACACCGCGTACACGCCGGTCAGCAGCGCCAGCAGCAGCGCCAGCCAGGGCAGCAGCAGCAGCGGCTCTTCCCAGGCACCGCGCGCCTGCGCCAGCAGCAGCTGCAACCAGGCGGACAGCTCCGGATAGTTCCATCCCACCATCGTGCGCGTCCCTTCGGTCGCCAGCCACGCCGATGGATCGACATAGGACGCGAAACGACCCGAAAGAAACCACGCCCGCGGCTTGATCAGCCAGGTCGCCCAGGCATCCCAGGGATAGGCCGGACGCAGCCAGACCTCGCAGACCAGCGGCACCAGGTGCAGCACGACCAGGGCCAGCAGGGCCCACCAGGCCAGGCGCGCACGCGGGGTCGGCGCCGCAGGCGGCAAAGCCGCCGCCGGCGCCGGCCGCCGCAGGAACGCGAAGGACCAGCTCGCCGCCGCGAGCAGGAAGGCGGCGATCGCGACCCGCAGCGGAAGCCTGGCTGTCTCGGCCGGCATCAACAGCCCGGCCAGCAGCGCGCCGGCGAGCAGACCGACGAACAGGCCGGTGCCGGCGACCAGGGCCCAGTGCAGGCGATCGCGCGGCCAGCCCGCAGCGGCGACGACCAGGCCGGTTCCCAGCGCGACGAGCAGCGCGACTATCAGTGGATAGGTCATCGGCCGTCCCGGGTGTCGACGCGAAAGACCTGCAGCACGCCGGCATCGATCAGCGATCGGGCCTCGAAGCGCTGCAGCCCGACGAACAGCTCGCGCGTGGGCGGATAGAAACGCACGTCGTCGCGCCCGTAGAACACGAGAATCGCTCCGGCGGCGAAGTCGCGATCGCCGATCGTCCGGATCGGCCCGAACAGCGCGGTATTCATCGGCTGGAGGTGATAGTTCAGCCGCAACGCCTCGTACACCGATGGCGCATCGACCAGCACGCGCGTCTCCGCGTCCTGCGGCAGCAGCGCGCGCTTGACCCGCTCGGCCGCGGACTGGAGCACGCCATCGGCGACCAGGCGCGAGCGCGCCGGCCAGTCCTTGCCGGCGTAGACCGCCTCGGTCGTGCCCAGGCGGCCGCGCAGTTGCCAAAGCCAGGTGGCGTCCAGCGCCAGCCAGCCGACCGCGACGGCGACGGCCAGGGCGGTGCCGGCGCGCCGCCAGCGCCGGCCGAACCAGATCCATCCCCACAGGCCGACCAGGACGACGGCGCCGCTGGCGACCAGCACCAGCGCCGGACGGCGCGGCGAGTTGGGTCCGGCTTCGCGATCCACCGAACTGACCGCGAACAGGCCCCAGGGCCGCTGCGCGAACCAGTCGGTGCGCAGTGCGTCCAGCGCGCCGGTCACCGAGGGCGACCACAACTCGGCGCCATGCAGGCGGAACGGCTGGAAACGCTGCTCGGAAGGCACCAGCTGCGCGATCGGGAACTGCGCGAAGCCGATCTCGACGATCGAGCCCTGCCATTCCTCCAGGTCGCTCAAGGTGAAGCTGGCCACACCGTCGCCGGGCTGCGGCAGCGTGACCACGTGCACTTCGCCGGGATCGTCGGCCCGGCGGAACAGCAGCGACATTTCCAGCACCTGCGGAAAGCGCTCGAAGCGATAGCGCAGGATCGGGTAGTCGGCCGCCTCGATCGGCAGCAGGCTCATCGCCTGGACCGCCGAGCGGTTCTTGCCGACCGCGCTGACCTGCAGGGCGTCATCATCGGGCGCACCGGCGCCCATGACCACGCGGAACCCGGAGCCGGGCAGTTCCAGCCGGTCCGCCGGCGCCACCGGCATGCCCCAGCGCACGCCGGCCGCCCAGGCCACCAGCAACGGAATGCTGATGCACAGGCTCAGGAAGAAGAGCACCCGCCGGACGATCATGCCGCCAGCTCGCCGAGGCGCGTGAGTTCCTCGACCGAGAAACCGGCCCGGAGCCGGGCATCGGTGTTGAACGGTCCCTTCACCCTGCCCGGCATGTGCCGCCGCAGCAGCGCATCGAACGTGGCCCCGGGCTCGACGCCCGCCGCCGCGCAGCACCACGCGAACCAGCGCGAACCGGCCGCCACATGGGCGACCTCCTCGTGGAGGATCACTTCGAGGATCGCGACCGTTGCGGCATCGCCGACCGCGCGCAGCCGTTCGATCATGCCGGGCGTGACGTCCAGGCCGCGCGCTTCCAGCACGCGCGGCACCAGCGCCATGCGCTCCAGGCACGAACCGGCCGTCGCCACCGCCGCCTCCCACAAGCCGTTGTGGGCCGCGAAGTCGCCGTAGCGATGGCCGAGCCCGGCGAGCCGCTCGCCGAGCAGCGAGAAGTGGCGCGCCTCGTCGACCGCCACGCCGATCCAGTCGGCATAGAAGGCTTCGGGCATGTCGCGGAACCGGTAGACCGCATCCCAGGCCAGGTTGATCGCATTGAACTCGATGTGCGCCACGGCATGCACCAGCGCCGCCCGCCCGTCGGCGCTGCCGAGCCCGCGCTGCGCGAGCTGCCGCGGCGGCACCAGCAGCGGCCGCGACGGCCGCCCCGGATCGGCGATCGGCCGCGGCGGTGCCGCGTGTCCAGCGCGCAGCGCGCCAGCGTGGAACAGGGCTGCGCAGCGCCGGGTCGCGGCGACCTTGGCGACCGGGTCGTCGAGCAGCAGGCAGTCGAGCGCGGCGGCATGGAGATCGGACATCGTCGGGCGTGCTCTGGAGTCCGGTGGCGTCGGTGCGCAGGAGGGGAACTTCCGGATTCTGCCGATTTCAGCCCGCACGGAAAACCCCGCACGGCCCGGACCGCGCCAGCGGCATCAGCGCTGCGCCGGTGGCGGTGCCGGCCACGGCGTGCCGATGCCGCGCAACAGCACCGCCGCCAGCGCGAAGACCGCCGGCACGACCTGCATGACCAAACGGTTGGCGCTGGTGTAGTCCACCGCCCACGAGGAAGCGTCGGTGAAGAAGAACAATCCGAACAACAGCAGCAGGCAGCCCAGCAGCGCGCGGCCGGCCCAGGCGGCTGCCGGATCGCGTCCGAATGCGTCGCGGCGCCAGAGCACCAGCACCGGCAGTGCATACCAGAGCAGATGCCAGTTCGGCAGGCTGAAGAGGCTGCCGAGCACGACCTCGCCGACCGGCCGCCAGTACAGGTCGATCGTGCCGAACGGCTGCAGCTGGATCCTGCCCCATTCGATCCGGGCCCATCCGAGTCCCGGCACCGGCAGCGATACGCCACCGGCCACCACGACGATGGCCAGCGACACGACGACGACCGCAGCCAGTCCCCAGCGCCAGCGCGGCGGCATCCGGCTCCAGAGCCCCACCGCCAGCAGGGCCATCGCCCAGACCGCACCTTCGAGCTTGACCAGCGGCAGGCACGCGAGCAGGCCCAGCGCCAACCCGCCCTGCTCCACTGCACCCGTGCGGACCCATCGCAGCGCCGCGAAGACGACCAGGCCGAACAGCGCCATCAGCCACAGGTCCGCATAGCCGGCCAGCGCGACGTGAGCGTCGACCAGCGGCAGCGACACCAGCCCCCAGACCAGCACCAGCGCCAGCCAGGCACGCAGCCCGATCGCCCGCCATTGGCCGTAGGCGGCCAGGGCCAGCGCGGCCAGCGCACCGCACCAGGCCAGGTTGATCTTCGGCTCGATCCATCCCCCTGCGGCGCTGGCGAACCACAGCTGCATCCAGGTCAGGAAGTCCGGATAGCGCCAGGACGACACGGTGCGCAACGATTCGCCGTCGGCCATCAGCCAGTCGCCCGGCGCGACGAAGGGCAGCGCCGTGCCGCTCAGGAACCAGGTCTTGGGCTTGACCTGCCAGGCGGCCCAGGCGTCCCACGGGAACGTCGGGCGCAGCAGGACGTCCGCCGCCAGCAGGCCGATCCGCCAGCCGATCAAGGCCAGCAGCGCCGCCGTCGCCAGCCGCAGCCACCGGCAGGCGGGTGCATCGTGCTCCGGCCGGGAGAGCGCACGCCCGGGCCGGTGCCGGCGCAGCCAGACGCCGGCACCCCAGGCCACCACGGCGATCGCCCCCAGCCACGGCGCGACCCGCGCGAACGTCTGCACGACATCGTCGCGCGCCAGCACCGACGCCAGACCGGCGGCGATCAGCAAGCCGACGAAGTAGCCGTAGCCGGCGACGGTTGCGGCGTCCGCGCCGCGCAGCGACGGCCGCAGCACCGCGAAGACCAAGCCGGAGCCGGCCAGCCACGGCAGCAGCCAGGCCGCGAGATAGGTCAGGCTCATCGCAGCCCCCGGTAGCGCACCACCAGCAGGCGGTCGCGCTGCAACAGCAGGTCGGCCGGCAGGACCGCGTCGGTACTGGCGACGGCACCCCGCGCCGCGTCGTAGCGCCAGTTGGGCATGTCGTAGAACACCACCACGCTGCCGGGCCGCAGGACCTCCCCTTGCAGCAGCGGCGCCGGCGTGTCGAAGCCGGCCGCGTACAGCGGCAGGCGCGCCTGCCGCGGACCGGCCGCTTCCATCGCCTGCGACAGCACGAAGGCGTTGCGCGGCAGCAGGTGCCAGACCAGGCGATAGAGCGGATAGCCGCTGCGGGCATGGATCAGCACCGGCGTATCGACCGGCTCGTTGCGCAGCAGCCATTGCACCTGGCGTGCGACCTCGACCAGGTCGCGGTCGGTCACCTGGCGCGTGCGCTGCTCGCCGTCCAGCGCGCCGTAGACCGCGTCCGCCGCGGCATGCCGCCACTGCAGGCCGGCCGCCCACACCAGGTCGAGCAGCAGCCACCCGGCCGCCAGCGCGATCGCCAGCGCCGGCAGGAAGCGGCGGCGCGCACCGGGCACCAGCAGCGCCCACCAGAGGGCGGCCAGACCCGCGAATGCCGCCGACGCCACCGTCAGCGGCCACTGGCGAAACCCGGCGACGTCGCGGCCGAGCGCGTGCACCGACCGTATCGTCCAGGGCCACGGGTCGAACCAGGCGGTGCCGAGCGCGGCCAGGCTGCCCCGCCACGACGGCGACCACAGCTCCGCACCGACCAGTGCGAATGGCGCGAAGCCGCGATCGGGCGGCGTCATCTGCGGCGTCGGAAACTCGGCGAAGCCGATCTCCTCGATCGCGCCGTGCCATTCGGGCAGCGCGCGCAGGTCGAAGCTGCCCGATCCCGAACCGGGCCAGGGCAGCTCGACGACGTGCAACTGGTCGGGCGCATCGGTCCGCCGGAACGCGAACGACAGCGCCAGCGTCGGCGGCAGGCCGTCGAAACGGTAGCGCAGCAACGGGAACGCCGCGGCCTCGAACCCGGCCGTCGCCAGCGTCTGCACGGCGGTGTTCTCGGGACCGGGCGCGTCGACGTGCAGATGCCCGTCCAGCTCCCGCCCCTGCCCGCCCACGGCGAGGAACGCGGCACCCTCGAACGTCTGCCGCTCGCGCGGATGCCAGGGATCGCGCCAGTCGACCCGCGCCGCCAGCAGGGCGAGGACGAAGGCGCTGGCCACGACCAGCGCCACGCCGACGCCGACGCGCCACCTCATCGGCAAGCCTCGGTGCGGGGCGGGGCGGGCGGCGTGGACGCGGGCATCGTCGCTCCAGGTCGGGAAGCGACGAAGTGTGCCGCGCCCGCCCGCGTATCGCCACCCCGGGGCCGGGCCGGTGGGTTCGGACCGCCGGTCAGGCGCGGCGCGCCGGCGCTACCGCACGGCAGCCACCGTGAAGCGCCGGGTAGCGCGCCGCCGCCGGCTAGCCGACCTGGCGCCGCTGCGCCTTGGCCTCGTCGGAGCGCGCGAACTCCAGCTCGCGCAGGTAGGTCGGCTCGACGCCGGTGACGTACTGCCCGGTGAAGCACGAGGCATCGAACTCGGCCAGTTCCTCGTTGCCGTCGATGACCGCGGCGATCAGATCGTCCAGGTCCTGGTAGATCAGCCAGTCGGTACCGAGGATGTCCTGGATCTCGGCCTCGCTGCGGCCGTGGGCGACCAGTTCGGCCGCGGCCGGCATGTCGATGCCGTAGATGTTCGGGTAGCGCACCGGCGGCGCCGCCGAGGCGAAGTAGACCTTGCGCGCACCGGCCTCACGGGCCATCTGGATGATCTGCTTGGAGGTGGTGCCGCGCACGATCGAGTCGTCGACCAGCAGCACGGCCTTCTTGCGGAACTCCAGCGGGATCGGATTGAGCTTGCGGCGCACCGATTTCACGCGCTCGCCCTGGCCCGGCATGATGAACGTGCGGCCGATGTAGCGGTTCTTGACGAAGCCCTCGCGCATCGGCACGCCGAGCGCCTGCGCCAGCGAGGATGCCGCCGTGCGCGAGGTGTCGGGAATCGGGATCACCGCCTCGATGTCGTGGTCCGGGCGCAGCCGGCGGATCTTCGCGGCCAGCCGCTCGCCCATGCGCAGGCGCGCCTTGTAGACCGAGACGTCCTCCATCATCGAGTCCGGCCGCGCCATGTAGACGTACTCGAAGATGCACGGCGCATGCACGGCCGCCTCCGCGCACTGGCGCGAATGCAGCTGCCCGTCGAAGGTGATCAGCACCGCCTCGCCCGGCTCGACGTCGCGCAGCAGCCGGAAGCCGAGGATGTCGAAGGCGACCGATTCGGAGGCGACCGCGTACTCCTTGCCTTCCGGGGTATCGCGCTCGCCGAGCACCAGCGGGCGGATGCCGTTGCGGTCGCGGAAGGCGACGATGCCGCAGCCGAGCAGCAGCGTGACGACGGCATAGCCGCCGACGCAGCGCCGGTGCACGCCGGCGATCGCCTTGAAGATGTTGTCGGGCGCCAGGGTGAGCCGGTCCTGGATCTGCAGCTCGTGTGCGAAGACGTTGAGCAGGATCTCCGAGTCCGAATCGGTGTTGATGTGCCGGCGATCGTCCTCGTAGACCTCGCGGCGCAGCGTCTCGGTGTTGATCAGGTTACCGTTGTGCGCCAGCGCGATGCCGTAGGGCGAGTTGACGTACAGCGGCTGCGCTTCCGTCGAACCCTCCGCGCCGGCCGTCGGATAGCGGCAGTGGCCGATGCCGGCATGGCCGCGCAGGCCCAGCATGTGCTCGCGGTCGAACACGTCGCGGACCAGGCCCGGCCCCTTGTGCAGGCGCAGCCGCGAACCGTCCAGCGTGGCGATGCCGGCAGCGTCCTGGCCGCGATGCTGCAGGACGGTCAATCCGTCATAGAGCGAGGCCGCCACTTCCGACTTGCCTACGATGCCGATGATTCCGCACATGGGTCTATCTCGTTGAAAAGATGAAAAGACACGGCACCTGCCGCACGGACGCCGAATGCCCGCCGCAACCGCGCGGCAGGCACCGCCGGAGCGCGGCGGCGTTCACCGCTGCGGCTCGGCCGGTGGCGCGGCCGGCTCGGCGCCCGCGGGCGCGGCAGCAGGCCGTTCCGCGGGCAGCGCCAACGGCGCGGCCAATGCCGCCGCCGGCTCCAGATACGCGGCGACCTGCGCCGGAAGCCGGTCGGTGACCCAGGCCGCCGCGCTGCGGAACGTCGGCAGCAGCTGCGAGGCGCTCCACCACGGATCCCGCGTGAACGGCGTGAATCCGAGCAGCAGCACCACCAGTACCACCAGCGCGACGCCGCGCACCAGACCGAACACCATGCCCAGCAGGCGGTCGGTGCCCGACAGGCCGCTGCCGCTGACCAGCTTGCGCAACACGAATCCGACGATCGCCCCGGCGATCAGCACCGCGACGAAGCACAGCGCATAACCGAGCAGCACGCGCGCCGACGGCACCGATATGCTGTCGGAAAACCGCTCCGCAAGAGCCGGGCCGAACATCCAGGCCAGCCAGAACGCGAGCGCCCAGCAGGCCAGTGCGAAGACCTCGGCGACGAAGCCCCGCCACAGCCCGACCAGGACGGACAGCGCCAGCACCGCGAGTATCGTGTAGTCGGCCCAGTTCATCGGAATCTGCTCGCCGGCACCGGCCACCCGGGCCGCCTCGGATCGGGGACGCCGATACGCAGCGGGGCGCGCAATCCGGCGCCGCGCGTGCCGGTCACGGCTGGGTGACGACCAGCCCGTCCAGTTTGAGCTTCTCCTTGATGCGGTCACGCAAGCGCGTCGCACTGTCGCGACCGGCCTCCGGGCCGGCGCGCACGCGCCACAGGGTCTGGCCGTTGCTGCTGGTCTGGTCGACGAACGCGGCGAACTGCGCGCCGCGCAGCCGCTCGCGCAGCTTGTCGGCCTCCTCGCGGGTCTTGAACGCACCCAGCTGCACGGCCCAACCGCCGGCGCGGCCCGCCGGAACGGCCGTTGCCGGCGCATCGGCAGCCGCATCGGTGGCGTTCTCGACGATCTTGCTCGGCGCCTTGACACCGGTGGCGGCGATACGCAGCCGTGCCGCCTCGGCCGCGGCGCGATCGGCATAGGGACCGACGCGGACCCGTGTCGTCTGCTGGCCCTGGAACTGGCTGGCCTCGGTGAAGGCGAGGAAGCCGCCGCGCTTGAGGCCGGCCGCCAGGTCGCCGGCGTTCTTGGCGTTGCCGTAGTCGCCCAGATGGATGAAGTACGTGCCCGTGGCGGCTGCGCCGGGCGCAGGCGCCGTAACGGCGGGCTGCGGCTTCTCGGGCACGGCCGGTGCCGGTGCCGGTGCGGGCGTCGGCAGCGGCGTTGCCGCGGGCGGTGGGGTCTCGGTGCGCGGCGGGATGTCCACGGTCGCCAGCGCGTCCGGCGCGGGCGCCGCCGGTTGCGGCTGCGGCGCCGGCTGCCCGGCCGGCTCGACCGGCAGCACGCGCGTCTGGAACTCGCGGTCCGGTGCCGGCGGGATTTGCAGGCTCACGGTCTCCGATTCCTGCTTGGGACCGGAACCGGACAGGAACATCGGTACGAAGATGACCGCCAGCGCGATCAGTACCGCGGCGCCCAGCAGGCGCTGTTTCAGCGAAATGTCCATCGACTTCTGGAGACCGGTCGCAGGCGAACGGCGCGGATTATACCCGTGCCGGACGCAACACAGGCTCAACGCGCCGGCAGGGCCTCGCGCGCGGCGAGACGCAGGGCCGCCGCCGCGATGAAGAACGAGCCGAAAGCCAGGACCCGGTCGCCCGGCCGCGCCTCGGCGATCGCCGCCGCCAGGGCCGCATCCGGGCCGGCATGGAGCGCCGGCTGCACGAACGCGGGCTGCGAAGCCAACGCGGCGGCCGCAAGGCCGCGCGGGGTCTCGAGGTCCAGCCCGGCCAGGTGCCACCGGCTCACCAGGCCCTGCAGCGCGACCGTGACCCCGGCCACGTCCTTGTCCGCCAGCGCACCGAACACCGCGATCGTGCGCCCGGCGCACGGCACGGCGCGCAGCCATGCAGCGAGCACGGCGGCCGCCTGCGGATTGTGGGCGACGTCCACGACCAGCTCGACCGCGCCGCCGAAACGCTGCAACCGGCCGGCGGCCCGGGCGCGGACGATCCCCTCGGCCAGCGCGGCCGGATGCCAGCCCAGGCGTTCGCGCAGGGCATGCAGCGCGGCGATCGCGCCGGCGGCGTTGAGCGGCTGGCACGGCGCCGCCAGTGCCGGCCGCGGCACCGACACCGCCATGCCGCCGGCGGTCCAGCGCCAGCCGTCGCCGTCGACCTCCATCGTGAAATCGCGCCCCAGCCGGCGCAGGTCTGCCCCGGCGGCGGTGGCCGCGTCGAGCAGGCCGGCGGGCGGGTGCGCCTCGGCGACGATCGCCGGCCGGCCGGCCCGGAAGATGCCGGCCTTCTCGCGGCCGATGCTGTCGCGGTCGTTGCCGAGCCAGTCCTGGTGGTCGAGATCGATCGTCGTGACGATCGCCGCGTCGGCATCGACCAGGTTGACCGCGTCGAGGCGCCCGCCGAGCCCGACCTCGAGCACCGCCACCCCCAGCCCCGCCTCGGCGAACAGCAGCAGTGCCGCCAGCGTGCCGAACTCGAAGTACGTCAGCGCGATCGCCTCGCCGTCGCGCGAACGCGCCGCCTCGATGCGCTCGAATGCGGCGACCAGCGCCGCGTCGCTCGCTTCCTCGCCGTCGATGCGGATGCGTTCGTTGTAGCGCAGCAGATGCGGCGAGGTGTAGACGCCGGTGCGCCGGCCCGCCGCCCGCAGCATCGCGTCGAGGAAGGCGACCGTCGAGCCCTTGCCGTTGGTGCCACCGACCGTGATGACGACCGGCGCCGGCGCCGGCGCGCCGAGCCGCCCCCACACCGTGCGGATGCGGTCCAGGCCGAGCGCGATAGCGCTCGGGTGGACGCGCTGCTGGTAGTCGAGCCAGTCGTCCAGGCTGCGGCTCATGGCGATTCGGCGCTCCCTGCCTGGCGCTGCGCGTAGAAATCGGCGACGAAGGCGTCCAGTCGCGCCTCGGCGATCGCGGCGCGCAACCCCGCCATCAGCTGCTGGTAGTGATGCAGGTTGTGGATCGTCGCGAGCTGGCAGGCGAGGATCTCGCCGCACTTGTCCAGGTGGCGCAGGTACGCGCGGCTGAAGCCGGAGCGGCAGGTATAGCAGGTGCAGCCCGCCTCGATCACGCGCGCATCGCGGGCGTAGCGGGCGTTGCGGATGCGCAGGGTGCCTTCGCGCGTGAACAGGAAGCCGTTGCGCGCGTTGCGCGTGGGCATCACGCAGTCGAACATGTCCACGCCGCGGCGCACCGCCTCGACGATGTCCTCGGGCCGGCCCACGCCCATCAGGTAGCGCGGCCGGTCGTCCGGCAGGAACGGGCAGACCGTCTCGAGCATCGCATTGCGCTCATGCTCGGGCTCGCCGACCGCCAGGCCGCCGATCGCGTAGCCGTCGAAGCCGATCGCCACCAGGGCATCGGCCGAGCGCTTGCGCAGGTCCGGATAGACCGACCCCTGCACGATGCCGAACAGCGCGTGCGGGTTTTCCTGCGCATCGAACGCGCGGCGCGAGCGCAGCGCCCAGCGCAGGCTGAGCTCCATCGAATCGCGCGCGACCGGCTCGCTGGCCGGATACGGCGTGCACTCGTCGAAGATCATCACGATGTCCGAATCGAGCGCACGCTGGATGCGCATCGACTCCTCGGGACTCAGGAACACCTTCGAGCCGTCGACCGGCGAGGCGAACGTCACGCCGTCCTCGCTGATGCGCCGCTTGTGCGCCAGCGAGAAGACCTGGAAACCGCCCGAGTCGGTCAGGATCGGGCGCTGCCAGCCGATGAAGCGGTGTAGGCCGCCGAAATCGCCGACCACGTCCAGCCCGGGCCGCAGGAACAGGTGGAAGGTATTGCCGAGGATGATCTCCGCGCCGGTCTCCTCGATGTCGCGCGGCGTCATCGCCTTGACCGAGCCGTAGGTGCCCACCGGCATGAACGCCGGGGTCTGGATCGTGCCGCGCGCCAGCGTCAGGCAGCCGCGCCGGGCCGCACCGTCGCGGGCGGAGAGCGTGAATTCCAGCGCGCTCACGGCTGCCCCCGGTCCGGCAGGATCAGCATCGCGTCGCCGTACGAGAAAAAGCGGTAGCGCTGCTCGACCGCATGCCGGTAGGCCTCGAGGATCAGCTCGCGCCCCGCCAATGCCGAGACCAGCATCAGCAGGGTCGATTCGGGCAGGTGGAAATTGGTCAGCAGCGCGTCCACGCTGGTGATGCGGTAGCCGGGAAAGATGAAGATCTGCGTTTCGCCGGCATACGGACCCAGCACGCCGTCCCGCGTCGCCGTTTCCAGCGCGCGCACGACAGTGGTGCCGACCGCCACCACGCGGCCGCCGCGCTCGCGCGTGTGCCGTATCTTCTCGACCAGGCCGGCGCCGACGTTCAGCCATTCGCGGTGCATCACGTGCTGGTCGAGGCGCTCGGCGCGCATCGGCTGGAACGTGCCCGCGCCCACGTGCAGGGTGACCTGTCCCACCGCCACGCCGCGGCGCTCCAGCGCAGCCAGCAGCGGGGCGTCGAAGTGCAGGCCGGCCGTCGGTGCCGCCACCGCGCCGGGTTCGCGCGCGAACACGGTCTGGTAGCGCTCGGCGTCGGCAGCGTCCGGATCACGCGCGATGTACGGCGGCAGCGGCAGCCTGCCGAGCCGCAGCAGCAGCTTCTCGAGCGGCTCGGTCGTCTCGAAGCGCAGCCGGAAGAACTCGCCGTCGCGACCGAGCACGCGCACCACGGTGCCGTCGGCCAGCACGATCGCGGTTCCTTCCCTCGGCTTCTTGCTGACGCCGATCTGCGCCGTCGCCTCGTGGGCGCCGGTGAGCCGCTCGATCAGGATCTCGGCCGCGCCGCCGGTTTCCTTGCGCCCGAACAGCCGCGCGGGCACCACGCGCGTGTCGTTGAACACCAGCAGGTCGCCCGGCGCCAGCAGGTCCGGCAGGTCCCGCAGCGCGCGGTCCTCGAAACGCCGCGCAGCGGCATCGAGCACCAGCAGGCGGCTGGCCGAGCGCTCGGCCAGCGGCACCTGGGCGATCAGCTCGGGCGGCAGATCGAAATGGAAATCGGACTTCTTCAAGGCGACGGCGGCAGCAGCGGGGCGCGCATTGTAGGCGTGCGACGGGACGGCTCCAAACCGCCGCGGGGCGCCGGCTACAACCATCCCTTCTGACGCGCCAGCCGGTAGGCCTCGATCCGGTTGGTGACGCCGAGCTTGCCGATCGCCTCCGACAGGTAGTTGCGCACCGTGCCCTGCGACAGGTTGAGCTGCCGGGCGATGTCGCCGGCCGACGCGCCCTCGCCGGCCAGGCGCAGCACCTGGCGCTCGCGATCGTTCAGCGGGTCCGCTTCGGACCAGGCCTCGACCGCCAGCTGCGGATCGATCGCCCGCCCGCCGCGGTGGACCTTGCGCAAGGCCTCGGCGAGGTTCTCCGCGGGCGCGTCCTTCAGCAGGTAGCCGCCCACGCCCGCATCCAGCGCGCGCCGCAGGAACCCCGGACGCGCGAAGGTCGTGACGATGACCACCTTGACCGGCAGCGCGTGGCGCTGGATGCGCTGCGCGAGCTCCAGCCCGGTCAGCCCCGGCATCTCGATGTCGGTCACCAGCACGTCGGGCTGCAGCCGCTGCAGCTCGCGCCAGGCCGCTTCGCCGTCGACGACGCCACCGACCACATCGATGTCCGGTTCGAGCTTGAGCAGGGCGGACAGGGCGCCGAGGACCATCGTCTGGTCTTCGGCCAGCAGGACGCGAATCATCGAGGCGGGAAGCGGCGGCCGGACAGGTCCGCGACAGTAGCAAATCCCATCGCCGGCCGTACTCCGGCGCGCGCGGCGAAGCCGGGCGCGCTCAGGATGCGATCGGCCGCGACGCCGCCGCCGGCGCCGGCGACGAGGGCTCCGGCAGCGGCAGCTCGATCTCGACACGGGTGCCGCGCCCGGGCGCCGAATCGATGCGCAGGTCGCCGCCCAGCGCCTCGATCCGCTCGCGCATGCCGGTCAGGCCGTTGCCGGGCACGATCGCGCTGCCGCGTCCGTCGTCGCCGATGCGCAGCAGCACGCGGCCGTGCCGCTGCTCCAGCGCGACCTCCGCCCTGAGGGCACGCGCGTGGCGCTGGATGTTGGTCACCGCCTCGCGCACGCCGAGCGCCAGCACGGTTTCCAGTTCCGGCGTCAACGCGACGTCGGCCAGCGCGTAGCGGAACGCCACGCCGCCGGACTCGAGCAGCAGCTTGGCCGAGGCCAGCTCGGCGGCCAGCCCCGCCGCGCGAATGCCGGTGACGGCGCGGCGGACCTGCGACAGCGCATCGCGGGCCACGCGCATGACCTCGTCGATCTCGCGCCGCGCGGCGGCGACGTCCCGGTCGAGCAGCTTGCCCGCCAGCTCCGACTTGAGTGCGACCAGCGACAGGGTGTGGCCGAGGAGGTCGTGCAGGTCGCGGCCGATGCGTTCGCGCTCGGCCAGCGCGGCCAGGCGGCGCACCTCGTCGTGCGAGAGCTTGAGCTCGGCACCCTTGCGCCGGTTCTCGACGTAGAAGTGATTGCTGAAGAACGCCGCCACACCGACCAGCAGCGTGATCGCGAAGACGAACAGCGGATAGTTCAGCGCGATCACCTGCAGCAGGAACACGGCGAACACGCCGATCATCCAGGCGAGCTTGTAGCGCAGTGCCCCGTCGATCGTCGCCGCGATCGCGACAGCGTAGATCACGTAGGTATTGGCGAATGAATTGAACGGCAGCAGGGCGTAGCCCAGGCCCGCGATCGCGAGCAGGCAGGCGCCCTCGGCCGCTGCCGACCGCACACGGTAGCTCAGGAAATAGATCGGCAGGAACACCACCACGCTCGCCAGCGTGGCGAGAAGCTGCCCGTTCTCCATTCCGAACCAGAGCAGCTCCCGGGTGCCGAGGAAGTTGAATATCGCCGGCAGGAACAGGAACACCAGATAGCCGAGCATGTACAGCGGCGCCCAGCCCAGGCCCAGTTCGTCGGGGACCAGCCACTGGCGCAGGCGCAGCAGGCGGGCCTGGAACGTTCGCATCGTCAGCGGCATCCGATCGGCGTTCATCGCAACTCTACCTGATCGACCTGGAAGCGGAAGCGGCCCGGCGGGTCGCCCGCCGTGAAGCCGATGCCGCGGACCCGGGAAAGATCCGCGCCGCCGAACGCCGAGAGCGGCAGGCGCACCGGGGTCCAGTCCGGGCCGGCGACGAAGGTCCGGATCGCCGGCATGCCCTGCATCGTCGGTCCCGAGAGCAGCATCGCGTTGTACTCGCGACCGTCGCCGCGTGCCAGGAACACCAGCTCCCGGCGCGCCGAGAGGTCCACCGGCTGCATCGCCTCGCTCGCCGGGAAGAAGACGACGCCGGCCCAAGGGAAGGCGGCGCCCGCCACGATCTCGCCGGCGACCTCCAGCGCGCCGGCGCTGCCGGACGCACCGGGCTGGACCAGGCGATGCGCTGCCGTGGAACGGCCGGCGATCATCTGGTCGGTCGTGGCGTGCCAGCCCGCACCGAAGGCCGCGTCGATCGACGCACCATCGAACGTGCTGATCACCGTCGCGGCGGGCACTTCCGCGCCACGGTCCGATGCCGCGGCGGCGGCAGCGGGCGTTCGCGCCACCGCCTGGCCGTTCTTCCAGATGCCGACCAGCGCGCGCGTCGCGGTAATGTCCCGGGTCGGATCGCCGTCCACCAGGATCAGGTCGGCGCGATGGCCCGCCGCGATGCGCCCGCGGTCGGCGAGGCCCAGCACCCGGGCCGGCACCGCGGTCGCGGCCGCCAGCGCCTGCACCGGGCTCAGGCCCGCGCGCGTCAGCAGCTCCAGTTCGCCGTGCAGGCTGGCGCCATGGGCCGTGCCGGGATTGCCCGCATCGGTACCGGCGAGCAGGACGACGCCCGCCGCCTGCAACCGGCGGACGTTTTCCAGTGCCTGGCGCCGGTATGCCGGCGTCCGCGCCGTCGACGGGAAGCGCGCCGCCAGGGTCGCCGCCTGGTCGGCCGCCAGCCACGGGCGCAGGCGCGGATCGGCCAGCAGCGAGGCACCGTCGCCGGCACCGGTCTCGGCGGCGGTCACCGACAAGGTCGGGATCACGAAGGGCCGCGTGCGCGCGGCGGCCGCCAGCAGCGCCTCGCTGACCGGCGCATCGACGAAGACGTGCGCCAGGCCGTCGACACCGACCGTCAGGGCATGAGCGGCGTCGCGCTCGCGCGAGACGTGGGCGATCGCGCGCCGGTCGCGCGCATGCGCAGCGGCGGCGATGGCGGCCACCTGTTCCGGCGACAGCGTCGGCCAGCGTGTCGCCTCGCTGTAGACGGACAGGTCCTCGACGATCAGCTTGATGAAGTCCGCGCCTTCGTCGACGCGTGCATCGACGAAGGCGCGGATGTCGGTGTCCGCGTCGATCGTCGGAACCGCGAATCCGTACTGCGTGCCGTGGCCGCCCGCCACCGTCAGCGCGACGCCGGCGGCCCACAGATCGGCCTGGTCGGTGCGGTCCAGCGACTCGCGCTCGCGCCGGATCTGCGTGAGGCGCTGGCGGTCGCCGTGCAGGTCCACTTCGGTGGTGACGCCGAACTGCAGCGCCTGTTGTCGCGCGGCGCCGAAGCTGTGCGTATGGGCATCGATCAGGCCGGGCAGCAGCGTCCGTCCGGCGCCCTCGATCACCGCGATGCCGTCCGGCAGCGCGATATCGGTTCCTACCGCCTCGATGCGGCCGTTGCGCACGACCACCGTGGCCGCATCGGTCACCTGCTCGCCGTCGAACAGGCGCACGCCGCGGATCGCGAAACCGTCCGTCGGCACGCGGGGAACGGACGGCGTCGGCGCCGAAGGCGGCGACACCGACGAATGCCGCTGGTATGCCACGGCCGCCAGCAGCACGGCCGCCACCACGATCAGCCAGAACGCCTCGGGCATGCGATTCATGGAAGTCTCCTGGGTCGATGCCGGCTCAGCCGGCAGCCATCAGGCGCCGGCGCGCCAGCACGAAGAACGCGACCGTGATCACCGCCAGCACCCCCAGGTGCACGAGCAGGCTGCCGCCCGCGTCGCGGCCGACGATCTTCAGCGCCACCTGCCCCAGGTGATAGGCCGGCCACGCCGGTGCCAGGGTGCCCAGAACCGGCGGCAGCACCGACAGCGGAATCAGGAGGCCGGACAGGAATGCCATCGGCAGGTAGACGATGTTGACCAGCGCCGGCGAGGCCGATCCGCTGACCAGCGTGCCGATCCACAGGCCGATCGCGCAGAACGGCAGCGTGCCGAGCACGTTGACGGCGAACAGCCCCAGCCATTGCAGCGGCGCCAGGCGCACGCCGGTCAGGCCGGCGGCGATCAGCGCCAGCATCAGCGAGATGATGGCGGCGAACATCATCGCCATCGCGGTCTTGGCCACCAGCACCGCCCCCGGCGGCATCGGCAGTGCGCGCTTGTAGGTCAGCCAGCCGCGCTCGCGCTCGATCGCGATGGTGACGCCGAAACCGAACAGCGCGCAGCCGAGGATGCCGAACACCCCATAGGCGGCGAACATGTACTGCGCCGCCGCGGCCCCGCCGCGCGAGCCCAGCAGCACGCCGAACAACACATAGAACAGCGGCGGGAACAGCAAGGTCGGCAACACGAACGACGGCGTGCGGAGCAGGCGCACGAACTCATAGCGGGCCTCGAGCAGGTACGGCCGCAGCGTGCGGCGCGGCGACGACACGGCGACCGCGTTCATGCGGCCTCCCGGGTCAGCTCGACGAAGGCCTCGGCCAGGCCGGCGCGCTGGACCTCCAGCTCGCGCAGCTCCGGGTCTTCGTTCAGCAGGCGCCGCACGATCGGCTCCGGATCGGCGACGACGATCTCCAGTCGGCCGGCGACGGCGGTGGCGGCAACCACGCCGGGCCAGGCGGCCACGGCGGCGGCCGTCAGCCGCGACACGCAGCGGATCAGCCGGCGATCGACCTGGGCGCGGATCTGCGCGACGCTGCCCTCGGCGACGATGCGGCCGCGATTGAGCACGACGACCCGGTCGGCCAGTGCCTCGGCCTCTTCCAGGTAGTGCGTCGTCAGCAGTACCGCGCAGCCCTGGCCGACCAGCTCGCGGATCGCCTTCCACAGGCCCATGCGCGCCTCGATGTCCAGGCCCGTGGTCGGCTCGTCGAGGAACAGCAGGCGTGGGCGCCCGCACAACGCCAGCGCGAACTGCACCCGGCGCTGCTGGCCGCCCGACAAGCGGCCGTACAGGCGCTCCAGCAGGCCGTCGAGGCCGGCCAGCGCGACGCAGTCGGCGATGCTGCGCGGCTCGGCGTAGTAGCTGCGGGTCAGTTCCAGCAGCTCGCGCACCTTGAGCGTGTCCGGGATGCCGGCGCTCTGCAGCATCACGCCGACCTCGCGGCGGGCCGCCAGCGTCTGCGGGGCCTGACCGAACAGCTCGACACCGCCCGCATCGGGCTGGTGCAGGCCCAGCAGCAGCCCGATGGCGGTGGTCTTGCCGGCGCCGTTGGGGCCGAGCAATGCCAGCAGCTCGCCGGCCCGGATGTCCACGGCCACGCCGTCGAGGGCGACCGCGCCGCCGTACCGCTTGCTGACGCGGTCCAGGCGGGCGGGAATCGTTTCGGTTGATCGCATCGTTCGGCTCCAGGGGTCCAGTGGACGCAGCCTAGGACCCGGCCGGCAGCCGCGGCAGTCGCTTCGGTCAGGCAAGGCAGGTGACGCCTGTCATGAGGACGGTGCCCGGGCGGCGCGGCCGCCCGCCGGCCGCTGCACCGCGGCACCCGGCAACGGCCCGATCGACGGCCACCACTGTCGGGGGTACCGCCTCCGGCGCCCCTGTGCTACCCTAGCCGGATTGCAATTTTTCCTTCTCAGTCAACGACTAAGCGAAACGGATGGACCTCCACGCGAGGCGCCGGGCGCTGCGGGTCGTTTCGGAGCGTGTACATGAATCGGTTGATCAGCAAGCTGCGCGAGATGCGCCAGGTCGGCGGTGCCATCCGGACCTCGGGCCTCCCCGACGAGGCCATCGAGGCCTTCGCCGCGACCCATCCCGAGCTCGGCGAAGCCATCGATGCCGCCCATGCCGCCTACCTGGAGCTGCAGTCGGCGCGGGCCGATTTCCTGCACCTGGACGAGAACGAGCAGATCCACCGCGTCCAGGCCGGCTTCGTCAACTTCTACCCGGACGATGCGGTCAATCCCTACGTCGCGCTGGCCGCACGCGGCCCCTGGCTGGTCACGCTCAAGGGCGCCGTGGTCCACGACTCGGGCGGCTACGGCATGCTCGGCTTCGGGCACGCGCCGGCAGCGGTGCTGGAGGCGCTGGCCGGCCGGCAGGTCATGGCCAACGTCATGACACCGAGCGTGAGCCAGCTGCGCTTCGTCGAGGGTTTGCAGCGCGAGATCGGCCATCGCCGCGGCGGTTCTCCGTACACGCGCTTCTTCTGCCTCAACTCCGGCTCCGAGGCGATGACGCTCGCCAGCCGCATCGCCGACATCAACGCCAAGCGCATGACCGATCCCGGCGCGCGCCATGCCGGCCGCACGATCAAGCGGCTCGCCGTGAAGGGCTCGTTCCACGGACGCACCGAAGGCCCGGCGGCATTCTCCGACTCCAGCCGCAAGGCCTACGTCGAGAACCTCGCCAGCTACCGCAACGACGACAGCCTGCTCACCGTGGAGCCCTATGACGTCGGCCAGCTGCGCCAGGCCTTCGCCGACGCCGACCGCAACGGCTGGTTCATCCAGGCGATGTTCCTCGAGCCGGTCATGGGCGAAGGCGACCCGGGCCGCGCCGTCACGCGCGAGTTCTACCTGGCCGCACGCGAGCTGACGCGCGCGCACGGCGCGCTGCTGCTGGTCGATTCGATCCAGGCCGGCCTGCGGGCGCACGGCGTGCTGTCGTTCGTCGACTATCCCGGTTTCGAGGACGTCGACCCGCCGGACCTGGAGACCTATTCCAAGGCGCTCAATGCCGGCCAGTTCCCGCTGTCGGTGCTGGCGGCGCTGCCGGCCACCGCGGAGCTGTACCGCAAGGGCGTGTACGGCAACACGATGACGACCAACCCGCGGGCGCTCGACGGCGCCTGCGCGGTGCTGGACCTGCTGACGCCGGAGGTGCGGGCGAACATCCGCGCGCGTGGCGAGGAGTTCCTCGCCAAGCTCGAACGCCTGCGGGCCGAGCTGCCCGACTGCATCACCAAGGTGCAGGGCACGGGCCTGCTGTTCTCGTGCGAGCTGGCACCCGTGTTCAAGTGCTACGGCACCGGCAGCACCGAGGAGTGGCTGCGCGAGCACGGCTTCGGCGTCATCCACGGCGGCGCCAATTCGCTGCGCTTCACACCGCCGTTCACGATCACCGGCGCCGAGGTCGACCTGCTGGTCGACGGCCTGCGCCGTGCGCTCGTCGAGGGTCCGCGCCAGCGCGCCGACGCGACCCGGGCCGCCGCCTGACGACCGGGCGGCCGCCTGACGACCGGGCGGCCGCCGGACACGGCGGCCGCCGTTCATTCCGTCACGCCGACCGGAAGCGGTCGGTCGCCTCGATCAGTTCGTGGGCGATGCCCGGCTCGAACGCCGAATGCCCGGCATCCGGGACGATCCTGAGGTCTGCTTCCGGCCAGGCCCGGTGCAGGTCCCAGGCGCTGCGCATCGGACAGACCACGTCGTAGCGCCCCTGCACGATCACCGCCGGAATGCCGCGCAGGCGGCCGGCGTTGCGCAGCAACTGGTCCTCCTGCTCGAAGAATCCGCCGTTCACGAAGTAGTGGCACTCGATCCGCGCGAAGGCCAGCGCGAAGGCATCCACCGCGGTCCCGGCGATGTGCTGCGGATCGGGCAGCAGGAAGCTGGTCGATCCTTCCCAGACCGACCAGGCCTTGGCCGCTTCCAGTTGCGCGGCAGGGTCCGCACCGGTCAGGCGCCGGTGGTAGGCGCTCATCAGGTCGCCGCGCTCGACCTCCGGGATCGCCGCCAGGTAGGTCTCCCAGGCGTCCGGATACAGCGCGTCGCAGCCCTTCTGGTAGAACCACTCCAGCTCCCAGCGGCGCAGCATGAAGATGCCGCGCAACACCAGCTCGCTGGCGCGCTCCGGATGCGTCTGGGCGTAGGCCAGGGCCAGGGTCGAGCCCCAGGAACCGCCGAACACCTGCCAGCGATCGATGCCCAGGTGTTCGCGCAGGCGCTCGATGTCGGCCACCAGGTGCCAGGTGGTGTTGTCGGTCAGCTCCGCGTGCGGTGTCGAGCGCCCGCAGCCACGCTGGTCGAACAGGACGATCCGGTAGTGCGCCGGATCGAAGAAGCGTCGCGCCTTCGGGCTGCAGCCGGCGCCGGGGCCGCCGTGCAGGAACACCACCGGCTTGCCGCCGGGATTGCCGCACTGCTCGTAGTACATCCGGTGCAGCGGCGAGACCTGCAGGAAGCCGCTGTCGTACGGTTCGATCTCGGGGTAGAGCGCGCGGTAGTGGTCGGCCATGGCGGACTCCGGAAACGATTCCGGCGCCGCAAGGGCGCCGGAACGGAAAGATGAGGCCGCGTTGGTCGGGGCGGCGGGATTCGAACCCACGACCCCCTGCCCCCCAGGCAGATGCGCTACCAGGCTGCGCTACGCCCCGACTGCTGCGGCTTGAACCCGGGATTGTAGCAGGCTCAGCGGCGAAGTATCTGCAGGACTTCCTCCAGTTCCATCCGCACCTGGCGGACGATCTGGTTGGAAATGTTCGCTTCGGTGCGGGCCTGCTGGCCTTCCAGGCGCTGGCGCGCGCCGGTGATCGTGAAGCCCTGGTCGTACAGCAGCGACCGGATCTGCCGGATCATCAGCACGTCGTGGCGCTGGTAGTAGCGGCGATTGCCACGCCGCTTTACCGGCTTGAGGCTGGAGAACTCCTGTTCCCAGTAGCGCAGCACGTGCGGCTTCACGCCGCACAGCTCGCTCACCTCGCCGATCGTGAAATAGCGCTTGGCCGGTATGACCGGCTGCTCACTATTGCCGCTCTGGTCGAGCATAGGCTTCGACTCGGACCTTCAGCTTCTGGCCGGGACGGAAGGTGACGACGCGGCGGGCGGAGATCGGAATCTCCTCGCCGGTCTTCGGATTGCGTCCGGGCCGCTGGTTCTTCAGACGCAGGTCGAAATTGCCGAAGCTCGACAGCTTGACCTGCTCCCCCTGCTCCAGCGCGTCGCGGACGACTTCGAAGAAGGCATCGACGAACTCTTTGGCTTCGCGCTTGTTGAGGCCGACGTCGGTGAACAGACGCTCGGCCATTTCCGCCTTAGTCAACGCCATCCTACCCTCGCAACGTAGCACTGCAACCGCGTTCCAGGGCGGCGACTGCCCGGGTCACGCAGCTGTCTGCGTCCTGGTCCGTCAGAGTGCGGTAACGGTCCTGCAAAATCAAGCCCATAGCCAAACTTTTCATTCCGCTTCCGAGATTGTGACCGACGTAACGGTCGAACAGGAACACGTCGTTCAGCACGGGGCCGACCGCCTCCCGCACGGTCTCGCGGACCTGGGCCCAGGTCACCTCGTCGGGCACCACCACGGCGATGTCGCGGCGCAGCGAAGGGTAGCGCGACAGCTCGCCGGCCACCGGCACCGGGCGCGGCGCGACGCCGTCGAGGTCGAGCTCGAAGACGTAGACGTCCTCGTCCAGGTCCAGCCGCTTCTGCAGCTGCGGATGGAGGGCGCCGAGATGGCCGACGACCGTCCCCTCGCGCAGTACGGTCGCGGCACGGCCCGGATGCAGCCAGCCCGGGCCACCGGCGCTGAACGTGAACGCCCCGGCTTCGGTACCGGCCAGGGCGAGCAGCGACTCCAGGTCGCCCTTCACGTCGAAGTAGTCGAGCGGGCGCACGGCCTCGCCCCATTGCTCGGCGAAGGCGCCGCCGCTGGCCGCCGCGGCGATGCGCGCGGTTTCGCGCGGCGCGTCCGCCGTCGCGTGATACGCGCGGCCGACCTCGAACAGGCGTACCCGCGCCTGCTGGCGGCTGCGGTTGGCGGCCAGGGCCGCGACCAGCCCCGGCAACAGGCTGGTGCGCATGACGGAAAGGTCCGCCGACAGCGGATTGGCCAGCGCGACCACGCCCTCGTCGAGGCCCCAGTCCACCAGCTGCTCGCGGGCGACGAAGGCATAGGTGATCGCTTCGAGGTAGCCGCGCGCCGCCAGCTGTTCACGCGCCAGACCGGGCGCGATGCGGTCCTCGCGCAGCGACGGGCCGGCCAGCTCGCCGCTGGGTGCGTGATCGGGAATCTTCTCGTAGCCGTGGATCCGCGCGACTTCCTCGATCAGGTCTTCCTCGATCGCGATGTCGAAGCGGCGGCTCGGCGGCGTGGCGATCCAGCCGTCGCCGGCCGCCTCGACCTGCATGCCGAGCGCGGCCAGGATCCGCGTCACCTCGGCATCCGCCACGTCGATGCCGAGCACGCGGCGGATCCGCGCGCGGCGCAAGCGCACCGGGGCGCGCACCGGCAGGTGCGCCGCGGAAACCGCCTCGAGGATCGCGCCCGGCGTGCCGCCGGCCGCCTCGACGATCAGCCCGGTCGCACGCTCGAGCGCACGCCGCGGCAGGTCCGGATCGACGCCGCGCTCGAAACGGTGCGCGGCATCGGTGTGCAGCCCCAGCCGGCGGGCACGGCCGGCCAGCGCGGCTGGCGCGAAATGCGCGGCTTCGAGAAAGACGTCCGCCGTCGCTTCGTGCACGCGGGTGTCCCAGCCGCCCATCAGGCCGGCCAGGGCCACCGGCCGGTCGCCGTCGGTGATCACCAGGAAGGCCTCGTCCAGTGCGACCTCGCGCTCGTCGAGCAGGCGCAGCGACTCGCCACTGCGCGCACGACGCACACCGACCGGCCCTGCGAGCGTGGCGGCATCGAATGCGTGCAGCGGCTGGCCCAGCTCGAGCATCACGTAGTTGGTGACGTCCACCAGCAGACTGATCGGGCGCAGGCCGCAGCGCCGCAGGCGCTCGCGCATCCACGCCGGCGACGGCGCGGCCGTGTCCAGACCGGTGATGTAGCGTCCGCAGTAGCGCGGGCAATCCGCCGGCGCGTCGAGGCGGATCTCGATGTGCCGGTCGGACTGCGGCGGCACCGGCTCGACCGCGAGCGGCGCCAGCGGCAGGTCGAACGCCGCGGCGACATCCGTGGCGATGCCCTCGACCGACAGGCAATCGGCCCGGTTCGGCGTCAGCCCGAGGTCGAGGATGGCGTCGGGCAGGCCCAGGTAGCGCGCCAGCGGCGCGCCGACGGGCGCATCGGCCGGCAGTTCCAGCAAGCCGGATGCATCGGCGTCCAGGCCCAGCTCCTTGGCCGAGCAGAGCATGCCCGACGACTCGACGCCGCGCAGCTTGGCGGCCTTGATCGTCAGGTCGCCGACGCGCGCGCCGATCCTGGCCAGCGGCGCGACCAGACCCGCACGGGCGTTCGGCGCACCACAGACGATCTGCAGCCGCTCGTCGCCGGCGTCGACCTCGCACACCTGCAAGCGGTCGGCCTCCGGGTGCTTGGTGCAGGCGAGGATGCGGGCGACGACGACCCCGTCGAGTCCCGCGCCGACCGGATCGGCGCTCTCGACCTCGTGGCCGATCATGTCCAGGCGCTCGATCAGCGCGTCGCGGCCAACGGCCAGGGCCACGCGCTCGCGCAGCCAGTTCTCTGAGATCTTCATGTCGTCCTATGCGAATTGCCGCAGGAAGCGCACGTCGTTTTCGAAGAAGGCGCGCAGGTCGGTGACGCCGTAGCGCAGCATCGCCAGCCGCTCGACGCCCATGCCGAAGGCGAAGCCGGTGTAACGCTCCGGGTCGATGCCGCAGTTGCGCAGCACTTCCGGGTGGACCATGCCGCAGCCGAGCACTTCCAGCCAGCGCGAGCCGCCGTCCGGAAGCTCCCAGCGGATCACCACGTCGGCGCCGGGCTCGACGAACGGGAAGAACGTCGGCTTGAACATCATGCGGAAGTCGCGATCGAAGAACGCGCGCAGGAACTCGCGCAGCGTGCCCTTCAGGTCCGCCATCGTCGAGGTCTCGTCGATCAGCAGGCCCTCGACCTGGTGGAACATCGGCGAATGGGTCTGGTCCGAGTCGCTGCGGTAGACCTTGCCCGGCGCGATGATCCGGATCGGCGGCGTGCGCCCCTTGGCGGCGCGGATCTGCACCGGCGAGGTGTGCGTGCGCAGCAGGCGGCCGTCCGGGAACCAGAACGTGTCGTGCATGGTGCGCGCCGGATGGTCCGGCGGGAAATTCAGCGCGCCGAAGTTGTGCCAGTCGTCCTCGATCTCCGGGCCGTCGGCGACGTCGTAGCCGAGCCGCGCGAAGATCTCGATGATGCGGTCCTGCGCGCGCGTCAGCGGGTGCAGGCTGCCGCGCTCGCCGCGACGGCCAGGCAGCGTCACGTCGATGCGTTCGGAGGCCAGGCGCCGGTCGAGCGCGGCCTGTTCGAGCACGGCCTTGCGCGCCGCGACCGCCGCGAGCAACGCGTCCTTGGCCTCATTGATACGCTCGCCGGCGCGCTTGCGCGCTTCCGGTTCGAGCTTGCCCAGCCCCTTGAGCTGCTCGGTGACGAAGCCGGACTTGCCCAGCACGGCGACGCGCTCGGCATCGAGCGCCTCCAGCGTCGCCGCGGCGGCGACTGCTTCGAGCGCCTGCGCTACGCGGCTGCTCAGTTCATCCATTCGGTGACCTCGATAGGTTCATCGCGACAAGCGCCGGAAACGAAATGGGGAGCAAGGCTCGTCGCCCGCTCCCCATGATCGCCGGGCGTCGAGGGCGGGGAACACCCCGCCCCGACACCGGATTTACGCAGACAGAGCGGCCTTGGCCTTTTCCGCCAGCGCGCCGAACGCCTTGATGTCGTGGACGGCGATGTCGGCGAGCACCTTGCGGTCGACGGTGATCTCGGCCTTCTTCAGGCCGTTCATCAGCCGGCTGTAGGACAGGCCGAACAGGCGCGCACCGGCGTTGATGCGGACGATCCACAGCGCCCGGAACTGGCGCTTGCGCTGCTTGCGGCCGATGTAGGCGTACTGGTGCGCCTTGGTGACCGCCTGCTTGGCGACGCGATAGACCTTGCGACGGGCGTTGTAGTAGCCCTTCGCCTTGGACAGAAGCTTCTTGTGCCGACG
This sequence comes from Dokdonella koreensis DS-123, assembly GCF_001632775.1. Classification (NCBI taxonomy): domain Bacteria; kingdom Pseudomonadati; phylum Pseudomonadota; class Gammaproteobacteria; order Lysobacterales; family Rhodanobacteraceae; genus Dokdonella; species Dokdonella koreensis. The sequence goes on from NZ_CP015249.1 coordinate 3,670,364, forward strand.
GTGGGCGATGACGCCACGCTTGACTCGTGCCATGGGTCAGTCCTCCTCAGGCGTAGGGAAGCATGCGAGCGACGCGACCAGCATCCTCGGCGCGAACATGGTTCGGGCCGCGCAGGTTGCGCTTACGCTTCGTCGACTTCTTGGTGAGGATGTGGCTCTTGAACGCGTGGCCGCACTTGAACTTGCCGGACGCGGTCTTGCGGAACCGCTTGGCAGCGGCCCGGTTGGTCTTGATCTTGGGCATGGCCCAGCTCCTTAGGTTGTTTTCGTTACTGGCCCGAGCGGCGGCACGACACCGCGCTTTCCATCCTGCTCGAATCCGGCGTGTAAGACCCGCATGCGGGCCTGGTTCCTGGTACTGCTTTTGCGCCGGTCCCGGCGCGAAGATCAACAAGCGGTCGTCCTGACCGCACTCTTCAGCTTTACTTTTTGCGCCGGTCCCTCGGCGCGAAGATCAAGAAGCGGTCGTCCTGACCGCACTCTTCAACAAGCTACTGCTTCTTCTTGGGGGCGATCATCATGACCATGAGGCGGCCTTCCATGCGCGGGTACTGTTCGATCACGGCCTCTTCGACAATATCCGCTGAAATCTTGTCGACCATCGCCTTGCCCAGTTCCTGATGGGCCATCTCGCGACCGCGGAAGCGGATCGTGATCTTGACCTTGTCGCCTTCCTCCAGGAACCGGCGCAGGTTGCGCAGCTTGATCGCGTAGTCGCCGACGTCGGTCGTGGGCCGGAACTTCAGTTCCTTGATCTCGACCTGCTTCTGCTTCTTCTTCGCCGCATGCGCCTTCTTCTGCATCTCGAACTTGAACTTGCCGAAGTCCATGATGCGGCAGACCGGCGGGTCGCCGTTGGGCTGGATCTCGACCAGATCCAGTCCGGCTTCCTGCGCCATGCTCAGCGCTTCGTCGCGCGACAGGATTCCGACCTGCTCGCCCTCGGCGCCGATGACACGAACCCGCGGAACCCGGATCTCGTGGTTCTTGCGGTTCGACTTGGTTTCCGTGGCGATACGTCAATCCTCCGAAGGGGAAAACACGACCCGGATACCCGGCTTCAGGCCCGGGTGGTCTCGGATTTCAGGCGCTCGGCGAAGGCCTGGACCGACATCGATCCCAGGTCCTCACCCGTGCGAACACGCACGGAAAGCGCCCCCGCCTCCCTTTCGCGGTCGCCCGCAACCAGCAGGTAGGGCACTTTGTTAAGCGTGTGTTCGCGGATTTTATAGCCGATCTTTTCGTTGCGCAAATCCGCCTCGACCCGGAATCCTTGGGCCGCCAGCAGCTTGGCCGTCTCGGCCACGTAATCGGCCTGGGCGTCGGTTATGTTCATGACCACAGCCTGAACGGGCGCCAACCAAGCCGGGAAAGCGCCGGCATGGTGCTCGATCAGGATGCCGATGAAGCGCTCCATCGAGCCGACGATGGCGCGATGCAGCATGACCGGCGTGTGCCGGGCCGAATCCTCGCCCACGTACTCGGCGCCGAGCCGGCCCGGCATCGAGAAGTCCACCTGCATGGTACCGACCTGCCAGGCCCGGCCGATCGAGTCCTTCATGTGGTACTCGATCTTGGGCCCGTAGAACGCGCCTTCGCCCGGCAGTTCCTGCCACTGGACGCCGCAGGCCTGCAACGCCGAGCGCAATGCCCCCTCGGCCCGGTCCCAGACCTCGTCCGAGCCGATCCGGGAGTCCGGACGCAGGGCGATCTTCAGCGCGATGTCCTCGAAGCCGAAATCCGCGTAAACCGCCATCGCCTGCCGGTGGAAGGCGACCACCTCGGGCTCCACCTGCGCTTCCGTGCAGAAGATGTGGCCGTCGTCCTGCACGAAGCCGCGCACCCGCATCAGCCCGTGCAGGGCGCCGGACGGCTCGTTGCGCGTGCAGGAGCCGAACTCGCCGTAGCGGATCGGCAGGTCGCGGTAGCTGTGCAGGCCGTGGTTGTACACCTGCACGTGGCCCGGGCAGTTCATCGGCTTGAGCGCGTAGTCGCGGTTCTCCGAGGAGGTCACGAACATGTGCTCGCGGTAGTTGTCCCAATGCCCGGTCTTCTCCCAGAGCGACTTGTCCAGGATCTGCGGGCAGCGGATCTCCTGGTAGCCGGACGCGCGGTAGACGCGGCGCATGTACTGCTCGACCACCTGCCAGATCGCCCAGCCCTTGGCGTGCCAGAACGCCAGTCCGGGCGCCTCGTCCTGCATGTGGAACAGGCCCAGCTGCTTGCCGAGCCGGCGATGGTCGCGCTTCTCGGCCTCCTCGATGCGCTGGATGTAGGCATCGAGCTGCTTCTTGTCGGCCCAGGCCGTGCCGTAGATGCGCTGCAACTGCTCGTTCTTGGCATCGCCGCGCCAGTAGGCGCCGGAGATGCGCGTGAGCTTGAACGCCTTGAGGAAGCGCGTGTTCGGCACGTGCGGACCCCGGCACATGTCCACGTATTCCTCGTGGTGATACAGGCCCATCGCCTTCTCGCCGGGCATGTCCTCGATCAGGCGCAGCTTGTAGTCCTCGCCGCGCGCCTTGAACACCGCGATGACCTCCTCGCGCGGCGTGACCTTCTTGACGACGTCGTAGTCCTTGTCGATCAGCTCGCGCATGCGCTGCTCGATCGCCGCCAGGTCGTCCGGGGTAAACGGCCGGTCGTACCCGATGTCGTAGTAGAAACCGTCCTCGATGACCGGGCCGATCACCATCTTCGCGGTCGGATACAGCTGCTTGACCGCGTGGCCGACCAGGTGCGCGCAGGAATGGCGGATGATCTCGACGCCTTCGGCATCCTTGGGCGTGATGATGCGCAGCGACGCGTCGTGGTCGATGCGGTCGCTCGCGTCGACCAGCTTGCCGTCGACCGCACCCGCGACCGTGGCCTTGGCCAGGCCGGCGCCGATCGATGCGGCGACCTCGGCCACGCTGACGGGATGGTCGAACTCGCGGCGGCTGCCGTCGGGAAGCGTAATGGCGATCATTGCGTAGATTCCGGGGGTGATGGCGCCGGCACCACGGGTGCCGATGCTCGAAAACGATCGGAGGCCGCCGCTCACGGGGGCGGTCGACGTTCCAGGCCTGCGGGGGCGCCAGCTTCGGGCAGTGCGGCCGCAACCGGCGGCCGCGCCTCAGGCGCTGCGACGAATCAGCGGCGGATGGTTCGCGTGGACATGTCGCACACTCGGCCGGCGATCGCTCGCGGGCCACCTTTGGCCAGTACCGGAAACGGACGCGCAGGATAGCGCACGACGCCAGCGCGCTCAATCGCGCCGGCCGCGCCGGCACCGGTGTGCCGGCGCGGCCGCAGCGGTTCCCCGCCGTAACATTTTTGCTCTATGCTGCCGACCCAGCAAATGTCACTCCCGGTCCACCGACGACGGAGGCGTGAATGCTGGAAGTGGTACGCACGATCGGCGACATCCACAGCACCCGCGTGCTGTCCCTGGACGCGGCTGGCCGCATCATGGACTGGATCTCGTGGCAGGACGCCGTCTGCCTCTACGTGCGCGAAGCCGTGGCGTGGACCCTGGGCGCGCCCTGCCTGACGATCCGCGGCGGCATCAACCGGCGCGACGGCGAGCAGAGCCGGCTGGCCCTGCATCCGATCGTCGCCAGCACCGGGCATGCCCGCGGCCATGCGCTGGATCCCGCCCCCGCCCTGACCAATACCGCGCTGTTCGCGCGCGACCGCATGCTGTGCCTCTACTGCGGCAGGCACTTCCACCGCGGCGACCTGACCCGCGACCACGTCATGCCGCTGTCCAAGGGCGGTCGCGACACCTGGGAGAACGTGGTCACCGCCTGCCTGCACTGCAACGTCCGCAAGGGCAGCCGCACGCCGCAGCAGGCCGACATGCCGCTGATCGCGGTCCCGTACCGCCCGAGCTGGGTCGAGCACCTGATCCTGTCCAATCGCAACATCCTGGTCGACCAGATGGAGTTCCTGGTCAACCACCTCCCGCGCGACCGCCGGCCGGGCTGAGCCGGCGCCGGCGTCAGCCGCCGCGCAGCAGCAACGGCCAGAGCAGGCTGAGCGCGATCAGCGCCAGTGCGCCGGCCAGCATGCCGACCACGCGCAACGGCGTACGGCGCAACGAGCGCCACAGCGTATCGGTCTGGCCGGCGGCCCGGGCCGCTTCGTATTCGGCACGGACCCGCGCACCGCGCTCGGCCTGGTAGCCGATCATCAAGCCGCGGGCCCGGTCCGCCTGCACCGGATCGGCGACCCAGATCGCACCGGCCGAGATGCCCCAGCGGCTGGGCCGCGTCTCGTAGTGGACGATGCCGTGCCGGTCGAGCAGCGCACGCACCTCGTCGGCTTCCTCGTCCGGGACATGGCGCAGGTTCAACAGCTGGATCGGCACGCGCTACTCCTTCTCGATCAACCGCATCAACCGCGGCATGGCAGCGAAGATCAACAGCGCCAGCAGCGTGCACAGCACGGCCGACGCCTCGTGGCCGAGCCCGGCGGTCATGCCGATCGCCGAGGTCATCCAGATTCCCGCGGCGGTGGTCAGGCCCCTGACCCGGTCCTCGGTATCGGCCTTGAGGATCGTACCCGCGCCGAGGAAGCCGATGCCGGACACGATGCCCTGGATCACCCGCGTCAGCTCGGCCGGCTGCACGCCGGCCTGCAGCGGGATCAGCACGAAGATCGCCGAGCCCAGCGAGACCAGCATATGCGTCTTGATGCCCGCCGCCTTGCCCTTCTGCTCGCGCTCGAAGCCGAGTATGCCGCCGAGAAGGGCGGCGATCAGCAGGCGGATGCAGACCCGCGTCAGCTCCACGAGGTCCGGAAGGTCGGAGAACTCCGCCGCGATCGTGCCGCCGATCTGTTGCCATGCGCTCATGCGTAGTCCTCGGTCCGGGGGACGGCCTGCCGGCATGCGAACGGAGTCGGCGCGCGCGCCCTGGTGCGGACGCTACGGCATCGCTCGCGAGCCGCTGCGGATCTTTGCGGTTCGATGCTGAAGCTGCGCGGACCGCCGGCGCAGGATACCCTCCCCTCACCATGTCCGATCAGCCCACCCCGGCCCCGCTCCCCGCACGGCCGGTACGCGACGGTGTCGTCGCGAGCACCGTCCACCTGCCTCCGGGGCCCTGGCCGACCGTGCTCGACGGCCTGTGCGCGCTGTTTCCCACCGTACCGTCCGAACACTGGCGCGACCGCATGGCCCGCGGCCTGGTGCTCGACGCGCACGGCCAGCCGATCGGTCCGCTGCAACGCTATCGTCCCGGCCTTTGCGTGCGCTACTTCCGCGAGGTCCCGGCCGAGCCGCCGATCCCGTTCGCCGAAGGCATCGTCCACGTCGACCGGCACCTGATCGTCGTCGACAAGCCGCCGTTCCTGCCGGTGGTCCCGGCCGGTAGCCACGTTGGCGAAACGCTGCTGGCGCGCCTGATCCGCCGGTTCGACAACCCCGACCTGGCGCCGCTGCACCGCATCGACCGCGCGACCCGCGGCCTCGTGATGTTCTCGGCCGACCCGCATACGCGGGCCCGCTACCAGGCCCTGTTCCGCGACCGGCACGTCGACAAGCGCTACGAGGCGATCGCAGCACCCTTGCCCACGCTGCAGTTTCCGCTGACGCGCGCGACGCGCCTCGCAGCCGGCGAGCCGTTCTTCCGGATGCAGGAGATCGACGGGCCGGCCAACAGCGAAACGCAGGTCGACGTGATCGCCCGCGGCCCCACGCACTGGCGCTATGCGCTGCGCCCGGTCACCGGCCGGAAGCACCAGCTGCGCGTCCACATGGCCGCCCTCGGCGCGGCGATCCTCGGCGAGGATCTCTACCCGAGGCTCGATCCGCGGCCGCCCGGAGACTACGGCCGGCCGCTGCAACTGCTCGCCCAGGGCCTGAGCTTCGCCGACCCGATCGACGGCACGCCGCGCCGCTTCGTGAGCCGGCAGGCGCTCGTCGATCCGGCCTGACGCGGACGGGCCTCCCGCTTCCGCCTTCGGCCGCGGCACGCCAGGGACACCTAGACGAAAGCGAAACCGGCGGCCCTCACGACAGGCTGCGCCCATCACGCCGGGCCCGGCCGCGTTGTCCGCCGCGCCTCGGACGTCAGTCGACACGTGGCGACGGGCGCCCGGTGGGACGACACGACGGTGCATTGCAGTCCACACCAAGCCCCATCGCACGCTCTAAACTGACGGCACCTACAAGGGGGAAACCGCCATGCCGCCCGTCCGCATCCCGGCGACCGTGCTGTCGTGCCTGCTGGCCACCGGCGCTTCGGCGCAGGATTTCGTCTTCGCCGACAACTTCGAGCCGGTCACCGCCCTGCGCCTGACCGACCTGGACCTGCGCGATCCGCACGTCTACGTGGATGCGATCGTCAGTTGCCTGGATGCAACCGATACGCCGCTACTGGGGTTCTCGCTGAACGCCTCGATCCAGACGCAGATCGAGACCGATGCGGATGGCGACGGGCTGCTGGACGCCAGCTTCATGCAGCTGTTCCGGCCGTTGGCGACCGCAGGCAGCGGCCGCGTCGATGTCACGTCCGCGGCCTGCCTGGCGCCGCAATCGGCCACGGCCTGCGTCCGCGACCCCGGCCAGCCGGTCCAGGTGCGCAGCTGCACGACGTCGGCCACCGACACCTGCCTGGCGCCGCCGGCCGGCTCGGTCCGCCCGTACACGCCTGCCGTCGCCCTGCCGGCGCCGCCCTGCTGGCGCAGCGACACCCAGGACACGACGCTCGACCTGGCCGGCATCGCCGTCCCGGCGCGCGCGGTGACGTTCGCGGCGACATTCGCGGGGGCACCGGTGACGCTGCAGAACGGATTGATTTCGGCGTTCGTCCGCGAGGCCGACGCCGATGCCGCCCTTCTTCCCGCCAGCCTGCCCCTGGTCGGCGGGCGCCCCTTGTCGTCGATCCTGCCGGGCGGCACCGGCAGCTGTGCCGCGCACGATGACCGGGACCTGTTCGAGGGAGAAAGCGGCTGGTGGTTCCATCTCAACTACACCGCCGTGACGGTTCCCTGGAGCGGTGGCTGACGGCCCGCCCGGCGCGGCGCCGCTCAGGCGGCTCGCCCGGCATGCTGCAACGCAGCATAGGCGTACAGTTTTTTCAAAGTGCTATTCGCTTTTCGTTAAGAAAAGCGGTAGAGTGACTCCCACTGTGTTTGCTTGGGTCACGGTGAATCGTGGCCTGATGCGGTCGATTCCGATCAACCGCTACATACCGTCGTTTCGCTACTCCCTGCAACTCAGTCCTGATTCGGGTGTTCCGTTTTCAGGGTTAACTTAATCACCGCCGTTGCAGGAGTTAGAAAGATGTCTGAACGTCAGACCGGTACCGTCAAGTGGTTCAACGACGCCAAGGGCTTCGGATTCATCACGCCCGAGAGTGGTCCTGACCTGTTCGTGCACTTCCGTGCCATCCAGGGGACCGGCTTCAAGTCGTTGCAGGAAGGCCAGCGCGTCAGCTTCATCGCCGTGCAGGGACAGAAAGGCATGCAGGCCGACCAGGTCCAGCCGCTTTAAACGACCGTACTCAGCGTGTCATTGGCGCCGGGAGGCTCGCACTCCCGGCGTTTTCATTTTTGGAGGAAAGATAAATGTTGACTCTCACCGTCCGCGGTCTCTCACGCTCGTCCACCGAGAAGGAGGTGACCGATCTTTTCTCCACCCACGGCAAGGTCCGCAGCCTGCGTCTGGCGCGCGACGTATTCAGCGGCGAGTGCAAGGGCTACGCCGAGATCGAAATGGAAGGCCATGAGGCCCGCAACGCCATCGCCGCCCTCAACGGCGCGTTCACCGGCGACGGCGCGCTGCGCGTGGAGCTGAAATCGGAGAAGAAGCGCCGCTGAGCCCTGCCGGGACACGCCGGCGCATCCTGCGAGCCGCCGGCCGCGTCTGCGATACTCCGCCGCGGCCGGCGTCCCGGCCGGATGACCGCCACGATGTCCGCCCACCCACCGCACCTTGCCGCAGCCGAACCGGATTCCGCCGCCGCTCCGCTCTGGCGGCGCCTGGCGGCGCTCGGCTACGACCTGATGCCGCTGCTTGCGCTGTGGATGCTGACGGCCGGACTGGTGCTGCTCGCGTTCCACGGCGAGGTCGACGTCGCCCATCAGCCGCCGCTGTATCACTACAGCCTGCAGGCCGCCCTGCTCGGCGTCACGGCGGCCTACTTCGTCGTCTCCTGGACCCGCGGCGGCCAGACCATCGGCATGCGCGCATGGCGTATCCGGCTGGCCGCGGCGGATGGACGTTCTCCCAGCCTCCGGCAGGCCCTGCTTCGCTTCGCGGTCGCGCTGCCGTCGACGGCACTGCTGGGCACCGGCTTCCTGTGGAGCCTGTTCGACCGGGAACGGCGCGCCTGGCACGACATCGCCGCCGGGACCCGCCTGCTGCGCCAGCCCAGGCGCTGAAGAAGGCCGGCGACGCGCCGTCGCGTCAGGCGTGACGCCTGAAATAGGCGAAGGCCGCGGCGACCAAGATCAGCGGCGGAACCAGGTTGGCCAGCGCCGGATGGAAACCGTAGACGGTGGCCATGCTGACGATCGCGCTCTGCAGGAAGTAGAAGCCGATCGCCAGCACCATGCCGATGAACAGGCGCTTGGCGAGCCCGCCGCTGCGCAGCGCGCCGAACGCGAACGGCATCGCGCAGAACGCCAGCACGAGGACGCTCAGCGGATAGAACAGCCGCTTCCAGTACGCCTCGCGATAGCGCGAAGCCTCCTGGCCGTTGCGCTCCAGCGTCCGGATGGTGCGCCCGAGATCGCGGCTGGACATGTAGTCGGTACGGACGATGCTCAGCGACAGCAGGCGCGCGTCCAGCCGCGAGTTCCAGTCCATCTGCGGTGACAGCGTCGTGTTCGCGCGATCCGTACCGAACTCGGTCCTGCGCGCGTCGTGGAGCAGCCAGCGCCCGCCTGCATGCGTGGCCCGCGCGGCCAGCATCAGGACCGAGAGGCGGCCGTCCGGATCGAACTCGAACACGCGCACGCCGAACAGCTCCAGCTCGGTGCCCGAGGACGTATCGAGCGTGCGCGCCCGGCGCGCGCTGACCACCTTGTCGCCGTCGCGGGCCCACAGGCTGCCGCCCTTCGCCAGCGTGACGTCGTTGGACTTGGCGGCCAGTTGGAGCGCCTGCGCGCGCTGGTCGCCGAGCGGCGCCAGGGTCTCGCCGATCGCCGTGACCGCCACCGTCAGCACGAACAGCGCGAGCGCCACCGAAGCGCAGATGCGCAGCTTCGACAGGCCCGCCGCGCGCAGGGCCGTCAGCTCGCCGCTGCCGGCCAGCGCCCCGAGCCCGAGCAGGCCGCCGATCAGGGCGGCATAGCCGAACATCTCGTAGAGCCGGCGCGGCACCGTCAGCAGGACGTAGGTGACCGCCTTGCCGATGCCGTAGTCGTTCTTGCCGACATCGCCGAACTCGCCGATCAGGGCCATGAACGCGTCGATGCCGACCAGGACCAGCCAGGTCAGCGCCACCGCACCGAGGACCGACTGGGCCACCAGGCGGTCGGTCTGCCGCCGCCAGCTCCGCGCGCTCATGCGGCACCCCGCACGGCGCGCGGCCGGCGCAGTTGCTGCCCACGCCAGACCAGGACGCCGGCTATCGCGATCGTCGCCAGATAGATCCACCAGTAGCCGACCGCCGTCGACAATTTCCCCGCCACCATCCAGGCGCGCCCGAGGACGATCGCGTTGGCGTAGATGAAGTAGCACAGCACCGCGATCAGCAGGCGCGCGTAGCGCGGCTCGCGCGGATTGGAGCGTGCGAGCGGCAGCGCCAGCAGGGTCAGCACCAGGGCCGACAGCGGCGAGGCCAGGCGCCAATGCAGCTCGACGCGCTGGACCAGGTCGTCGCTGGACCACAGCTGCGCCGTCGGTGCGGAGCGCTTGCTCTTGTCGCTGCCCTGGTCGGCCTCGCCGGACGGCAGCTTGACGTCGTTGCGCGCGAACCGCATCAGGCGGTAGTCGTCCGCGCCCACCCGGCCCTCGACACGGAAGCCGTCCATCAGCGCCAGGTAGCGGCCTTCGCCGTCGGCGTCGTGGTACATCTCGCCGCTCGGCGCGGTGATGATGTCGATGCGCCGCTGCCCGTCGTCCTCGTCGCCGCGCTCGGTCGCGACGAACAGGCGCTGGAAGCGCCGGCCGTCCTCGGACATGCCGGCGACGTAGATCACGCCGTCGGTTCCCGGCAGCGACACGAACTTGCCCGGCTCCAGGCCGGCGACGATCATCGAGCGGTTGGCGTCGTCGAGCAGGCGGTCGGCCAGCCGCACCGAGGCCGGCGCGAGCCAGAACGAGACCAGGCCCAGCACCAGCATGGCCGGCCCCGCCAGCAGCAGCAGCGGCCGGACCAGGCCGCGCAGGTCCAGGCCGGACGCCGAGAGCACGGCCATCTCGCTGTCGCGCCAGAGCCGGCCGTAGGCCATCAGCACGCCGAGGAAGATCGCCAGCGGCAGCAGCACCGTCAGGCCGTCCACCGTGCGCAGGCCGATGAGGACGAACAGGAGGTCCGCCGGCGCCCGTCCACGCGCGACCCGGTTGAGCAGGTCGGCTACCGTGCTGCCGACGGTGATCAGCAGCAGGATGACCGAGACCGCGGCAAAGCTCTGGGCCAGCTCTCGCAGCAGGTAGCGGTCGATGATTCGCAGCATGCGGGTCGGGATCGTTCCGGCCGGGCCGGGGCTTCGGGGATAGGGGGTGCGGCCGGCGCCTGTTAAACTGCCGGGCTGTGCCGCATCCGGTCGCGCAGTGTACCTGCCCGGCCCGCGCAAGCGATTCAAATCCCGTTGCCCTGGTGCCCGTAATGACCCTGCAGTTCAGCCTGACCCGCGAATCCCCCGAATCCGCCGCGACACCGTGCGTCATCGCCGGCCTCTACGAGGACCGTGTCCTGACCAGCGCCGCGGCGCGCCTGGACGAGCGCTCCGGCGGCGCGATCAAGCGCCTGATCGAGAGCGGCGACGTGACCGGCCGCGCCGGCAACACGACGCTGCTGTTCGCACTGGAAGGCGTGGCCGCGCCGCGCGTCCTGCTGGTGGGCCTCGGCGAGCAGAAGAAGATGGATGCCGCGGCGTTCAACCGTGCCGCCTACGAATCGGCGCGCGCACTCAAGGGCCTGCCGATCGCCGCTGCCCTGTCCACGCTGGCCGAGATCGACGTCCCCGGCCGCGACCTCGGCTGGAAGCTGCGCACGCTGGCGCTGGCCGCCGACCACCAGGCCTACCGCTATACCGCCACGTTCAAGCCCAAGGACAAGCCCAAGAGCCCACAGATCGAGGCGCTGGCGCTGTCGGTGGCGGCCGACACGGCGGCCGGCAACAAGGCACTCGGCGAGGCGCTGGCCATCGCCAAGGGCGTGCGCTTCGCGCGCGAGCTGGGCAACCTGCCGCCGAACATCTGCAATCCGGCCTACCTGGCCGCCCAGGCCAAGACGATCGCCGACAACCGCAGCGGCGTCACGCTGGAAGTGCTCGAGCGCGAAGACATGCTCAAGCTCGGCATGGGCTCGCTGCTCGGCGTCGCGCAAGGCTCGGCCAACCCGCCGAAGCTGATCGTGCTGCAGTGGCGCGGCGGCGGCGCCGGCGACAAGCCCTATGCCCTGGTCGGCAAGGGCATCACCTTCGACACCGGCGGCATCTCGATCAAGCCGGGCGCCGGCATGGAGGAGATGAAGTTCGACATGTGCGGCGCGGCCGGCGTGCTCGGCACCTTCGTCGCGGCGGTGGAACTGAAGCTGCCGCTGAACCTCGTCTGCCTGGTGCCGGCCGTGGAGAACATGCCCGACGGCGCGGCCTACCGGCCGGGCGACATCCTCACCAGCATGTCCGGCCTGACCATCGAGGTGCTCAACACCGACGCGGAAGGCCGCCTGATCCTCTGCGACGCGCTGACCTATGCGCAGCGCTTCGACCCCCAGGTGACGATCGACGCCGCCACGCTGACCGGCGCCTGCGTGGTCGCGCTCGGCAAGCATGCCTCGGGCCTGATGACCAAGGACGAGGAACTGGCCGACCAGTTGCTGGCCGCCGGCCAGACGACGCTGGACCGCGCCTGGCGCCTGCCGTTGTGGGACGACTACCAGGGCCAGCTCGACTCCGGCTTCGCCGATGTCGCCAACATCGGCGGCAAGTACGCCGGTGCGATCACCGCCGGCTGCTTCCTCTCGCGCTTCACCAACGGCTTCCGCTGGGCCCACCTGGACATCGCCGGCACCGCCTGGGACGAGGGCCGCAAGGGCCTGGCGACCGGCCGGCCGGTGCCGCTGCTGGTGCAGTACCTGATCGATCGCTGCGGATGAACACGCCCCCCGACGACGCCCTGCAGCGCGGCAAGAACTCGACGATCGCGACCATGCTCGGCGTGGCGCTGGTCTCGGGCGTCGTCAACGTGGCGATGAACCCGGACTTCGGCCAGCAGGCGGCGCTGACCGGCACGCAGCTGGCCGCCAACATCGTGCTGATGCTGCTGGGCTTTCGCTGGCTGCACCTGGACAGTGCCCAGCTCGACATCCGCCGTCCGCTCTGGCTCAACATCGGCATCGTGCTGCTGGCGATCTTCTTCGTCCCCTACTACCTGTACAAGACGCGCCGGCCGGGCCTGCGCCTGGTGCCCATCGCGCTGTTCTTCGCCTTCGTGGTGGCCCTGACGGTCGCTTCCAGCATCGGCAGCGGCCTCATGCTCGGATTCCGCGCCGGGCCGCTCCCCACGTCCGGCATCTGAACGATGGCCCGCGCCGACTTCTACCTGATCGACAAGCCGCGCTTTCGCGAGGATCCGCTGCTGCTCGTGTGCGAACTGACGCGCCGCGCGTTCGCGAGCGGGCAGCCGACGCTGATCCTGGTGCGGTCGCTCGACCAGGCCGAGGCGCTCGACGCCAGGCTGTGGGAATTCGACGAGTCGGCGTTCATCCCGCACCAGATCGCCGGTGACGACGACGACGCGGTGACACCGGTGCTGATCGTCCCGCCCGGCACCGATGCCGCGGACCGGCCGCTGGTGATCAACCTGCGCGACCATTGCGCCATCGGCCGTTTCGAGCGCGTGCTCGAGGTGGTCGCCGCCGATCCGGCCGAACGCGACGGTTCGCGCCAGCGCTGGAGCGAGTACAAGCGTCGCGGACTGGAACTCAAAAAGAACGACATGTGACCACCATGGAAAAAAGCTTCGAACCCGGCCAGATCGAGCCGAAGTGGTACGCGAAATGGGAAGCCGACGGCCGCTTCGCGCCGCGCGGCGACGGCGAGCCGTACTGCATCCTGCTGCCTCCGCCCAACGTCACCGGCACGCTGCACATGGGGCATGCGTTCCAGCAGACGATCATGGACGCGCTGACCCGCTATCACCGCATGCGCGGCTACCGCACGCTGTGGCAGGGCGGCACCGACCATGCCGGCATCGCCACGCAGAAGATCGTCGAGAACCAGCTGGCCGTCCAGGGCCAGTCGCGCCACGACCTCGGCCGCGCCCGCTTCGTCGAACGCGTCTGGCAGTGGAAGGAGCAGTCCGGCTCGACCATCACGCACCAGATGCGCCGCCTCGGCGCGTCGGTGGACTGGTCGCGCGAACGCTTCACGATGGACGAAGGCCTGTCCACCGCGGTGCGCCGGGTGTTCGTGCAGTGGTACCGCGACGGCCTGCTCTATCGCGGCCGCCGGCTCGTCAACTGGGACCCGGTGCTGCAAACCGCGGTGTCCGATCTGGAAGTCAACAACGAGGAGAAGGACGGCTCGCTGTGGTCGATCCGCTACCCGGCCGCCGATGGCGGTGACGGCCTGGTCGTCGCGACGACCAGGCCGGAGACGATGCTCGGCGACGTCGCCGTGGCCGTGCATCCGGACGACGAGCGCTACCGGCACCTGATCGGCAAACACCTGAAGCTTCCGCTGACCGGGCGGCAGATCCCGGTGATCGCCGACGACTACGTCGATCCCGCGTTCGGCACCGGCTGCGTCAAGATCACGCCGGCGCACGACGTCAACGACTACAAGGTCTGGGAGCGCCATGTCGGCTCCGGCCTGTTCGACGGCCTGCCCGAGCGCGGGCTGTTGTCGATCCTGGACCGGCAGGCGCGGGTTCTCGGCGACATTCCCGTCACCGGATCGACCGCCCACACGATCGAGCAGGCCGCCGAAACGGCCTACTCCGCCCTGGCGATCCGCGACCTGGTTCCCGTGGCCTATCGCGGCCTGGACCGCTTCGCCGCGCGCAAGCAGATCATCGCCGACCTGGATGCCGAGGGGCTGCTGGTCGAGACGAAGAAGCACACGCTGCAGGTGCCGATCAGCCAGCGGTCCGACGCGGTCATCGAGCCGATGCTGACCGACCAGTGGTTCCTCGACCTCACGCGCGAGACGCGGGCGGACGGCAAGCCCGGGCCGGGCGGTCGCACCGCGATCACCGAACCGGCGCTCGCCGCCGTGCGCGACGGCGCCATCCGCTTCGTCCCGGAGAACTGGTCCACCACCTACAACCAGTGGCTGGAGAACATCCAGGACTGGTGCGTCAGCCGCCAGCTCTGGTGGGGCCACCAGATCCCGGCCTGGTACGACGAAGCCGGCAACATCTTCGTCGGCGAGGACGAGGCCGACGCGGTCGCCCACGCCGACGTCGCGCCGGTCGGCGCGCTGACGCAGGACGCCGACGTGCTCGACACCTGGTTCTCCTCGGCACTGTGGCCGTTCTCGACGATGGGCTGGCCGTCGGACGGACCGGTCCGCGAGGACGGCCGCGTCGTCGCCGACTGGTCCGGCGACCAGGCCTTCCTGCCGACGGCGGTGCTGGTCACCGGCTTCGACATCATCTTCTTCTGGGTGGCGCGCATGGTCATGGCCACCCAGTACTTCACCGGCAAGGTGCCGTTCCGCGAGGTCTACATCAATGCCATCGTGCGCGACGCCGACGGCCAGAAGATGTCCAAGTCCAAGGGCAACACGATCGATCCGCTGGACCTGATCGACGGCATCGACGTGGAATCGCTGGTCGCCAAGTCGACCGCCTCGCTGCTGATCCCGCAGGTGCGCGAGAAGGTCGCCAAGCGCATCCGCAAGGACTACCCCAGCGGCATCGCCGCGGTCGGCGCCGACGCCGTGCGCTTCACGTTCGCCGCGCTGGCCACCTACGGGCGCACGATCAATTTCGACCTCAAGCGCGCCGAGGGCTACAAGAACTTCTGCAACAAGCTCTGGAACGCCGCACGCTTCGTGCTGATGAACGTCGAAGGGCCGCGCGCGGACGACGGTGCGCCACCGGCGACGCCGGCCGAGCACTGGATCCTTTCGCGCCTGGCCGTGACGCTCGACGAAGTGCAGACGCAGTTCGCCAGCTACCGGTTCGACCTCGTCGCGCAGGCGCTCTACGAGTTCGTCTGGAACGACTACTGCGACTGGTTCCTGGAACTGGCCAAGCCGGCGCTCAACGGCGAGGACGCGACGGCCGCGGCATCGACCCGGACCACCCTGCTGCGCGTGCTGGAGGCGATCCTGCGCGCGCTGCATCCGATCATGCCGTTCATCACCGAGGAAATCTGGCACGCCGTGGCGCCGCGCCTGGGCATCGCCGGCGACAGCGTGTCGATCCGCCCGTACCCGGTCGCCGGCGAGTTCGCCGCAGGCCTCGATGCGCAGGCCATCGCCGACACCGAATGGCTGCGCGCGGTGCTGAGCGGCCTGCGCCGCATCCGCAGCGAGATGAACATCGCGCCGGGCAAGCAAATCCCGCTGCTGTTCGCCAAGGGCGAGCCGGCCGATCGCGTCCGCACCGACCGTTTCGCCGCGCAGATCGCGTTCCTGGCGCGCACCGAGTCGCAGCGCTGGCTGGCCGACGGCGAGGACGAGCCGGCCTCGGCCGCCGCGATCGTCGGCGAACTGCGCGTGCTGATCCCGCTGGCCGGACTGATCGACGTCGCCGCCGAGCGCGCGCGCCTGGACCGCGAGGCCAAGCGCGTCGAAGGCGAGATCGCCAAGTGCAACGGCAAGCTCGGCAGCGAAACCTTCGTCGCCAACGCCCCCGCCGCCGTGGTCGAGCAGGAGCGCCAGCGGCTGGCCGACTTCACGCGGACGCTGGACGGCCTGCGCGAGCAGGCGCGCCGGCTGGGTTCCGCCTGACGATACGCGCTGGAAAGCACCGTGGCAGGGAAGCCACGCGGCCCGCGCCGGTCCCTACCGCGGCCGGCGCGCGTAGCTGACGGTCAGCGCCTCCCAGACGTGTCCGTCGGGCTCGCTCCAATAGACGATGCGCCCGGCGTGCTGCGTATTGACCTGGCGATCGACCGGCCCGTGAGGCGTGCTGCGATAGGCGATGCCCCGGGCCTGGATCCTCTGCAGGATCCGGTCGAAGTCGGCCTCGCCGACGCGAAAGCAGTAGTGCTGGACCGGGAACGGGCCGTCGGCCGTGTCGAAGTCCAGGGTCAGTCCGTCGTTGACGTAGACCGGACAGAACGGCCCCACGCCCGTCGCCGACCACGGCACGTCCAACAGCGCGGCGAGCAACGCCGCCGCGGCTTTGGCGTCCCGGGCCGGGACGATCGCGTGATCGAGCTCGATGCTCACGACGCCTCCGATGCAGCGGGCGTACGAACGCGCATCGACGTTCGTACGATCCGGGCTGCGTCACCGGACATCGGCCGCCCCGCCGCTCAGCGCGTCGCGCCGACCCAGGCGGCGAAGCGGTCGACGAAGCCCTGCAGGAACGTGCGCGTGCCGTCGCTGGTGATCGTGCCGTCGGCCTCGACCAGGCCCTCCTTGAACTGCACGAAGACCTCCGGCTGCGGCAGCGTGTCCACGTCCAGGTAGGACAGCACGTTGCGCAGGTGCTGCTGGGCCAGCGCCGAGCCGATCGCGCCGGGCGATGCGCCGATCACCGCGGCGCGCTTGCCGGCGAACGAATTGGTGCCCCACGGACGCGAGCCGATGTCGATCGCGTTCTTGAGCACGCCGGGAATGGAGCGGTTGTACTCGGGCGTCACGAACAGCAGCGCATCGGCCGCCTTGACCTGGTCCTTCAGGCGCTGGCCCTGCGACGGGTAGCTGCCGTCGAACTCCTGCGTGTACAGCGGCAGGTCGCCGATCTCGACCGGCTCGAACGCGAGACTGGACGGCGCGAGCTTCTCGATCGCCTTCGCCAGCCGGCGATTGATCGATTCCTTGCGCAGACTGCCGACGAAGACGGCGACGGTGATCGTGCTCACGGGACGGCTCCTGGGCGGAAAGGGACGGTCAGCGTACCGCGTCGCCAGCGGCCGTGCAGGCGGCCGCGGCACCGGCGGCGGCCATCCGTTCAGCCCAGGGCGGCGGCAGCGGCCACGATGTCGGCATCGCCCGGCAGCACGACCAGGGCGGCGCCGGCCAGCGGCGTGTAGGTGTCCGCGCCGACGACGCGGCGCAGCGGTGTGCTGCCGAGGCCGGCCTCGACCACCGCGGTGATGACGCCTTCGCCGACGCCGGCCGAATGGCGACCCTCGTCGACGACCAGGATGCGCCGGGCCGACCGGGCCTGGTCGGCGATGAAGGCCTCGTTGAGCGGCACCAGCCAGCGCAGGTCGACCACGCGTACCTGCCAGCCCTGGCGCGCCTGGATCTCGCGCGCGGCCCGCAGGCTCATCGGCACGCCGTTGCCGTAGGTGAAGATCACCAGGTCGTCGGCATCCACGCCGTAGACACGGCCCTCGCCGAGCGGCATCGCCTGGTCCGGCGCCGGGTACGGGAACAGCCATTGGCCGTCGCCGGCCTCGTACAGGTCCTTGGTCATGTACAGCGCGATCGGTTCGAGGAACACCGTCACGCGCCCGTCGATCCGCGCCAGCGCGGCCAGCGTGCGCAGCATCGTCGCCGCGTCGTCGCCGCGGCTGGGACAGCCGACGACCAGGCCGGGAATGTCGCGCAGCGCGGTGATCGAGTTGTCGTTGTGGAAATGGCCGCCGAAGCCCTTCTGGTAGCCGAGCCCGGCGATGCGCACGACCATCGGGTTGCGGTACTGGCCGTTCGAGAAGAACTGCAGCGAGGCCGCCTCGCCGCGGATCTGGTCGCAGGCGTTGTGGAAGTAGGCCAGGTACTGGATCTCCGGCAGCGGCAGCATGCCCATCGTCGCGTAGCCCTGGGCCAGGCCGAGGATCGTCGTCTCGTCCAGCAGGGTATTGAACACGCGCGCGCTCTTGAACGCCTTGTGCAGGCCCTTGGTGACCGTATAGACGCCGCCCTTCTGGGCGACGTCCTCGCCGAACAGCAGCGTGTCGGGATACTTGCAGAACAGGTCGTGCAGCGCCTGGTTGATCTGGATCGCCAGGTGTCGCGGCGGCAGCTTCTCGGGCAGCTTGTCCTCGCCGCCGAACACCGCCGGGCGGCGCTCGGCATGATCGGTGCGCACGGCCTCGGCGGCGACCGCCGCCGGCGAGTACGGCGCCAGCGGCTCCACCACCTCCGCCAGCGTCGTCAGCTTCGACCGCCGGTCGGCTTCCTCCGCGGCGGCGAAGCACTTCGCGCGGATGTCCTCGTAGGCGGCCAGCAGCGAGTCCTTCGTGTGGATGCCGGACGCCAGCGCGATCGCGGCCGAACGCAGCAGCGGATCGCCGGCCTCCACCTGCACCAGTTCTTCCACGCTGCGCCATTCGATCTCGAAGTCGGTGCCGGCGTGGCCCATGATCCGCGTGGTGCGCAGGTGCAGGAAGGTCGGCCGGCGCGTGCGGCGGCAGTGCTCCACCGCGCGCCGGACGTCGGCATAGCCGGCCGCCAGATCCAGGCCGTCGGCGTAGAAGTAGTCCAGGTCGCGGCGCTCGGCGAAATTGCGCGCGACCCAGCCATCGGGCGTCTTGACCGAGATGCCGATGCCGTTGTCCTCGCAGACGAACAGCACCGGCGCCGGCAGCTTCTGGTAGGCGGTCCAGGCCGCGGCATTGAACGCGGTCTGCGCCGTGGCGTGGTTGGACGAGGCATCGCCGAACGAACAGACCGCGATCGCATCGGACGGCACCGGCAGGGCATGGCCGATCCGGCGCGCCTGCTCGATCGCGATCGCGGTGCCGAGCGCCTTGGGCAGGTGCGAGGCGATCGTCGAGGTCTGCGGCAGCACCCAAAGCGGCTTGCTACCCCAGACCTTGTGCCGCCCGCCTGACGCCGGATCGTCCTTGCTGGCGGCGAAGCTCAGCGCCGAGTCCATGATCGGATCCATGTCCGGCAGCTTGCGGAAGCGCTCGGCCATGAACGCGCCCGACCGGTAGTGCAGGAAGGCCGGATCGGTGTGCCGGGTCAGCCGCGCCACCATCGCGTTGCCTTCGTGGCCGCTCGATCCGATCGTGTAGAAGACCTTGTTGCGCACGCGCAGCACGCGCGCCATCAGGTCCAGGTGGCGCGAGACCAGTTGCGATTCGAACAGCGCGACGAAATCGGCTACGGTGCAGCCGCTGCCGGGCAGGACCGGGGCATCGGCCGGCGGCCGCAGGGCGGCATCGCCCTGCCAGTCGCGGACGAACTCCAGGAAGTTCTGGTCGCAGATCTCGGCACGGTTCAAGCCACGGTGGCGGGCCGCGATGGCGGCGACGGGCGGATTCGGAAGGGCTGCCATGGGGGCGTTTGGAGTCGGGGCGATAGCCGGCTATTGTAGCGGCCGGCGCAGCCGCCGGCCCGGCCCCTGCCGCGGAACCGGGCCAACGACACAGGGGCACCCATGGCCGCATCGGGCCCGTCCTCCGGCGAGGACGACCGCACGCATATCCTCGATGCCGGCCAGGCCGTGGCCTCCGGCATGGACGAGATCGGCCCGGGATCGCGCATCGGCCCGTATGCGCTGCTGACGTTCATCGGCGAAGGCGGCATGGGCCAGGTGTTCCTGGCCGAGCAGGTCGAGCCGATCCGCCGCCGCGTCGCCGTCAAGCTGATCCGCCGCCAGATCGCCGACAGCCTGGCGCTGGCCTACTTCGAGATCGAGCGGCAGGCGCTGGCGCGCATGGAGCACCCGGCCATCGCACGCGTCTACGATGCCGGCCGCACCGCGCAGGGCTATCCGTACTTCGCCATGGAGTACGTGGACGGCGTCTCGCTGAGCGCGTGGAACCGCGAGACGCGGCCGGACCTCGCCACCCGCCTGCAGGTGTTCGCCGCACTGACGCGTGGCGTCCAGCACGCTCACGAGCGCGGCATCGTGCACCGCGACCTCAAGCCCGACAACGTGCTGGTCACCGAGATCGACGGCCAGCCGCATCCGAAGCTGATCGACTTCGGCATCGCGATCGGCGTCGACGGCGACGGGGCCGGCTCGGTGCTGCGCGCCGGCACGACCGACTACATGAGCCCGGAGCAGTTCGCCGAGGGCCATGCGGCCATCGATGCCCGCAGCGACGTCTACAGCCTCGGCATGATCCTGCTGCGCCTGCTGCTGCCCGACCCGCGCCTCCCCGTCGAACCGACGCAGCGCCCGAGCGAGCTGCACGCGCGCCTGCGCGCCTCGATCGACGGCACGACCGACCCGGGCCTGCAGGCGATGCCGCTGGAGCTGCGCCACCTGCTGGCCTGCGCGCTGGATCCGGACCGCAACCGCCGCTATGCCTCGGCCGCGGCCCTGGCCGACGACGTGCAGCGCTACCTGTGGCAGCGGCCGCTGAAGGCGGTGCCGCGGACGCGCCGCTACCGGCTGCGCAAGTACATCCGCCGCAACCGCGCCGGCGTCGCCTTCGGCGTGGCGATCACGCTCACGGTCCTCGGCGGACTCGGCGCCACGCTGTGGTCGCTGGCCAGGGCCGAGCGGGAAGCCGCGCGCAGCCGCGTCACCGCCGAGTTCCTGTCCACGGTGCTGTCGAGCGTGGACCCGGAGATCGCGCGCGACCTGGACAAGACGCTGCTGCGCAAGGTGCTCGACGAGGCGGCCGCCCGCGCCGCGCGCGAGCTGGCCGCGCAGCCCGAGGTGCTGGCACAGATCCGCACCGTCATCGCCAACAGCTACCTGGGCCTGGCGGACTACCCGCGCGCGCTGGAACACGCCACGCAGGCCAGGGACAGCGCGGTCGCGCGCTACGGCGCCGGCAGCGTCGAGGCGCTGTCGACCCTGCTCGCCTACGGCGATGCCCTGATCTCCACCGGCAAGGCCGACGAGGCCGAGAAGCTGCTGCGCCCGGCGGTCGCGGCCGCCGTCCTCGCCGCCGGCAGCGACGCACCGCTGACGCTGCGCCTGCGACAGTTGCAGGGTCAGGCCCTGCGCAGCCTCGGACGCTCGGAGGAGGCGCATGCCGAGCTGGTGCTGGCGGCGGCCGGCCTGCGCGAGACGCTCGGCGACGATGACGGCTTCACCATGAACGCACGCGTCGCGCTGGCCATCACGCTGGCGGACCTGGACCGGTTCGACGAGGCGATCGCGATGCTGCGCGAGCTGATCGAGCGGCGCAGCGCGCGGCTCGGCGCCGACCATCCGGCGACGCTGACGATGCGCAACAGCCTGGCCGTGTTCTACCTGCAGGCGCGCCGTTTCGCCGACGGCGAGCGCGAGCTGCGCAGCCTGCTGGAACCGACCGAGCGCCAGCACGGGGCCGACAACGGCTACACGCTGACGATCGTCGGGAACCTCGGCGGCGCCTTGCGGCAGCAGGGCAAGATCGCCGAATCCGGGCCGTACTACCGGCGTGCGATGGAGGGCACGCTGCGGCTGTACGGCACCGACCACCCCAGTTCGATCATGACCCGCCACAACTTCGCGAACTGGCTGCTCGACGATGGCCAGGCCGAGGCGTCGCTGCGCGCGCAGCAGGAAGCGCTCGCCGCCGCCGGACGCGTCTACCCCGAGCCGCACCCGACCGAAGCCGAGATCCTGACCGGCCTCGGCAAGGCCCTGACCCGGCTCGGCCGCTATGCCGAGGCCGAGCAGGCGCTGCTGCGGTCGATCGACATGAAGATCGCCACGCGCGGGCCGGACAACAGCCGCCTGCCGCTCAGCCGCGAAGCGCTGCGCGCGCTCTACCTCGCCTGGAATCGCCCCGAGGATGCGGCGCGCTACGCCGAGGCGCCCCGCTGACGCGCGCGAGCGCGCCGCGGGCGCCGGTCAGCACGCCTGCTCGACGAAGCCCGGCTGCGCGCGCACGCGGGCCAGCCAACCGGTGATCGCCGGATAGCCGGCGAGGTCGAAACCGCCGTCGGCGGCCGCATGGGTATAGGCGAACAGCGCGATGTCGGCCACGCCGTAGCCGGCTTCGACGAAGAACGCACGGCCGTCCAGGTGCCGCTCCATCACGTCCAGGGCGCGATATCCCTGTTCGAGCAGGCGCGGCAGCTCGGCCCGGCGCGGATGGTCCTCGGGCAGCCAGCCGCGGATGAAGCGCGCGACCGCGACATAGGGCTCGTGGCTGTACTGCTCGAAGAACAGCCATTGCAGCGTCTGCGCGCGCTGCCAGGGATCGGCCGCGAGGTAGTGCGTCCCGTCCGCGAGCCAGCACAGGATCGCGTTGGATTCGGCGAGCAGGCGGCCGTCGTCGCACTCGAGCAGCGGCACCTTGCCGTTGGGATTCTTCGCGAGGAACGCCGGCGTGCGCGTCTGGCCGCCGGCGCTGTCGATCTCGACCCATCGGTACGGCCGGCCGAGCTGCTCGAGCAGCAACTGCACCTTGTAGCAGTTGCCGGACCGCGCCATGCCGTAGACCGTGGTCACGCAGGCGTCCCGCCCGCGCGGCGTGCACGCCATTCCTCACGCGACTGCCCCCAGAGCTCGACGTCCAGGTCCAGCGGCGCCGGCAGGCGGCCCGGGCGCAGGTAGCGCGAGCCGAGCTTGGTGGCGACGGCCTTGGAATTGGTGTTGGCCGCGTCGATCGCATGGACGACCTCGGTCCAGCCGAGCGTGTCGAAGGCCCAGTCGATTGCGGCGGCCGCGCCTTCCGGCGCGTAGCCGCGGCCCCAGAACGGCCGGGCGATGCTCCAGCCCACCTCGGTGCCGGGCCAGCCTTCGGGCATCCAGGGCCCGAGCCGGCCGACCCAGCGCCCGGTCGCCTTCTCGATCACCGAGAAGAAGGCATAGCCGCGCACGTGCCAGCTGCCGACCAGGCCGACGAAGCTGCGCCATGCGACCGGCCGCGGCTGCACGCCGCCGAGATGGCGCATCGCCTCCGCGTCGGCGCTGAACGCGGCGAAATCCTCGAAATCCTCGGGCAGCGGCGGGCGCAGGACCAGGCGCTCGGTTTCGAGACGTGGAACGGGCGGCGTCATCGGGGGCGGTCGTCCGGGATGGTCAGGGCACGGGGCCGGCGGCTGCCGGCGGTCAGAACGCGTTGATGCCGGTCAGCTCGCGCCCGACCACGAGCTGGTGGACGGTCTCGGTACCTTCGTAGGTGATGACCGACTCCAGGTTCAGCGCGTGGCGGATCGGCGAGTGCTCGGTCGTGATGCCGGCCCCGCCGAGGATGTCGCGTGCCTCGCGCGCGATGTCGATCGCCATCCGGCAGTTGTTCCACTTGGCCAGCGAGACCTGGGTCGGCTGCATGACACCGGCGTCCTTGAGGCGGCCGAGCTGCAGCGACAGCAGCTGGGCCAGCGTGATGCGCCGGGCCATCTCGGCCAGCTTGATCTGCACCGCCTGGCGTGCGGCGATCGGCTGCTTGAACAGGATGCGGCTCTTGGAATAGTCCAGCACCTCGGCCAGGCAGGCGATCGCCGCGCCGATCGGGCCCCAGGTGATGCCGTAGCGGGCCTGGGTCAGGCAGCCGAGCGGCCCCTTGAGGCCCTTGACGTTCGGCAGGCGGTTGGCGTCCGGCACGCGGACGTTGTCGAAGTACAGCGCCGAGGTGACCGACGCGCGCAGGCTCATCTTCTTGTGGATCTCCTGCGCGGCATAGCCGGGGAAGTCCTTCTCGACCACGAAGCCCTGGATGCCCTCGTCGGTCTGCGCCCAGACGATCGCGATGTGCGCAAGGTTGCCGTTGGTGATCCACATCTTCGAACCGTTGAGGATCCAGTCGGCGCCGTCCTTCTTCGCATGCGTGCGCATGCTGCCGGGGTCCGAGCCGCCCTGCGGCTCGGTCAGGCCGAAGCAGCCGATGACCTTGCCGGCCGCCATGTCGGGCAGCCAGCGGCGGCGCTGTTCCTCGCTGCCGTAGGCGTAGATCGGATACATGCACAGCGAGGACTGCACGGACGCGAAGCTGCGCAGGCCCGAATCGCCGCGCTCCAGCTCCTGGCAGACCAGGCCGTAGCTGACGCCGTTCATGCCGGCGCAGCCGTACTCGACCGGCAGGCTGGAGCCGAGCAGTCCCAGCTCGGCCATCTCCGGAATCAGCTCGGTCGGGAAACGGCCGCGGTCGAAGCAGTCGCCGATGATCGGCAGCACGCGCTCGTCGGTGAAGCGCGCCACCGTGTCCTGCACCATGCGCTCCTCTTCGCTGAGCAGCGAGCGGACGTCGTAGAGGTCGGTGGGATTCAGCGGCGACGTGGCCATGTACGCGTTCCGTAAGGAAGAAACCGCCTATTGTAGGCCAAGCCCGGCCGATTCTCCTCCGCCGCGGGCCAGCGCCGTATCATGGCCCGTCCTGCCCGCCGACCCGACCGATGCGCGTCCCCGTCCTGACCTACCACGCCCAGAACATCGCCGGCAACGACTACGCCGGCAACGACCTCGTCGCCTTCGGCGAGGACCTGCGGCTGATCGACGACCTGGGCCTGCGCATCGTGCCGCTGCAGTCGGTGGTGGCGCGCCTGCTCGGCCGCAGCGACGAGGACCTCACCGGCTGCGTCGCGCTGAGCTGCGACGACGGCACCGATTTCGACGTGCGCGACCTGCGCGATCCCACCTGGGGACCGCAGCGCAGCCTGAAGGGGCGCATGGACGACTTCATCGCCGAACGCGGCGCCGATGCGCAGCCGGGCCTGCACCTGACCGCCTTCGTCGTCGCCTCGCCGATGGCGCGAACCGACATCGACGCGCAGTGCCTTTCAGGACAGGGCTGGATGAGCGAGGACTGGTGGGCGCAGGCGGCCGCCTCCGGCCGCTTCGCGATCGAGAACCACAGCTGGGACCACAACCACGACGCGATCCGCTTCCCCGGCATCGCCGGCATGGCGCGCGGCGATTTCCACCAGGTCGACGACCGCGAACGCGCGCGCGCCGAGGTCGCCGACGCGGCGCGCTACATCGACCAGCGCACGGCGCCGCGGCGCACCAGCCTGTTCTGCTACCCGTTCGGCCACGTGCCGGACTACCTGCTGCGCGAGTACTTCCCGCGCCACGGCGACGAGCACGGCATGCTGGCCGCGGTGAGCGATGGTGCCTGCCCGGTCACGCCGGCCAGCGACCGCTGGCTGCTGCCGCGCTACATCCGCGGCTGGCACTGGAAATCACCGCAGGACCTCGAAGCGATCCTGCGCGACGCAACCGGGCGCTGACCACCCAGCAGTCTCACGGCCTGCGGGTCACGCCGGCAGCGCCCGGAATCCGGCGTCGCGACCGAGCGTCCCGTTCAGAACGGTCCGATCGCGTGCGCCTTGGCGATCAGGGCACGCCGGCGCACCTCGTCCAGCGGCCGGTGCCAGCGGGCGAGCAGCCGCTCATGCGGTGTCGGCACGAAGCCGGCCTGCAGGTCCACCGCGTAGGCACGCGGATCGCCGCAGTAGCCGAAGAACGCATCGCACCGGTCCGCGAAACGCTCGAAACCGTAGCGCAGGTTGTGCAGCAGGATGCCGCCGGCCGCCGTCACCTGGTCGCGCTGCTCCGGCGTCATGTGCACGAACGCGCGCCCGTCGGTGCAGCCGCCGCCGACCAGCATGATGTCGCCGAACGGCCGGAAGTGCAGATACGACAATGGAATCAGCCGCGGCCCGTCCACGCGCAGGAAGACCCCCAGATGGCACGGGAAATCGGGAATCGTCTCGCGAAACTTGTGCTGGAACATCGGCCCGAAGCTGGTCGTGCCTTCGTCCAGTTCGGTGATCGTCAGGAAGGAATCGAGCGGAGCGGGGAGCACGGGCATGGACGGACCTCGGGAACGGAGACGCCGGCACGGCAAGGCGGCGCGTGCCGGCACGCCATTGTGCGCAATGCGCACACGGCCTGGCTATCCCGCGCTAGGCCGCATCGCCACGCAGCGCACGGACCTGCGTTTCCAGCGTCTCGGCCGTCGCATCCGCCGCGGCGAGCGGCGGCGCGGCCACCAGTTCCACCCGTGCGCGGAAGCGCCGCGGCACGCGCAGCCGCCCCAGGCGCGAATCGCGCTTGCTCCACATGCTGGCCCACATGCCGCGCAGCGCCATCGGCACGACCGGGACCGGCCGGCGTGCGAGGATCTTCTCCACGCCGCTCTTGAACGGCCCGATCGCACCGTCCTTCGTCAGTGCGCCCTCGGGGAAGATCGCGACGATCTCGCCGTCGGCCAGCGCCTGGTCGATGGCGTCGAAGGCCCGCTGCATCAGCACCGGATCTTCCCGCGCCCCGGCGATCGGGATTGCCTTGGCGGTGCGGAAGATCCAGCTCAGCACCGGGATCGCGAAGATCCGGTGGTACATCACGAAGCGCACCGGCCGGGGCACCTGCCCGGCGATCAGCAGCGCGTCCATGTAGCTGACGTGGTTGCAGACCAGCAGGGCCGGCCCTTCGTCCGGCACGTGCGCCTCGACGCCGTGCACCTCGACGCGATAGAGCAGGCGCGTCAGCACCCAGCTCAGGAAGCGCATGAAGAACTCGGGCACGATCGAGAAGATGACCGCGGTGACGATCGCGGTCAGCACGCCGACCGCCAGGAACACCTGCGGGATCGAAAGGCCCAGCACCTGCTGGGCGACGATCCCGAGCACCGCCGCGGCGACGATGAACACCGCGTTCTGGATGTTGAGGCCGGCGATCACGCGCGACAGCTCGTCCTTGGGCGTCCGGCTCTGGATCAGCGCGAACAGCGGGACGACGTAGAAGCCGGCGAACACGCCGACCAGGGCGAGGTCGACCATGATGCGCCAGCTGCCGGGCTGGGCCACGAACTCGGCCACGCTCAGGCCCGCGGCGGCGGCCTCGCCCGGACGGGCGAAGTACAGGTCGATGCAGAACACCGTCATGCCGAGCGCGCCGAGCGGCACCAGGCCGATCTCGACCGTGCGCGCGGACAGCTTCTCGCACAGCAGCGACCCCAGGCCGGTCCCGACCGAGAACAGCGCCAGCGCCAGCAGGTACAGGTTCTCGGCGCCACCGAGGTGGATCTGCGCGTAGTTCGGCAGCTGGGCGGTCAGCGCCGTGCCCATGAACCAGAACCAGGAAATGCCGAGCACGGCATTGCGCACCGCGCGCTGCTTGCGCACCAGGCGCATGACGCTGAGCGACTCGGCCACCGGGATCCAGCTGATCTTCAGGTCAGGCGCCGCCGCCGGGGCCCGCGGGATCGCGCGGCTCACCAGGTAGCCGCTGATCGCCAGCGCGACCACCGCCACGGCGGCGACCACCGGACCGATCGTGCCGACACGCATCAGGCTGGTGCCGACGATCATGCCGAGCAGGATCGAGATCGAGGTTCCCATCTCGACCAGGCCGTTGCCGCCGGTCAGCTCCTCGGGCTTGAGCGCCTGCGGCAGGATCGAATACTTGACCGGGCCGAACAGCGTCGACTGCAGGCCGGTCAGGAACAGCGCGCCGAGCAGGATCGCCGGCGTCTTGGTGACGAAGCCGATCGCCGCGATCGACATGATGACGATCTCCATCGTCGTCGTGACGCGGATCAACGCGGCCTTCTCGTACTTTTCCGCGATCTGGCCGGCTGTCGCCGAGAACAGGAAATACGGCAGGATGAACAGGGCCGGCGCCAGGTTCGCGTACAAGGCCCCCTGCTCGGTCGAAAGGCCCAGCTGGTAGACGATCAGCATCAGCATCGCGTTGCGATAGACGTTGTCGTTGAAGGCACCCAGGCTCTGGGTCACGAAGAACGGTAGGAAGCGCCGCTCGCGCAGCAGGCTGAACTGGTTGTGGCCCGGCATGGGGGCTCCGCACGGAGGGGCAGCGGCGGAATCTAGCAGAGGCCGCGGCGGCAGGAACATCGCGCCTCGGCGGTTGTCCCACGGCGTCGCCGCGGACCGCCCCGGCAGGTAGACTGGCGGACTCCGCGGCCCTTCCCGCCGCCTCGTGAACCCCCTGCGCATGTCCTCCAGATTCGTCGCCGTCCTGCTGCTCGCCCTGGCCGCATCCGCCGCGCCGCCGCTCGCCGCCCAGCCGGTGCTGCGGCCCGTGCCGAGTCCCGACGTGGCCCGGCTGCCCCCGGCCCAGGCCGCCTGGCTGCGCGAGACGCGCGCCTCGTTCGACAAGACCCGCAACGAGCTGGCCGGCGAGCCGCTCGCCCAGGCCTACGCGGTGCTCGCCTCGGCCTACGTGCGTGCCGGCCAGTACGACCCGGCCCTGACCGCGCTGTGGAACGCCGAGCAGCTGTCGGCCAATGACCCGCGCTGGATCTACGCGCAAGGCCTGGTGGGGCATGCGCGCGGCGACGACGCGACGGCGCGGACCCAGTTCCAGCGGGCGATGGCGGTGGCCCCCGACTACCTGCCGATCCGTGCCGCCCTGGCCAGCCTCCAGATCCAGGCCGGCGAGCTCGATGCCGCCCGCAAGCTGCTCGCCGACTACGTCGCCAAGCGCCAGGACCAGCCGCTGGCCTACGCCCTGCTCGGCGACATCGCGCTGCGCCAGAAGCGCTATCCCGAGGCGGTGACCCAGTACCAGCAGGCGCTGCGGCTCGATCCGCCGGCCACGCGCCTGTACCGCTCGCTGGCCGAGGCCTACCAGGGCGCCGGCAACGCCGCTGCCGCCGGAGAGGCACGCGCCAAGGCCGGCGAGGTTCCGGTCAGGCTCAACGACCCGCTCGCCGAGGGATTGTTCGGCGGTCCCGGCCTCGAAGCCGTCGAACCGTTCGCGATCGACCTGAACTCGGCGACGTTCTTCGTCTCGGTCGGCCGCTACGACGCCGCCCGCGAAAGCGCCGACGCCGCCTTGCGCCGCAAGCCCGCCGATGCCGGGGCGATCGCGCTGCGTGCGCGCATCGACGCGGTGGAAGGCCGTATCGATGCAGCCCGCCAGCGCGTCCAGGCCGCGCTGGGAACACAGCCGGACAACGCCCTGCTGCTGCTGACGCAGGGCGCGATCCAGGAAATGGCGGTGGACGACGTCGGCGCCCAGACCGCGTTCCAGAAGGCGATCGCCGCCGACCCGGCGCTGTCCGAGGCCCGCCTGCGGCTGGGTTCGCTGCTGATGCGGACCGGCCGGCCGGCCGATGCGGTCGCCCAGTTCCGCGCGCTGACGAAGCTGCATCCCAACGACGGCGAAGGCTGGGCGCAGTTGCTGGCCGCCGAGGCCGCCGCCGGCCGCTGCGTGGAGGGATTGCGCGAAATGAACGAGGTGCTCGCCACCCGGCCCGACTACGGCTTCGTGATCCAGCTGTCGGTGCGTGCGGCCAGCACCTGCCGCGGCGCCACGGCCGAACAGCGGCGCAAGGCGCTCACCGACGGTGAACGGCTCTACAAGATCAGCGGCGCCGGCGAAGTGGCCGAAGCCTATGCGCTGGCCCTGGCCGCCAACGGCAAGTGGAAGGAGGCCGAGGAAACGCAGGCCGCGGCGCTCTTCGGCGCAGTCAGCAGCCGCGACGCCACCCGGCAGGCGCTGTACCGCGAGTTCTACGACCGCTTCAAGGCCAAGCAGCTGCCGGACCTCCCCTGGGCCACCAACCATCCGTTGTTCAAGCCCGAGCGGCCCACGCCCGCCGCCAAGGCGCCCTGAGGATCCGCCGATGACGCCATCCGATCCCGCGGTCACCCGCAGCGCGGCCGAGGAGGCCGTGCGCACGCTGCTGCGCTGGGCCGGCGAGGACCCCTCGCGCGAGGGCCTGGCCGATACGCCCAAGCGCGTCGTCGACGCCTATGCCGACTGGTTCTCCGGCTACGCGGTCGATCCGGCCGCGTACCTGCGCCGCACGTTCGAGGAGGTCGCCGGCTACGACGAGATGATCGTGCTGCGCGACATCGAGTTCGAATCGTACTGCGAGCACCACATGGCGCCGATCATCGGCCGCGCGCACATCGGCTACCTGCCGACGAGCAAGGTCGTCGGGATCAGCAAGCTGGCGCGCGTCGTCGACGGTTTCGCGCGGCGTTTCCAGGTGCAGGAGAAGCTGACCGCGCAGATCGCCCATTGCATCGAGGACGTGCTGCGGCCACGCGGCGTCGGCGTGGTCGTCGACGCGATCCACCAGTGCATGACGACCCGCGGCGTGCACAAGCGCGGCGTGTCGATGGTCACCAGCCAGATGCTCGGCGACTTCCGCGAGGATGCCCGGACGCGCGCTGAGTTCCTGCGCTTCATCGACGGCAACGGGCGCCGCTGAGCGGTACCCCATCACGTACAATTCGCGCGCGCCGGCGCTGCCCGGCGTTTTCCGAACCGATCGGCCATCGCCCTTGAACGCCCCAGACACCGTCGTCCCCGTGCGTCGCGCCGCGGTGATCTTCATCTTCGTCACGGTCGTGCTGGACATGCTGGCGTTCGGGCTGATCATCCCGGTGCTGCCACACCTGGTGCAGGCGATGGTCGGCGGCGACATCGCCGTGGCCACCCAGTGGACCGGCTTGTTCGGCGCGCTGTTCGGGTTGATGCAGTTCGTGTTCTCGCCGATCCAGGGCGCGCTGTCGGACCGGTTCGGCCGCCGACCGGTGATCCTGGCGTCGAACCTGGGCCTGGGCCTGGACTTCATCGTGATGGCGCTGGCGCAGACGCTGCCGGTGCTGTTCATCGGCCGCCTCGTCTCGGGCATCACGGCCGCCAGCTTCACGACCGCCAATGCCTACATCGCCGACGTGACGCCGCGGGAGAAGCGGGCGGCCGCATTCGGCCTGCTCGGCGCCGCCTTCGGCATCGGCTTCGTGATCGGCCCCGCGCTCGGCGGCTTCCTCGGCGGCATCTCGCCGCGGCTGCCGTTCTGGGTGGCCGGCGCCCTGGCGCTGGCCAACTTCGTCTACGGCTGGCTGATCCTGCCCGAGTCGCTGCCGCCGGAACGGCGCACGCCGCGCTTCGACCTCAAGGGCGCCAACCCGCTCGGCGCGCTGCGCATGCTGCGCCGCTACCCGCACGCGCTGGGCCTGGTGGTCGTGATCTTCCTGACCCAGTTCGCGCAGTTCTCGCTGAACTCGACCTTCGTCCTGTTCGCCGACTACCGCTTCCAGTGGGGCCCGCAAGAGGTGGGCTACACGCTCGCCCTGGTCGGCCTGTGCAGCGGCATCGTCCAGGCCGGCCTGGTCGGGCGGCTGGTGCGCCGCTTCGGTGAACGCCGTCTCATGCTGAGCGGTCTCGCCTTCGGCATCGCCGGCTTCCTGCTGTTCGGGCTCGGCGCGACGCCGCTGGTGTTCCTGGCCGGCATCCCGCTGCTGGCGCTGGCCGGACTCGGCGGGCCGCCGGCGCAGGCGATCCTGACCCAGCAGGTCGACCCGCACGAGCAGGGCCGCCTGCAGGGGGCGATCAGCGGCCTGGCGGGCCTGGCGACGATCTTCGGGCCGTTCCTGTTCACCCAGGTCTTCGCCACCTTCATCGGCCCGCAGGCGAACCTGCACCTGCCCGGCGCGGCGTTCGTGCTGTCGGCGGCGCTGCTGGCCGCGGGCCTGCTGCTCGGCTGGCGGGTCACCGCCCGCTTCGCCCGCATCCCGGCCACCGACGCCGCCCCGCCACCGGTCGCCGAGCCCGGCCCGCCCGGCTGAATCGACCGGCACCGCGCCGCCCGGCCTTGCGGGCACGCGCACCGAATCCACCGGACAAACCGGCGCGGCCGGGTAGAATCGCCGTTTTCGCCGCGGAGAATCCCATGCGTCCCATCCTCCCCGCCAGCGCCGCCGCCAGCCTGCTGGCGCTCGGCCTCGTCGCCTGCCAGCGCGAACAGGCGCCGGCACCGGCGTCGACACCGGCCACCACCGCACCGGCGGCCGCGCAGCCGCGCCAGCCGGTGGTGCCGACGGCCGAAGGCGCCTGGAGCCCGGCGATCACCGCCGAGGATTTCGCCGCGCGCGTGCAGAAGCTCGCGTCGGACGCGTTCGAGGGGCGCAAGCCCGGCACCGTCGGCGAGCGCCTGACGACGGCCTACCTCAAGGACCAGTTCGAGCAGATCGGCCTGAAGCCCGGCAACAACGGCAGCTGGTTCCAGACCGTGCCGATGGTCGAGACCACCCTGGTCGACGCCGACCAGGTCGCGCTGGACGTCAAGGGCAGCGCCGGCGAGGCGCGCTTCGCGTTCGGCAGCGACATGGTGATCGGCACCCTCGACGGCAGCCTCGATGTCGAGCTCAAGGACAGCGACGTGCTCTTCCTCGGCTACGGCGTCGATGCGCCGGACCAGCAGTGGAACGATTTCGACGGCGTCGACGTCAAGGGCAAGACGATCGTCGTGCTGGTCAACGACCCGGGCTGGGGCTCGCAGGATCCGGACCTGTTCAAGGGCCGTGCGCTGACCTACTACGGCCGCTGGACCTACAAGTTCGAGGAAGCCGCGCGCAAGGGCGCGGCCGCCGCGCTGATCGTCCATGAGGACGCTGGTGCCGGCTATCCGTGGAGTGTCGTGCAGAGCGGCTGGAGCGGTCCCCAGCAGAGCCTGCCCGCCAGCGAGGACCCGGCGCCGCGCCTGAAGGCCGCCGGCTGGCTGACCGGCGACGCCGCGCGGCGGTTGTTCGCCGCCGCCGGCAAGGACTTCGACGCGCTGAAGAAGTCCGCGGACGTGCGCGGCTTCAAGCCGGTCGATCTCGGCACCACGCTCTCGGCCCGCTTCAGCAACACGGTGACGCGTTCCAGCTCCGAGAACGTGCTCGCGCTGCTGCCCGGCACCACGCGTGCCGACGAGGTCATCGTCTACACCGCCCACTGGGACCACCTGGGCAAGGACGAGCACCTCCAGGGCGACCAGATCTACAACGGCGCGATCGACAACGCCACCGGCGTGGCCGCCCTGCTGGAGATCGCCGAGGCGTTCAAGCACCAGCAGCCGGCGCCGCAGCGCTCGATCCTGTTCCTGGCCGTCACGCTGGAGGAATCGGGCCTGCTCGGCTCGGCCTACTACGCCGCCCACCCGGCCTATCCGCTGGCCAAGACCGTGGCCAACATCAACATCGACGCGCTACCGATCATCGGCCGCAGCAAGGACGTCAACGTGATCGGCCTGGGCCAATCGGAACTGGACGCCTACGTCACCGAGGCCGCCGCCGCCCAGAACCGGACCATCACCGGCGACGCTTCGCCGGAGAAGGGCTTCTTCTTCCGATCCGACCACGTCAACTTCGCGCGCGGCGGCGTGCCGGCGCTGTACGCCTCCGGCGGCCAGGACCTGGTCGAGGGCGGCTCCGAAGCCGGCGCCAAGGCCAAGGCCGACTACACCGCCCACCGCTACCACAAGCCGGCCGACGAGTACGACCCGGCCTGGGACCTCAGCGGCACGATCGAGGACCTGCAGCTGCTCTACGCCGTCGGCGGCAAGCTGGCCGGCGAATCGACCTATCCCCAGTGGAAGCCGGGCGCCGACTTCCGGCGTCCCGAGTAAGGATCACCGCCCGCTCCGGGCCGGCCACGCGGCCGGTCCGGGGCCTGCGGGAACGCGAAAAGCGCTGTAAAGCGAGTTTGCTACACTCCGCGGTCCCGCCCCCGTGGCGCCGCCCCCGTCGAGAATGAGCGAGGATCCCCCGAGTAGACCGCCCCGGACCTGGTTCGGCCGTATTTTCCAGGTGCTGAGCGGCGAGCTGCGCAGCCGTGAGGAGCTGATCGACGAGCTCCGTCACGCCCAGTCCACCGGACTGATCTCCAACGATACGCTGGCGATGATCGAGGGTGCCATCGAGGTCACGGACCTCAAGGTGGCCGACGTCATGGTCCCGCGCGCACAGATGGTCTCGATCGCCGTCGACGATCCGCTTCCGGAGATCGTCCAGACCGTCATCGAATCGGGGCATTCGCGCTTCCCCGTCCACGGCGACGACCGCGACGAGATCCTCGGCATCCTGCTGGCGAAGGACCTGCTGCGCTGCTTCACCCAGACCGGCGACGCGCCCGGCGAGATCCGGCCGCTGCTGCGCTCGGTGATCCTGATCCCCGAGTCCAAGCGCCTGAACATCCTGCTCAAGGAATTCCGGCTGTCGCGCCATCACATGGCGATCGTCGTCGACGAGTACGGCGGTGTCGCCGGCATCGTCACGATCGAGGACGTGCTCGAGCAGATCGTCGGCGACATCGACGACGAACACGATGACGACGACGACCGCCAGACGCTGATCCGGGTCTCGCCGGACGGCACCTTCCTGGTCGACGCCCAGACCCCGATCGCCGCGTTCAACGAGCGCTTCGGCAGCGAGTTCAACGACGAGGAGTACGACACCGTCGGCGGCATGATCGCGGCGACCGTCGGCCACCTGCCCCAGCCCGGCGACGAGGCGGACCTCGGCGGCTTCCATTTCCAGGTCATGAAGGGCGACGCCCGGCGCGTCCAGCAGTTCGCGGTCCGGATGCACGTCGCGTGATCCGGCCTGCGTCCCGACGCGGCGGCCTGGCGCTGCGGCTGGGCGCATGGGCCTGGCTGGCGCTGCTGGCCGTCCTGATGCGGGTGCCCGCCGCGGACGCCGCCGAGCCCGGCGAGACGCTGCAGATCAGCCTGCTCACCTACGGCCCCGGCGAGCTGTACTGGGAGCGCTTCGGCCACAACGCGCTGCTCGTCCGCGATCGCGCCACCGGCGAAGCCCTCGTCTACAACTACGGCATGTTCGATTTCGCCGAGGACGACTTCTTCTGGAACTTCGTCCGCGGCCGCATGACCTACCACGTCGGCGCCTGGCCGCTGGACGAGGACCTGCCGGCCTATGTCGCCGCCGGCCGCGGCGCGGTCGAGCAGCAGCTGGACCTGGCCCCGGCACAGCGGGCCGCCTTGCGCGATTTCCTCGAATGGAACGTGCAGCCGGCCCACGCACGCTACGACTACGACTACTTCACCTCCAACTGCTCGACCCGCATTCGCGACGCGATCGACCGCGCGCTCGGCGGCGCGCTGCGCGACCAGTCGCGCGGGCGGTCGCGCGGCTACACCTATCGCATGGACGCCGTCCGCCTGCTCGCGCCGCAGCCGTGGCTGATGCACGTGGTCGACCTCGGCCTCGGGCCGTTCGCCGACCAGCGGCTGGACTTCTGGCAGGAGAGCTTCGTGCCGATGACGCTGGCGTCCGTCGTGCGCGATGCCCGCATCGTCGACGACGCCGGCGCCACCCGCCCGCTGGTGATGGCCGAGGACACGCTGGCCGAGAACCGGATCGCCGCTCCTCCCGAGCTGCCGGCCGACCTGCGCTGGCCGTTCCTGGCGGGCGGCATCGGCATCGGCCTGGCATTGACCGCGCTGGCCCGCGCCCGCCGCTACCGCGCCGCACGGATCGGCTTCTCGCTCGCCGCGCTGCTGGTCGCGCTGGCCGCCGGCCTCGGTGGCCTGGTGCTGGCCCTGCTGTGGGGCTTCACCGAGCACCGTGCGGCCTGGCGCAACGAGAACCTGCTGCTGCTCGACCCGCTCTGCCTCGCGCTGCTGCCGACTTGGTGGGCGGCGATGCGACCGGCCTGGCGGCCGGGCCGCGTCGCACGGATGCTGATGCTGCTGGTGCTGCTCGCGGCGGGTTTCGCGGTGTTCTCCAAGGTGCTGCCGTGGTTCGTCCAGCAGAACGGCCATTGGATCGCCCTGCTCGTACCGATCCATGTCGCGCTGGCGCTGGCGCTGTGGCGCCAGCCGGCGCCCGGCCGGGCCGCGGCGAACATTGCCGGAGACGACCCCGAAGCGGCATGATCGGCCCATGGCCGAAGCTCCCGCCCCCGTCACCGCCGAGGCGCCGCGCCCGCAGACCCCGATGGTCGTCAACTGCGTGGCGTACTCCAACCAGGGCCGTCGCGTCGGCGACATCACGATCGACGAGATCAGCGACGTGCTCGAACGGCCCGACCAGTTCGTCTGGGTCGGGCTCCACGAGCCGGACGCCCAGCTGCTCGACAAGCTGCAGGAGGAATTCGGCCTGCACGACCTCGCCATCGAGGACGCCAACAACGCGCACCAGCGCCCCAAGATCGAGAGCTACGGCGACTCGCTGTTCATCGTCGCGCAGACCGCGCAGTTCGTCAGCGGGCGGATCGAGTTCGGCGAGACCCATGTGTTCCTGGGCCGCAACTACATCGTGACGATCCGCCACGGCGCGTCGCTGTCGTACGCGCCGGCCCGGCGCGGCTGCGAGCAGACACCCGACCTGCTCGCGCTCGGCCCCAGCTACGGCCTGTACTCGGTGCTCGACTTCATCGTCGACAACATCTTGCCGATCGTCCGCAACTTCCGCGAGCAGCTGCAGGACCTGGAGGACGACATCTTCCAGGACACCTTCAAGCGCCAGACGATCCGCAGCCTGTACGAACTGAAGAAGGAGCTGGTCTCGCTGCGGCTGGCGGTGGCACCGCTGCAGGACATGCTCAACCAGCTGGTACGCCTGTACCCGGGCCTGATCCGCGACGAGGTCCGGCCGTACTTCCGCGACGTCTCCGACCACGCGATCCGCATCAACGAATCGATCGACACGATGCGCGAGATGCTCTCGGCGGCGATCAGCATCAATGCCGCCGTGGTCGGCGCCTCGCAGAACGAAGTCGTCAAGCGCCTGGCGGGCTGGGCGGCGCTGCTCGCCGCGCCGACCCTGATGACCAGCTGGTACGGGATGAACTTCCACCAGATGCCCGAGCTCGACAAGCCCTGGGGCTACCCGGCGATGATCGCGCTGACCGTCTCGATCTGCGGCGGCCTGTTCCTGTTGCTGCGCCGGGCGCGCTGGCTGTAGAGCACCGCGGCGCCTGCACCGATTCGTTCCACGGCGGCGGCCGGTCCCGGCGGGCCGCCTGCCACCATCCTGCGCGCCCATGCGGACCTGCCGGCAGCAGGCACCGGCGCCGTCCATTCGACCAATGGCTAATGCACCGCGGCTTGACCGTGGTGCGCTGCGGGAACACGCTTTCCCGGTTCCCAATCCGTAGGGTGGAGGCGGTATGACATCGGTCGCAAGCAAGTTGGGATGGCTGGCCCTGGCCATCCTCGGCGCGTTCTGCCTGGGCACCGTCGCCTTGCACCGGGGCGAGACGATCAACGCGGTCTGGCTGGTGACGGCCGCCGTCTCGATCCTCTTCATCGCCTATCGCTTCTACAGCAAGTTCATCGCCGAGAAGGCGCTGCGCCTGGATGCGACGCGGGCGACGCCGGCCGTGCTGCGCAACGACGGCCTGGACTACGTGCCGACCGACAAGTACGTGGTGTTCGGCCATCATTTCGCCGCGATCGCCGGCGCCGGACCGCTGGTCGGCCCGGTGCTCGCCGCGCAGATGGGCTACCTGCCCGGCACGCTCTGGATCCTGGTCGGCGTGATCTTCGCCGGCGCGGTGCAGGACTTCATGGTGCTGTTCTTCTCCTCGCGCCGCGACGGCAAGTCGCTCGGCGACATGGCCCGCTCCGAGCTCGGCCCGGGCGCCGGCGTGGTCGCGATGATCGGCGTGACGATGATCATGTTCATCATCCTGGCCGTGCTCGCCCTGGTCGTGGTCAAGGCGCTGGCGGAAAGCCCGTGGGGCACCTTCACGGTGGCGATGACGATGCCGATCGCGCTGTTCATGGGCGTCTACCTGCGCTACCTGCGCCCCGGCCGCGTCATGGAAGTCTCGATCATCGGCCTGGTCCTGCTGCTCCTGTCGATCTGGCTCGGCGGCGTGGTCGCCCACGACCCGGCCTGGGCCGAGGCGTTCCATTTCAACGGCCGCCAGCTCGCCTGGATGCTGATCGCCTACGGCTTCGTCGCCTCGGTGATCCCGGTCTGGCTGCTGCTGGCACCGCGTGACTACCTGTCCACGTTCCTCAAGATCGGCACGGTGGTGCTGCTGGCCATCGGCATCCTGATCGCCGCGCCGGAACTGCGGATGCCGGCGTTGACCAAGTTCGTCGACGGCACCGGCCCGGTGTTCGCCGGCGGCCTGTTCCCGTTCCTGTTCATCACGATCGCCTGCGGTGCGGTGTCCGGCTGGCATTCGCTGATCTCGTCCGGCACCACGCCCAAGCTGCTGGCCAACGAGAAGGAAACACGTTTCATCGGCTACGGCGGCATGCTGATGGAAGCCTTCGTCGCGATCATGGCCCTGATCGCCGCCTGCGTGCTCGATCCGGGCATCTACTTCGCGATGAACGCGCCCGCCGCGCTGATCGGCACCACGGTCGAATCGGCGGCGCAGGCGATCAGCAACCTGGGCTTCGTGATCACGCCGGAGGCGCTCGCCCAGACCGCCACCGACATCGGCGAGGGCACGATCCTCTCGCGCGCCGGCGGCGCGCCGACGCTCGCCGTCGGCATGGCGCACATCCTGCACAGCGTGATCGCCGGCGAAGGCATGATGGCGTTCTGGTACCACTACGCGATCCTGTTCGAGGCGCTGTTCATCCTCACCACGGTCGATGCCGGCACGCGCGCCGGGCGCTTCATGATCCAGGACCTGGCGGGCCTGGCCGTGCCGGCCCTCAAGCGCACCGAATCATGGGCCGCCAACCTGATCGCGACCGCGCTGTGCGTGGCTTGCTGGGGCTACTTCCTCTACCAGGGCGTGGTCGATCCGCTCGGCGGCATCAACACCTTGTGGCCGCTGTTCGGCATCGCCAACCAGATGCTGGCGGCGATCGCGCTGACCGTATGCTGCGTGTGCCTGATCAAGATGAAGCGCGACCAGTACGTGTGGATCCCGCTGGTGCCGACTGTGTGGCTGCTGATCTGCACGCTGACCGCCGGCTGGCAGAAGGTGTTCCACGGCGACGTGCGCATCGGCTTCCTCTCGCATGCGAAGAAGTACGCCGACGCGCTGGCCCAGGGCCAGGTGCTGGCGCCGGCCAAGTCGCTCGACGACATGAACCGCATCGTGTTCAACGACTACGTCAACGCCGGCCTCGCGGCCACGTTCATGGCGATCGTCGTCGTCGTCGTCGTGTTCGGCATCCGCGCCGCGGTTCGCGCACGGCGCATCTCGCTGCCGACCGCGCAGGAAACGCCGTACGTCGCGTTGGCCTCGGTGGCACGATGAACCTGCCTGCGGGCAAGCGTGGGCCGCGCGCACCGCAAGGCCCGCTCGACCCCGGCGAGGCGGCCGCGCGCGCCGCCGCCTCGCCACTGGCCGCACTGTGGCTGCGTGCCGTGCGCATCGCCCGCCAGATCATCGGCATCCCGGACTACGGCACCTATGTCGCGCACCTGCGCGCCTACCATCCGGACCGACCGATCCCGACCTACGCCGAGTTCTTCAACGAGCGCCTGGAAGCACGCTACAAGGGCGGCGGCGGACGCTGCTGCTGACGCCCGCTGCCGACCGGACGCAACCGGACTTGTCGGCGCCGAGCCCGGACACGGATACTGGACGCCGGCACCACCGGCAGCGTCCTCCGATGATCGTTCCGACATCCCGGCTCCTTCCACCCTCGCTCCTCGCCGGCTGCTGCGCTGCACGCCGCCACTGCACCCTCACCGCAACGGAAGCACCGTGAGCGCGCCGCTGTTCCGACCCGTCCATCGCGACGATGCCGACGCGATCTGCGCGATCTACAACCCGCACGTGCGCGAGACGATCGTGACGTTCGAGGACGTGCCGGTCACGCCGGCACAGATGATCGAGCGCATCGACCAGGTGCTCGGCGCGGGATATCCGTGGCTGGTCGCGCAGCACGAAGGACGCGTCGCCGCCTATGCCTATGCCACGCGCTGGCGCAGCCGCGCCGCCTACGATCCCACGGTCGAGACGACGATCTACGTCGCCGCCGACGCGCAGCGCAGCGGCGTGGGCCTGCCGCTGTACCAGTTGCTGCTGCGCACGCTCGCCGAGCACGGCTTCCATGTCGCGCTCGGCTGCATCGCGCTGCCGAATCCGGCCAGCGTCGCATTCCACGAACGCTGCGGCTTCCTGAAGGTCGCGCACCACGCGCAAGTGGGGCGCAAGTTCGACCGCTGGGTGGACGTCGGTTTCTGGCAGCGCACGCTGTAGTCGCGCGCCGCGAATCGCCACGATATTGATGCATCGCAGCGAACCTTGTCCGGCGCTTGCGTGCGCAAGACCGCGCCCACGCTGCCGCTGTCGCCGGACGCCCGGCGTATACTGGCCGGGCCGCTTCTAGGCAGCCCGTCTTCGCTCGACCGTGATCGAGCGAAGACGCCCGATGTAGCCTGACGACGCATCGATGCGATGCGCGCCGAGCCGAACAGGAGAAACCGTATGGCCAAGGTCAAGATGTCCACGCCGCTGCCGGTATCGGCCGATCAGGTCTGGAAGCTGATCGGGGGTTTTCATGCCCTGCCCGATTGGCATCCTGCCGTGCAGAAGAGCGAACTGGCCGACGGCGGTCGCGTCCGGCGCCTTCAGCTGATGGGCGGTGCCAGCCTGGTCGAGCGCATGGAATCGTTCGACGACAACGATCACGTCTACACCTACACGCTCGAGAAGGGCGCCCTGCCCGTCGCCAACTACAAGTCCACCGTGCGCGTGCGCAACGAGGAAGGCAAGGAGGGCTGCGTGGTCGAGTGGTCGGGCGACTTCGTTCCCGCCGGCGTACCGGAGAACGATGCCGTCGCGACGATGCAGGGCATCTATCAGGCCGGCCTCGACAACCTGCGCAAGCTCTTCAACGTCTGAGGCGGCTGCATGCACGGTTTTCAGGGGCGTGCATGATGCAGCGCCACGGGGGGTTTCTGCGCGGGCTTCGCGGCCTGGCCGGCGGCTTGCTGATGGTCCTGGCCGCCGTTGCGGGTGCACGGGAAATCAGTCCCGGCGACACGGTCGAGCCGCGCGAGGGACGCGGACTGGTGGCGATAGCGGTCGAGGCCGCGCTACCGGTTTCCTCGCTCAAGATCGACCGGAAGGACGGTGGCTTCGGCGGCCAGCGCCTGCTGCGGCTGGGACATGGACGCAGCCTGCGTCTGCTCGAACTGCCCGCGGGTGACTACCGCTTCAGCCGGCTCGAGATCGGCCTGGACAACCGGCCCCTTTGGTACCTTAACCTGAGCAAGGATGGCCGCCTGGATTTCAAGGTCGAACCCGGCGTCATCAGCTATGCCGGCGACCTCGACCTGATCGCACTGGGCTACAGCAGGTTCCATACGGCGCCACGCAACCGGTTCGCCCAGCTCGCGATTGATCTCGACAAGGACTATCCCGGTCTGCGCAAGCGCTGGCCGTTGCGCTGGCAAGGCGCCGTACCGGATCGCTTCGGCGAGTTCCTTGCGAACGAGCTGGGCGACATGCCGTTGTCGGCCGCGCTCGAAGCCGCCGAATCGGCGACGATCAAACCGGCGGAGAAGGACGACGCGGAGAAGGCAGGCGGAGACGACCGGCTACCTGCCCTGGTCCGCGAGCTGTTCGCGGACTGGCAGGTATCGACGATCCGGATGAACCCCGCCGGCGACATGCTGGCGGTCGCTGAGCAGAAGGGCGATCGACACACGATCAGCGTGCTGGACGTAGCCACGCTGCAGGCCAGCCCCGTCTACAGCGGCGACTACCCGGTATACCAGATGAGCTGGGCAGCGGACCGTACCTTGCTGATCGGCGTCAACAACCGCGGACGCACCAGCTATGCCGTCCGCCTTCGCGTCGAGCCGGGCCGGGCACCGTCCTTCGACCTGCTGACGTTTCCGTATGCCGGCTGGTTCGTCAGCACGATCGGCACAGAGGGGCGGCAGGCCGTATTCGCGCGTGTCGAGACGGAAGGAGGCGCTGGCCTCTATCGCGTCACGCTTGACGGCAAGCGGATCGAACGCAGCCAGTTCGAACGCAGCCGCAGGCTGGACAAGGGACTGGAGGGCTGGAGCAACGTCCTGACCGACCGCAGCGGCGTGCCGCGCGCCGTCATGGCGACCGAGGACGGCGACTACGTGCTCAAGACCCAGACCCGCACCGACGGCACCTGGCAGGTGGTACGGCGCTTCTCGTCGGAGGACCGCTTCCAGTTGCTGGAAATGGCACCCGGCGGGACGAGCTTCTATGCCACCACCGACATCGACCGCGCCCAGACCGAACTGGTCCGCGTCGACCTGGCCGATGGCAAGATCGTACAGACCCTGCTGACCCTGCCCGGCATCGACATCCTCGAGGTTCTGACGACGCCGACCGGCGAACCAGTCGGCGCCAGCTACCTGCAGGACGGCCGGCACCAGATCCACTACTTCGACTCGGCCAGCGGCTCGCTGCACGCGATACTGGCCCGTGCGCTTCCGGATCGCAGCGTGGCCGTCTACGAAACCAGCCGCGACGGCACGCGCGCCCTGGTCATCGCCAACGACGAGACCAATCCGGGCACCTACTACCTCTACGACGCCGGGCACAACCGCATTGAGGAACTGCTCTCCCGGCTGGAACCGTTCCGGCAGGCACGCCCCGTGCGCTCTTCACTGCTGCGCCTGGCCGCGACCGACGGAACGCCGATCGAGGCCTATCTCAGCCTGCCCGAAGGCAAGGGTCCACATCCGCTGGTCGTGATGCCCCACGGCGGCCCGATCGGCGTGCGCGATACGCTGCACTACGACCCGGAAGTCCAGCTGATGACCAACCGCGGCCATGCCGTCCTGCGGGTGAACTTCCGGGGCTCCGGTGGATTCGGCCGCGAGTTCCGACATGCCGGCTACGGCGCGTTCGGGACCCAGATCGAGGACGACGTGCTCAGCGCCGTGGACAAGGCGCTGCGCGAGCATCCCCTCGACCCGGGACGTGTCGCCCTGCGTGGCAGCAGCTACGGCGGATACTCGACCCTGATGGGCCTGATCCGCTTCCCGGAGCGGTATCGCTGCGGCATCGCGACGGCGGCGGTGACGGACTGGCCGTTGACGTTCTCGTCCAGCGACTGGGCCGCGAGCACCTCGGCGCAGGACCTGATGAAGAAGATGGTCGGTGACCCCGTCAAGCAGATCGCCGAGGTCGAGGCGATTTCCCCAGTCTACCGGTACCGCCAGATCGGCAAGCCACTGCTGCTGGCGCACGGTGCACAGGATCGCCGCGTGACGATCGAGCATGCGTTGCGGCTGCGGCTGCTGCTGGCCAAGGCCGGACGCCCGGCGCGCTGGCTGCCGTTCGACGACGAAGGACACGGCATCGCCAGCCTGGACAATCGCCTGCGCCTGGAGGCGGCAGTCGATTCGTTTCTGGCCGACTGCCTCAAGCCGGCCGGCGCTACACCCTGACGAGTTTCCGAAGCGAACGATGGGTTGAAGACTGCGCCGGCGGATGACCGGTGCATCGCACGCTGTCGCGACTGTGGTCCCCAACAGGTCCGGCCTCCGATCGGTCGACTTCCCACGCATCCGCACGACCTGTGACGACAGGTGCCTGCAACCGGCATCGACCTGCAGCATGTGCAGGCGTCGCGTAGCGGATGACGATGGACACGCGGAGGCGCGCACCCTCCTATCCCGCGGGTGCGTCCGTCCAGACGGCTAGGCCGCCTCGTGATCCTCGCGCAGCCGCGCGACGATCGCGTCCAGTGCGCGATCGAACAGCGGTGCTTCCTCCAGCACGACGGCCGCGCCGGCCCGAAGCTCCGCGGCCAGCGCGGTGAGGGTCTTGTCGTCGACCTTCAGGCCGCGCCGGTTGACGAACAGGTACTTCGAGCTGATCGGGCTGATCCAGGACAGCTTGGCGCGCTCGCGATGGCCGTTCTCGTCGACCAGCTCCAGCCAGGTGCCCGGCCGCAGCGACCGCGCCAGTTGCAGGAACTCGTCCTCCTGGAGGAAGGCCTCGCCACGGTCGCCCTCGATCGTACGGGTGCCGAGCACGATCTCCTCGACCGGGCTGCCGGCCAGCTCGGCCGTGCCTGCGGCATCGGCTGCCTGCCCTGCCTCGGCAGCGGGCTGCGCGCCGGCGGCGGCCAGGCAGGCGCGCTCGACGATGACCTCGCGCACGGTCTTGCGCTCGACCGGCGCGCCTCCCTGGAGCGAGGCGTAGAAATCCGCCAGCGCCCTCATCGTCTCGGTGATCTCGTTGTCGTGCAGGCCGATCGTGCCCAGGCCATGGCGCAGCGCACGCTCGATCTGCGGCTTGACCTTCTGCAGGCGCAGGCGGTCGGCCTCGGTGCCCTTCGGCAGCGCGCTCCAGACGAACTCGTCGACGAAGCGCAGGCCGTTGCGCCACTCCTCGGAATTCTCGCCGTGGCGCAGCAGCGCGACGACGAGATAGTTGGCCCAGGGACGCGACAGCACGGCATGGATGATCGGCGGCAGTACCCGTTCGTCGATACGCTGCAGGATCTCGCGCGCCGCCGTGCGCCGCGCTTCTTCCAGGCGCTCGCGCCCGCGCGCGGCCTCGGCCACGCGCTGCTCGGCCAGTCCCGCGCGCTTGCGGCCCTGGTCGAGGAACCCCTCGAAGGATTCCAGTTCGTGCTCGAAGATCGCGATGTCGTCGTCGAACTCGGTCAGGATCTTCTCGACCGACTGGCGCACGCGATCGAGCAGCCGATGGTCGCGGTCGGCTTCCTCGGACCAGCCCAGGCCCGCCTGCGCCAGCGCATCGAGCAGGCGCCGCGCCGGGTGCGCCCGCTGCGCGAACAGGTGGCGGTCGAGAATCGCGACCTTGAGATACGGGATCTGCAGCCGGCTCAGCACGGCCTGCATCTGGGCCGGCAGGTTGCGGTCCTGCAGGATGTATTCGAACAGCATGCCGACCAGGTCGATCGTGTCCTCGTCGGCACTGGAGACATGGCTGTGACCATGGCCGTCGCCGCTGCCGATCCGCTGGACCTGGTCGAGCAGGTC
Organism: Dokdonella koreensis DS-123; assembly: GCF_001632775.1. Lineage (NCBI taxonomy): Bacteria > Pseudomonadati > Pseudomonadota > Gammaproteobacteria > Lysobacterales > Rhodanobacteraceae > Dokdonella > Dokdonella koreensis. The sequence continues at coordinate 3,715,073 of NZ_CP015249.1, forward strand.
CTGCTTGATCTGCTGCACCGCCTGCGCGGCATCGGCCATGCTGCTGGCCTGCGCGTGCTGCCGGCTGGCGGCGAGCTGGTTCTGGCTCTGCAGGATCGTCAGCGCGCTGAGCAGGTCCACCGGACTCAATACCGGCGGCGCGGCCAGTTCGGACTCGTGGCGGAAATGCTCGGCGGCCTCGTGCGCCGGACTCCGGCGGCCGGCCAGCAGCTTGTTGAGCGTCTGGTAGAGCTCGGTCTGCCAGGCCACGGTGGCCGGGTCGTAGCGGCCCCGATCGGCGTGCGCGTCGACGTGCGGCGCGGGCGCACCCGCATGACCGGCCGGCGCCGCGGCATGGCCGCCGGCGCCCGCCGACGGACGCGCGGGCGCCGACGCGATCTGCGGCAGCACGCCGGCCTGGATCAGCTCGCCGTTGACTTCCTCGTACAACCCGTCCAGACCGCTCATGACGTAGCGATCGAACAGCTTGTAGACGATCAGGCGCACGTGCATGCCGAGGTCGAACTCACGCGTCGCCTCGCGGAACGCCTCGCCGAGCGCGGCCGGCCCGATCGGGTTGCTGCCGTCGTCGACCTGCCCGCCGCCGGTCACGACCGACAGCCGCTGGTTGATCTGGAACAGCGACCGCGACCACCGGCTGTTGGCCTTGGCGACCATGCCGGAGACCGCCAGCGATTGCTCGAGCTCCTGGTCGTCGACCAGCGACAGGCCGCCACCGGCCTGCGGGGCGACCTCGGGGCGTGCCGTGCGCATCCGGCCTTCGGCGAAATCCGTGAAGGCCTTGGAGACCTGCTCCTGGAACCGGCGCTCGACCAGGTGGCGCTTCTTGCGGACCTCGCGCATGCCGTCGAAGAACTGGGTCTGCGCGGCGTTGTTCTCGGCCTTCTCGGCGAGGTCGAACAGGGCGTCGTCGATGTTCTCGAACAGGACGCCGACCAGGGCGCTGATGCGCTTGAGCGCAATGCCCCGGACCCGCTTGAGCAGATCGCCCAGACGGTCGCCGGCGGCGCTCTGGATCGACTGCCGCTGGTGCAGGTCGATGATCTTCTTGCTGTCGTCGGGGCTGACCATGAGATCTGCAGTCCGGGTGAACCTGTCGGAGCGGTCCCCTCCCGCCATCGCCGACAAGCTTATTCACACACCGTTATTCTTATGTGAACCAACGCACAAGGCCGACAGGCCATGACGAATGTCGACGATTTCCGTCGTCATCTGCCGGTTATCGGCCGCCGTCCTCGCATCCGCCGCTCCCTTTTGCGGCACTGCCCGCCTGCGGCGAATCGCAGGCGTCCTACCCGGCCACGAAACCGGCCACTCCGGCCACCGGGATCGCCTGGTCCGCCAGCATCACGGGGATGCCGTCGTCGATCCGGTAGACGCGCTGCCCGTCGGCGGCCAACAGCCCCGCCTGCAGCGGCTGGCGGCGCACCTGGCCATCGGCCGTCGCCAGCCCGTCGGCGGCGATCGCGCGGTTGAGCGCATCGAGTTCGTCGCGCCGCAGCGCGCGCACGGCACCCTTGCTGACCGGGCAGCGCAGGATGTCCAGCAATCGTGAATCCATCGGTCGTCGCATCGGGCGGGCACCGGAAGGCGCCCGGTTGTGCTTACAATAGCGGTTTCGCGCAGGTTGTGCGCGCCAGACTCGCGATCCAGCAGCGCAATGACCAACAGCAAGGCCGGGCAACCGCTGATCGGCGTGGTGATGGGCTCCCGTTCGGATTGGGACACCCTGCGTCATGCCGTCGAAACCCTCGAGCGTCTCGACGTGGCGCACGAGGTCCGCGTCGTCTCCGCCCACCGCACGCCGGACCTGCTGTTCGACTATGCCGAACAGGCGGCCGGCCGCGGCCTCAAGGTCGTGATCGCCGGGGCCGGCGGCGCCGCCCACCTGCCCGGCATGCTGGCCGCCAAGACGCGGCTGCCGGTCTTCGGCGTGCCGGTGCAGTCGCACGCGCTCAACGGCATGGATTCGCTGCTGTCGATCGTGCAGATGCCGGCCGGCATTCCGGTCGGCACCCTGGCGATCGGCCGTGCCGGCGCGGTCAACGCCGCCCTGCTGGCGACCGCCGTGCTCGCGCTCGAGGACGCCGCGCTGGCCAACCGCCTGGATGCGTTCCGGCGCGAGCAGACCGACGCCGTGCTCGCCAAGTCCGACCCGCGCGAAGACTGATCCGATGGCGACGATCGGCATCCTCGGCGGCGGCCAGCTCGCCCGCATGCTCGTCCTCGCCGGCACGCCGCTCGGCCAGCGCTTCCGCCTGGTCGACAGCGCCGGCGATGCCTGTGCCGCACAGATCGCCCCGCTGGTGCAGGCCGACTGGCGCGATTTCGCCGCACTGGAGGCCTTCGCCGCCGACAGCGACGTCGTCACCTTCGATTTCGAGAACGTACCGGCCGAAACCGCCGAATGGATGGCCGCCCGCACGCGCGTCTTCCCGAACCCGGCCGCGCTCTCCGTCGCCCAGGACCGGCTCGCCGAGAAGACCCTGTTCGGCCGGATCGGCCTGGAAACACCGGCCTTCGCCGCCGTGGACAGCCGCGAAGACCTGGAGCGCGCCGTCGCCGCGACCGGCCTGCCGGCCGTGCTCAAGACGCGTCGCCTCGGCTACGACGGCAAGGGCCAGTTCGTGCTGCGCGCCCCCGCCGACCTCGACGCCGCCTGGCAGGCACTCGGTGGCGTGCCGCTGATCCTCGAAGCCTTCGTGCCGTTCGACCGCGAGGTGTCGGTGGTCGCGGTGCGCTCGCGCACCGGGGAATTCCGCCACTACCCGCTGACCCGCAACTGGCATGCCGGCGGCATCCTCTCCGCCAGCCTGGCACCCCTGGCCGGCGATCCGGCGCTGGAGGCGCGCGCGGTCGCGCATGCCCGCACGCTGGCCGAGCACCTGGACTACGTCGGCGTGTTCGCGCTGGAGCTGTTCGTCCACGGCGAGCGCCTGCTCGGCAACGAGATGGCGCCGCGCGTGCACAACTCCGGGCATTGGACGATCGAAGGCACCGGCTGCAGCCAGTTCGAGAACCACGTCCGTGCGATCCTGGGCCTGCCGCTCGGCGACACCGCGGCGATCGGCACCAGCGTCATGCTGAACTGGATCGGCGAACTTCCCGAAGCCGATGCCGTCCTGCGCGAGCCGCGCGCCCACTGGCACGACTACGGCAAGTCTCCGCGCGCCGGCCGCAAGGTCGGCCATGCGACGCTCTGCGGCGACGACCCGCGCGAACTGGCCGATCGCCTCGAACGGATCGGCGCGGCACTGGGACGCAACGAGCAGGTGGCGCCGGTCCTCGCCGCGCTGCGCGCCAGCTGAGCCGACCCGTGCGATGAGCGCCGTGTCCGATCGCCACGACGTCATCCTGATCGGCGGCGGCCACAACGGCCTGGTCTGTGCGACCTATCTCGCCAAGGCCGGGCTCAAGGTCCTGGTGTTGGAGAACCGCGACGTCGTCGGCGGCGCGGCGGTCACCGAGGAATTCCATCCGGGCTTCCGCAACTCGGTCGCCGCCTATACGGTCTCGCTGCTGCAGCCGAAGGTGATCGCCGATCTCGACCTGCACGCGCACGGCCTGCGCATCGTGCGGCGCCGGCTCGGCAACTTCCTGCCGCTGCCGGACGGCACCCACCTGAAGGTGGGCGCCGGCGTCACCCAGGCCGAGGTCGCGAAGTTCTCGCGCCGCGACGCGGAGCGGCTGCCGGACTACGAGCGGCGACTGGACGCGATTGCCGACGTGCTGCGTGCGCTGGCGCTGGAGCCGCCGCCCAACGTGACCGACGGTGGCTGGTGGAAGGCGCTGCCGGAACTGCTGCGCGCCGGCCGGCTGGGGCGGCGCCTGCATGCGCTCGACGAGACGCTGCGCCAGGAGCTGCTGGATCTGTTCACGATCTCCGCGGCCGAGTACCTGGACCGCTGGTTCGAGAGCGAGCCGATCAAGGCGGTCTTCGGCTTCGACGGTGTCGTCGGCAACTACGCCAGCCCCTACACGCCGGGCAGCGCCTACGTGCTGCTGCACCACGTCTTCGGCGAGGTCGACGGCGTCAAGGGTGCCTGGGGCCATGCGATCGGCGGCATGGGCGCGATCACCCAGGCGATGGCCCGGGCTGCCGAAGCGGCCGGCGCCGAGATCCGCACCGGCTGCGGCGTACGCGAGGTGACCGTCGAGAACGGCCGCGTCACCGGCGTGGTCACGACCGGCAGCGACGTCCTCACGGCGCGCGCGGTGGTCGCCAACGTCAACCCGAAGCTGCTCTACGAACGGCTGATCGCGCCCGACGTGGTACCGGCGCCGACGCGCGAGCGCATGCGCCACTGGCGCTGCGGCTCCGGCACGTTCCGCATGAATGTCGCGCTCGACCGCCTGCCCGATTTCACGGCACTGCCCGGAACGGGCGACCACCTGACAGCGGGCATCATCCTGGCGCCGAGCCTGGCCTACATGGATCGCGCCTACCGCGACGCTGTCGCGCACGGATGGTCGCGCGAGCCGATCGTCGAGCTGCTGATTCCCTCGACGCTGGACGACAGCCTGGCGCCACCCGGCAAGCACGTCGCCAGCCTGTTCTGCCAGCACGTCGCGCCGGCGTTGCCGGACGGACGCTCCTGGGACGATCACCGCGACACGGTGGCCGACCTCATGATCGCGACCGTGGACCGCTATGCGCCGGGCTTCGCCGCCTCGGTGCTCGGCCGGCAGATCAAGAGCCCGCTGGACCTGGAGCGCGACTTCGGCCTGGTCGGCGGCGACATCTTCCACGGCGCGCTCACGTTGAACCAGCTCTTCAGCGCCCGGCCGATGCTCGGCCAGGCCGGCTACCGCGGCGCCCTGCCCGGCCTGTACCTGTGCGGCGCCGGCACCCATCCGGGGGGCGGCGTCACCGGCGCACCGGGCCACAATGCCGCCCGCGTGATCGCCGCCGACCTGCGCTGAGATCGCGCGTTCCTTCGATCGATCCACTCGGCGCCGCACCGAACCCGTGCGCGCGAAACGGCGCGCGTGATCGCGGAACGCGAGAGACCGCGCGCCTGCGGCGGATGCCGCCATCGATGCTCGCTTCATCGGCCGTGCCGGGGCGCACATCGCACGCGCCCCACCGCGATGCCAATGGACGTCCAGCGGCTGAACCGCAAATGACGCCCGGACGAAGACGTCGTGGCGATGCACCGGATAACGGTATAAACTGTATAAATCATTTATCGCAGCGCATCGTGCCGGCATCCCGGCACGATGCATCCGGTCCTACCCTGCACGCGCCGCGCGCTCGAACGCCGGCTTCGTTTTCGAGTCGATGAGCCTGCCGTTCGCACACCGTTTCCGCGTGCCGCTGCGCACCCTCGCCCTGCTGTCGGCCTGCGCCATCGCGGCGCTGCTGACGACGCCGGCGTGGCTGCGCGCGAGCGCGTTGCTGCCGTCGACCGCTCCCGAACCGTTCGCCGAGATCGACACCGGCCACGAAGCCTATGCCGTGACCGATCTGGAATGGATCGACTCGCGCCGCGACCGGCGCGTGCCGGCGAAGCTGTTCTGGCCGGCGGCCGCAGCGGGACGTCCCGTGCCGCTGGTGATCTTCTCGCACGGCATCGGCAGCTCGCGCGACGGCTACACCTACCTGGGCCGCTACTGGGCCGGTCACGGCATCGCCAGCCTGCACGTGCAGCACGTCGGCAGCGATCGCGCGTTGTGGGAAGGCAGCGTGGCATCGCTGGTCGCGCGCTTCCGGCAGGCGACCGACGAGACCGAGGCGATCGCGCGCGTCGAGGACCTGCGCTACGCCCTGGACCGTCTGCTCGAAAGCGAGCGCGGTGCGCAGGTCGCACGCGACCGCATCGCCGCCGCCGGACACTCCTATGGCGCCACCACCACCCTGCTCGCAGCCGGCGCGGCGGTCCATCGCGACGGGCGGCTCCTGCAGTTCCGCGATCCGCGTATCGGCGCGGCCATCCTGATCTCCTCACCCCCGTTCTATGGCGAGACGGACTTCGTGCCGATCCTGTCGGGCATCCACATCCCGACACTGCACATCACGACCGCGGAAGACGTGATCCGCCTTCCCGGCTTCGGCTCGGGACCGGAGGATCGCCTGAAGGTCTTCGACGCCACCGGCAGCCGCTTCAAGACACTGGCGGTCTACCGCCACGGCAGCCACAACGTGTTCACCGATCGCCGCTACTTCGATTCACGGCAGGTGGCGGCCGAGGTCAAGGCCGCGACGCAATCGCTGTCACTGGCCTTTCTCGAGCAGGCGTACGGAACGGACGGGGCCGACCTCGAGGCCTGGGGGCGTGCGCACCGGACCTTGTTCGCGCAGTACATCGCCGGATCGCACGGCGAGCCGACAGGGACGATCGGAGCGGACCGTACGACCGCCGCCCGCTTCTCCGGCCATCCACACGCCTGGTCGTTCCGGTAGCCGGATCCGTTCGCGCATCAGGCGAGGCGTCGGTGAATCGTTCCGGAGCGGAGTGTCTGTGCGCTGCCCGCGCGGAGCGAAACCATCGGCGCGGAAGATCAGGCGGAGAGTGCTTGGGAGTGACGCGCGCGCGGCGATGCCGCGCGGAAGAACGGATGCGGCGGCCACTGCCGCCGCATCCGGGAAAACGCAATCAGGCCGCGGCGTCCTTGAGCTTCTTCAGCGCGCGCACCTTGATCTTGACGGTCGCCGGCTTGGCGGCGAACCACTGCTCTTCCTTCGTGAACGGGTTGATGCCCTTGCGCTTGGGCTTGGCAGGCACCTTCACGACGTTGATCTTCAGCAGACCGGGCAGCGTGAAGGAACCGACGCCCTTCTTGCTGACCGAGCCGGCAACCGCCGATTCCAGGCTCGACAGCACGGCGCGGACGTCCTTCGGGGCCACACCGGTCGATTCGGCCAGATGCGCAACCAGGCCCGACTTGCCGAGGGCTTCCTTGATCGGCTTGGCGGTGGTGGCCTTGGCGGCGGCCGGCTTCTGCGGGGCGGTCTTCTTCGCGGGCTTCTTGGTCATCGGTGTCACTCCAGGTATCGGGGTTTGGGTACGGGGAATCACGGCTTCGGAGTGCGCACTGTAGGGCAAGCCCGACGCGCCGCCAAGCAGGTTCGAGGGCGCTGCAACGCGCAAAACCCAGGGGTTTTCGCCGCTACGGGCGGGTGTCGGCACGCCAGGCTGCCGGGAGGCGCCGGCCGGCCCCCGGCGCCGGGGCCGGCGGCGGGTCCGAGCCGGGTGTCGCCGGGGGCCCGGGCGGCGGCCGGAAGCGGGCGCGGATGCCGCCCGCCCTGTCAGTTCGGGCAGCGCGGCGCCAGCGACAGGCCGCGGGCAATGTCGCGCCAGTCGAACGCGGCCACCGCCTGGTCGTCGTGCACGGCGTAGAAGGCGCCGTCCGGGAAGCGCGGCGTGGCTCCGGCGTGCAGCCAGACGCCGTCGGTATTGCCGGTCACGCGACCGGCGAAGGCCCCCAGGTGCTCGAGCGTGCGCCGGTCGAAGACATGGAACAGGCTGCGGTCCTTGAACTGGTCGGTCGCGATCCAGTAGCCGCTGCCGTCGCCGCAGGCCCACAGCGCGATGCCTTCGGCCTGGGCCTTGAACAGGCCGAGCGTACGGCCGCGGAACCGACCGTCCAGTCCGTAGTCGCGGACCGCCGTGCCGGTAGCAGTGTCCTCCTCGGCGACCAGCAGGCGGCCATTGGCAGGATCGCCCCACAGCGACTCGGGAATGCGGATCGCGCCGGCTTCGGTGGTATCGCCGTGGGTACCGGTCAGCCGCGCCCGGAGCCGCCCGGCGTCGACTTCGACCGCATAGCGCTTGATGCGTGCGCCGAGCGCGGACAGCGGTGGTGCGACATCCTCGCCGTGTGCGTCGGTGCCGGCCATGTAGGCGTCGGAGACCAGCACGTCGTAGCGGCCGGGCGCGGTCTCCTGCAGCCACAGGCCGTACGGCTGCACGAGGTCGCCTTCGCCGAAGCTGCCCAGCGACGCGAAGGCCGGCAGGCGCAGCACCTGGACACGGTGGTTGTCGCGCTCGACCACGAAGGCGAGGTCGCCGATGACGAAGATGCCGTTGGGCCGGTCGAACTGGCCGACACCGGTGCCGGGCGTCCCGCGGTCGCCGAGCGGCGCCCCGCTGTCGCCATCGTAGATCTTCAGGCGGCCGCTGGCCTTGGCCGTGGCCAGCAGCAGCGGCCGGCCGGCGGCGTCGATCCAGACCGCCGGGGAATCGACGTTGTCGTCCGGCGTGGCCGGCGTCACGAAGGCCTCGCCGACGACCACGTGCGCGATGCCCGACCCGGCCAGCAGCGGGTCGGCGCCGCCCTGGTCCGGCTCGGACGCGGGTGCGGTGGCGACCGGCCTGCCGGCGCAGCCGGCCAGGATACCGACGGCGAGCACCACGGCGAACGCCGGACGAAATGCGAAACGGGACATGCCAGGCCTCGGAATGGCGGTGAGGGCGCAGCTTGTACCACGGCCCGCCGGCAGTTTTCGTTGCAGCGCGAAGACGCCGCCCGGTCGCGTGCAGGGTCACATTGCCGCCATCTTGGCCTTCTACTTTCGCGTGCCCTGCCACCCCTCCGGCGGCCTCCTCGAGTACGCGATGAAAAGACAGCTTCTGGCCGTGAGTCTCTCGCAGGCGATCGCGCTGGCATTGCCGATGCAGGCAGCGGCACAGACCGCGGCGACGCCGCAGGACGCGCAGACAGCTCCGGTCGAGCTCGACGGCGTGGTGGTCACCGGCCAGATCGTCTATCGCGATCGCGCCGACGCCGTGGCGCCGACGCTGTCGTACGACCTGGCGTACTTCCAGCGCTTCGAACCGCGCACGGTCGGCGACATGCTCAAGCGCGTACCGAGCGTGGCCTTCCTGTCCGACGTGCTCGAGTACGACGGTGCGCGGCTGCGCGGCATGGACCCGGGCTACACGCAGATCCTCATCAACGGCAAGAAGGTGCCGGGCGCGGGCGACGACCGCTCGTTCTTCGTCGACCGCATTCCCGCCGAGGTGGTCGAGCGCATCGAGATCGTGCGCAGTCCCAGCGCCAACCGCTCCGGCGACGCAATGGCCGGCGCGATCAACATCGTGCTGCGCGACGCCTACGAATTCGACGGCGCCTACATCCGGGCCGGCGCGTCGGTCTTCGACGACGGCGAGGTCACGCCGACGCTGGCAGGCGTCGCCAGCGGCGATTTCGCCGGCGGCCACGCCCTGGTCGGCATCAGCCACCAGGGCCGCTACAACCCCAAGCAGAAGCAGAGCCTGCGCTACGAGGCGCCCGGCGGCGCCTTCGTCGACCGCGAGGACCAGAGCGACACGCGCGACGGCACCGATGATTCGTTCAACCTCTCCTACACGCGCGAACTCGGCCCCGGGCGACTGTCACTGTCGGGCCTGTACGTGAAGACCGACCGCACCGAGACCGAGCATTCGAGGGAGTTCAACGTCCGCACCGGCTCGACACCCGACCACCTGCTCTCGGTCAACGACCAGGTCGTGGACATCGACCAGGAGAACCTCGCGCTGTCGCTCGGCTACGCCATCGACGCCGGCGGCGGGCGCACCGAGGTCGAGGCCAGCTACGCGCGCTTCAAGGACACGCAGTTCGACACCGAGGAAGAGATCGCCTACGACGCCGAGGAGACGCCGCCGGTGTTCGACGGCTACGAAGGCACGCGCACGCTCGGCGACATGCGCGACAGCGAACGGGCGCTGACGGTCTCGCACAAGCGCGATCTCGGCGGCGCCACGCTGGCGTTCGGCGTCGACTACACCGGCAAGGACCGCGACGCGCGGCTGCGCACCAGCGAGGTGGAGGCCGAGGACGAAGGAGCGCCGTTGCCGCCGTACGTGGACTTCGAGACCGCCGCGAGCACGATCGAGGAACGGCGCGTCGATCCGTACCTGATGTTCTCCGGCAGCCGCGGCTTGATCGACTGGGAGACCGGCCTGCGCTACGAGACCACCGACGTGGACGTGACCGCCGACGGCGCCGCCTGGTCCAACGACTACGCCACGCTGCTGCCGTCGGCACACCTGCGCTGGAACCTCGGCGACGACGACCGCATCAGCCTGTCGCTGGCGCGGACCGTGCGCCGCCCGGCCTTCCGCGACCTGCTGCCGCTGCTGCTGGAGGAAGAGTACGGCGACAACGACTTCATCGGCGACCCGCAACTCGACCCGGAGCGCGCCTGGGGCCTGGACCTGGGCTTCGAGCACCGGCTGGGCCGCCGCGGCATCGTCGGCGTCAACCTGTTCTACCGCGACGTGCAGGACCTGATCGAGATCGTCAGCACCGGCCAGCCCAGCGCCACCGCGCTGGACGATCATGCCGAGGACATCGAGGACTTCCTGGCCGACCACCCCGGCGCTACGCCGGAAACACCCGGCTATCCGCAGCTCGATCCCGACAGCTGGGTCTACACTGCCGCCAACGTCGGCGACGGCCATGTGTACGGCGTCGAGCTGGACCTGTCCACGCCGCTGACGGCGCTCGGCCTGCCCGATACCGGCGTGTTCCTCAACTACTCCTGGCTCGATTCGAGCGTGAAGGATGCGCTCGGCAAGCGCCGGTTCAACGACCAGGCGCGCTCGGTGTTCAACGTCGGCTTCATCCACGACATCCCGTCCGCCGGCCTCACCTTCGGCGCCAGCTATCGCCGCCAGGGCGACGCGTATGCGCGCCTGCTGGCCGAGGAGGTGACGACCGAGTACGGCGCCGACCTGGAAGCCTTCGTCGAGAAGCGCTTCGGCAAGAAGTGGACCGTGCGCCTGACCGGCTCGAACCTGCTCGACGCGTCGAAGGACGAGACCTTCCACGCGTTCGACACGCTCGGCGACCAGATCGACCGCGACTACGACGAGTACGAGCGGGAGACCGAGAAGGCCGGCCCGGTGTTCCAGCTGGTCGCCCGCTACGTGTTCTGAGCCGCGTCGGCGGGCGCGACGGACCTGGCGCCACCGGGGCCCGGTCCCGGCAGCCCGGCCAGCGCCTCGGTACGGACCTGGCTTTCTGGCAGCGCTTCCAGCGCCACGCGAAGCAGGCCCAGGTCCTGCTCGGCGCCGAGGGCATCGACCGCCTCGGATACGGTCCGGAAGCCCGGGGCCTTGCGGCGCAGCCAGGCCAGCAGCCGGCGAACAGCCGGGTCGCTTTCCGGCTCGCGCTGGCGCAGCGTCTTCAGCGCGTTCCACTGCATGCGCAACCGGCGCAGACGGCGGCGCCAGCGATGGCGTTGCTCCACCGTGGCCGCGGTGGCCGTCGCGGACACGCGGGCCCGCTCGACGCGCCGCAGGCTGCGTGCGAGCGCACGCCTGACATCCTCCGGGTCGAGCCGGTTCCACGGCAGCCGCCGCAGTGCGGTCTCGAGCCGCGCGACCTCGGCCAGCCGTGTGGCGAATGCCGGATCCTGCGCCAGCGTCGACGCCAGCAGCTGCTGGCGGCGTACGACCAGCCGGCGCCGTGCCGCCGACCAGCGGCGGCGCTCTTCTTCATCGGTTGCGCGACGGGCCAGCCGCCCGGCCAGATCGACCACGACGTGGGCATCGCGCAGCGCCGACAGGCTGCCGGCCAGCGTCTTGAGCCGGGCGTCCAGCCGCTGCGCACGCCGGCCGAAGCGCGCGTGCGCCAGCTCCAGTACGGCCCGCAGCCGGCGGATCGCCTTGCGTGCCTCGTGGACGCCGCGATGCCGTGCCGTGGTGCCGGCCAAGGCCGCCGCGATCGCCCGCATCTGGTCGAGGGCCCCCGCGCGCAAGTCCGCGCCCAGGCCCCGCTCGTCCGCCGGCACCGTCATGGCTCATCCCCACCGGCGATCACCGGGGTCGATCGCGGCCCGCCGGACCCGGCGGCACGGCGCGGTGGCCTGGAGCGGCGTTTTGCGGAAACGGCGCGCATCGGGAATCCCGCGGCCGCTGTGGCCGGTCGATGCCAAGACTAGCCGAACGCCGTGAGAGAACCGTTACGCCTCCGGCGCCGGCGCCAGGCGCCATGAGACCGGCACGCACCGCGCCGGCTACATGCCGCGAAACCGATGCACGAACGCGGCGCTGACGGGCAGCGTTTCGGGCCGGCTCTTCAGGCGCAGTCCCGGCCGGCCGAGGTCGTCCTTGCGCAGCCGCTCGATCGCCGAGACCCGCACGACCACGCTGCGGTGCACCTGCCAGAACAGGTCCGGATCGAGCCCTGCCAGGAGCTCCTTGAGCGGCATGCGGATCACCGCCTCGTCGGCGGCGGTGACGACGCGCACGTACTTGTCCTGCGCCTGGAAGTAGACCACTTCGTCGATGCCGATCATGCGCACGCTGTCGCCGGCGCTGGCGCTGATCCAACGGATCAGGCGCTCGCCGCGCGGCCGCAGCTGCGCTTCGAGCTCGTCGATCGCCGGTGCCGGCGCGACCGGCCGCGGCTGCTGCAGGCGGATGCGCAGCCGGTCCACCGTCTGCTGCAGCCGGGCGGCCTGTACCGGCTTGAGCAGGTAGTCGGTCGCACCGGCCTCGAACGCGCGGATCGCGTACTCGTCGTAGGCCGTCGTGAACACGACCAGGCCGCCACCGGCCACCACCGCGCGGGCGACGTCCAGGCCGCCGACGCCCGGCATGCGGATGTCCAGGAAGGCCACCTGCGGACGCTGTTCCGCAGCGACCAGCAGCGCCGAAGGCCCGTCTTCGCAGGCGCCGACCACCTCCAGCTCCGGCCACGCCTCGGCCAGCATGTCCAGCAGCGCGGCGCGCTGCGGCGCCTCGTCCTCCGCGATCAGGGCGGTGACCACGGCACTCATGGCGCCTCGACCGGGATGCGGATCTGCGCCCGGGTCCCCTCGCCGGGCCGGCCGTCCAGCCGCAGCCGCGCGCGATCGCCGTAGCGCATCGCCAGCTGGTCGCGCACGTTGGCCAGGCCCATGCCGCTGCCGAGGCCCGGCTGCAGGCCGGCGCCGTCGTCGCTCACCGTCACCACCAGCTCGCCCTCGGTCCGCTGTGCGTCGATCCGGATGCGCCCGGGACCGGGCTTGGGTTCGATGCCGTGCTTGACCGCGTTCTCGACCAGGGTCAGCAGCAGCAGCGGCGGATAGGCGCAGCCACGCAACGCGGGCGCCACCTCGACCGCGTAGCCCAGCCGGTCGCCCGTGCGCAGCCGCATCAGCTCCAGGTAGCTGGTGCAGATGTCCAGCTGCTGGCCGAGCGTGGAATGCAGCAGCGCGTCGTCTTCGCGCAGCTTCGGGATCGTCGCGCGCAGGTGGTCGACCAGCGCGTCGAGCGTCGCCTCGGCGCGCGCCGGATCGCGGCGGACCAGCGCGCGCACCGAGGCCAGGGTGTTGAACAGGAAGTGCGGCTCCACCTGCGCCTGCAGCAGGCCCAGGCGCAGGTCGGCACGCTGCGCCTGCACGCGTGCATCGGCCAGTTCGCGCTGGTTGCGGTGATCGCGCCAGCGCTGCCGCTCGCTGAAGTAGGCGCGCAGCGCAAGCCCGCCACCGAAGAGGCCGTAGATCACGATCAGCAGCAGTATGTTGAGCGCGGTCGAGACCGCCTGCTCGATCGGCCCGAGGTCCGGCGCCGGTGGACGGGCGGACGGACCGAGGGCCGCCACCAGCATCGCATCGATGCGTGCGGAGGCGATCGAGTCGGCGAAGTAGCTGACGACCATGCCGAGCAGCATCGCCGCGACGATGCCGCGCCGTTCGGCCAGCGCCGACCAGCCGCGATGCCGTACCCAGGTCGCCAGCGCCGGCCCGGCGGTCGCCATCAGCGCGAACCCGGCGAACTGGTACGACGCCATCGGCAGCACCAGGCCGTAGTCGCGCGCCAACAGGCCGATCGTTCCGCCGATCAGCAGCGCGATCACGCCGATGATGGTCGCGAACAAGGCGCTGCGGCCGCGCAGCCACGGCAGGCTGAACACCGGGTACTGGCGGTAGCGGCTCCAGGCCGTGCCGCCGCCGACCAGGACGTCGGGCGGCAGGCGGCGGTCGAGCGGGTAGCCGGCGGTCATGCCGATGCGCTCAGCGGCGCTCGCCGCGCAACTGCTGGCCGCCCTGCAGCAGCGTCAGCGCGCGGACCACGCCGGCGTCGTCACGCTCGAAGCGGATCTCGGCTGCGACGGCCTCGGCGACGAACACGTCCTTCTCCACTGCCTTGACCTCGATCGGCTGCTGGCCGCTGCCCTGGACGTACAGTGTGCCCGCCTTCGCGCTCACCGTCAGCGAGAAGGCCGGTACCAGCGGATACTCGCCGACGTAGTCGCGCAGCGCCTCGGGCGTCAGCGTCACGGCTGCCTTGGCGACGGGCGGATCGAGCCGCACGGCCGGCAGCTCCGCGCCGAGCTGCATCCACGTGAACGTGTAGCCGCCCGGCGTGCGCTGCGGCCGCAGCACCGCGTCGAAATCGAGCGGGTAGAAGTCGCCGGCGTCGTCGTAGCCCATCGCATGCGCGCCCTGCCCCTCCGGCTCGATCACCAGGGCGCCGTCGCGTTGCGTGAGCTGCATCGTCAGTCCATCGCCGATGCGGTAGCGCCCGGCCAGCCCGTCGAGCAGGGCGCGATCGGGAGCGGCCGCCTTGCGCGGCGCGCCGAGCGGGAAGCTGGCATCGACCAGGTGCAGGCCGAGACTGCCGAGGCTGCCGATCGAGGTCCAGGCGGTATCGGCCAGGATGACCACGCCACGCTGGCGCGCACGGTCCACCGCGACGAACGAGGAGAATCCGCCGGTGCCGCCCTCGTGGACCAGCACGCGGCGCTCGCCGACCGGCATCAGCATCCAGTTCATGCCCATCGGTGGATGCTGCGAAAGCGGCTGCTGCGTGGCCTCCAGCACCGCGACGATCGGCGCGTCGCCGTGGCCGAGCTGGCCCCGCACGTAGCGCACCATGTCCTCCAGCGTCACGCGCACGCCGCCGACGCCGGCGAAGTCCACCGGGAAGGTCCAGGCCGGCGTCGCGCGACCGTTCGGCGTGTGGCCGATCGCCGCGCGGATGCCCCCGGGCCGCCGCGCGACGTAGGCGCCGTCCATGCCGAGCGGCCGCAGCAGCCGCTCGGCCAGCAGCGTCTCGTAGTCCTTGCCGGCGCGGCGGGCCACCGCCAGCGACAGCACCATCGAGGCGAAGTTGGAGTATTCGAACTGCGTGCCCGGCGCCGCCGTCAGCTTCACGTCGCCGAGCGAGTCGAGCAGGTCGCGCTCGGTCAGCTTCGCGTACGGATCGGCCTGGGTGGCCGTCGACATGCGCGAGGGCAGCGCCGGCAGGCCCGAGGTATGCGTCACCACATGGCGCAGGCGGATCGGCTGGCCCTCGAAGACCGGCAGCGGCGTCCCCTTCGGCAGGTAGTCCGCCAGCGGATCGTCGAGCGCGGCCTTGCCCTGCGCGATCAGGTCGGCCAGCAGGGCGGCCGTCATCGTCTTGCTGACCGATCCGATCTCGAACGCCGTCTTCGCGTCGACCCGGGCCGCGTCGGCCGGATCGGCGCAGGCGATCGTGCGTGCGACCCGGTCGCGTTCGATCACGGCCACGGCCATGCAGGCGCCGGTACGGTCGCCGGCCAGGCGCCGGTTCACCAGGTCGCGCAGCTGCGCGTCGTCGATCGCCCGGGCCTGTCCGGACGCAAGGGCCAACCCCAGCGCGACGCCGATCGTTGCCAGATGCATGGTCGTGATCTCCTGTGGTCGAGGGAGACCGATGCTGCCGGGTGCGGGCGCGTCCTGCCCGACGCTGCGACGAACCGGCCGATCCCGCCGACGAACCCCGCCCTGGCCGGAGCGGCCGCGTGGCGGTGCCGTCCGTCGGGCGCCGCTGGCGGGGATCGCGCGAACCGGCTAGGCTTGGCTTCGGTATAAACCATTTATACCGATTGACCGGAGAAGTGTATGGCGAATCGAACGACGGCGGACCGGACCGGCAAGAAGCCGGCCGCTCCCGGCAAGACTCCGGCACGCGTCGCGCGGCCGGTGAAGCGTCCCCCGGCGCCGGCCAGCGGCACCGCGGCGGCCGGCAACGGCAAGGAACCGAAGAAGCACAAGCTGGTCCGCGACAGCTTCACGATGCCGCGTGCGGACTTCGAGCTGATTCATGCGCTCAAGGAGCGCGCGCTCGGGTTCAAGCACCCGGCGAAGAAGAGCGAACTGCTGCGTGCCGGCCTGCAAGCCCTGGCGGCTCTGGACGACGCGGCGTTGCAGGCACGACTGGAACGGCTCGTTCCGCTCAAGCCCGGCCGGCCGAAGAAGCGCGACTGAACCGGTGGCTCCCGCGCCGGCACACCGGCGCGGGGCTCGTCATCGGTTGCTCGCATCCTGCGATCGTCGCCCGGGATCCGGCCCTGCCGGCCCCGGGCGACGCGGTCGTCATTGCGTGACCGGCGCCAGCCAGGGCCGCTCGTCGCCGACCACGGTGCGCAACCGCACCGGCAGCGCGTTGCGGTCGTGGGCCAGCGGTGCCGGCGCTGCGCCGGCGCTGCCGACATACAGATAGCCGCGTGCCTCGCCGGCCTGCTGCCAGCCCAGCTCAAGCGGGCCGGCGCCCGGCGTCAGCGGCTGCCAGCCGCTGCGCGCAGCGCGTCCATCGGCATCGCGGACGGTGACGCGCACGGCAGGCTGCGCGCCCAGGCGGACCAGGTCGATCGCGAACAGCGCCTCGCCGCTGCCGGCCTGGCCGACGGCGACGCGCACCGGCAGTGCGCCGAGCCGGCCGACGAGGTCCGCGTCCGGCAGCAGGCTGGCGCCGACGAAGCCCGCTGCGTCCGGCGCATCCAGCGCCTGGTCGGCCTCGGCCTGCTCGAAGTCGTCGCGGAACAACACGATCAGCGTCGCCGTGTCGCTGGCGCTGTTGTTGGCCGGATTCGGGTCGGTCACACCGGGCGCCACCGTCGCGGTGACCGCGTTGACGATCGGCTCGTCGTCGGCACCGGCCTGCACCGTAGCCGAGTACAGGTAGGTCACCTGGCTGCCGGCCGGCAACGTGACGGTGTCGCTCAAGACCTCGCCGCTGCCGTCGGCGCAGGTGGCGCCGCCGGTGGTGGTGCAGACCCAGGTGCCGTCGGCCAGCACCGCCGGCAGCACGTCGCTGACCGTCGCGGTCGCCGCGGCCGGCCCGGCATTGCTGACGGTGATCAGGTAGTCGAGCGTCTGGCCGACCTGCACGAAGTCGCGCCCGTCGGTGATCGTCACCGCGACGTCCGCCTGCGCCGGCAGGGTCACCGCCGTCGTGGCCGTAGCGCTGTTGTTGCCGCCCGCCGGATCGGCGGTGGCCGCGGTCACGGTCGCGGTGTTGGTCACGGTCGTTCCACCGGCATCGGCTGCCACGGCGACCACCAGGGTAAACACCGCCGAGCCGACCGCCATCGTCGGCTGCTGGCAGGTCACGGTACCGCTCTGGCCGATCGCCGGCGTCGTGCACGACCAGCCGGACGGCGCGCCCAGCGACGTGAAGCGGACCGCGGACGGCAAGGCATCGGTCAGCGTCACCGACGCCGCGCTGTCCGGACCGGCATTGGCGAGCGTGATCGTGTAGGTCAGCGCGCCGCCGGCCTCGACCGGATCGGGCGCGTCCACCAGCATCACCGAAAGATCCGCCTGCGGCGCCGATACCGTGGTCGTCGCCGTCGCGCTTCCATTGCCCGGCACCGGGTCGAACGTCGTCGAGGTGGCCGAGGCGGTGTTCGTCACGCTGCCGCTGGCGTCCGCCGCCACGTCGGCGACCAGGGTGAACACGGCGCTGCCGACCGCCATCGACGGCCGCTGGCAGCTCACCGTGCCGGCCTGGCCGGCGGCCGGCGTCGTGCACGACCAGCCGGCGGGCGATGTCAGCGACGCGAAACGCAGCGATGCCGGCAAGGCGTCGGTCAGCGTCACCGCGGCTGCGGCGCTCGGGCCGGCATTGGTCAGCGTGATCGTGTAGGTCAGTGCCGCACCGGCAGCGACCGGGTCCGGACTGTCGAGGAGGGTGACGGCCAGATCGGCCGCGGTGTCGACGCCGACCGTCTCGGTGGCGCTGTTGTTGGCGGTGGCCGGATCGGCCGTCGCCGAGGTGACGGTGGTCGCGGCGGCCAGCGTGCTGCCCTGTGCCAGGTCCGCCGCGACGGTGACCGCCAGTGTGAAGGCCGCGGTGCCCGGCGCGAACGTGGCCAGCGTGCAGGTCACGGTACCGGCGGTACCGACCGCGGGTGTCGTGCAGGTCCAGCCGGCGGCGCCGGAAAGCGTGGCGAACCCGGTGCCGGCCGGCAGGGCCAGCGTCCAGCTCGCGCTGCTGGCCGACGCGGGGCCGAGGTTGCGGACCTCGATCGCGTAGGTCAGCGTTCCGCCCGCCAGGACCGGATCGGGCGTGGCGCTGGCGCTGATCGCCAGGTCGGTCGATACCGCATCGGCGAAGAGGCCGACCAGGACCGGATCGTGGTCGGACACGCGGTAGGGGCTGGCCGGCTCGAACAGCACGCGCGGCGGCGTCAGCCCCGAGCCGTCGGGCTTCTCCTCGTAGTCCGGCTCGCCGGTATCGCGTACTTCGTCGTTGTAGTCGAACAGCGGCACCTCGTCGGCGTTGATGTGCCAGACGCCGATGCCGGCGACCTGGGTGTCGAGCGCGGCATTGGCCAGCGCGTAGTCCAGGTGGCCGAGCTGGCCGTCGAACAGGTACGAGTACGCGGCCGGGCCGAGCCGGTCGGCGATCAGGTCGACATAGCTGCCACCGGCGAGCGTCGTCATCGGGGTTTCGCGCGCATAGGAGTTGAAATCGCCGAGCAGCAGCACGTCCGGGTCGCCGGCGGCCGGTATCACCGTGCCGTTGATCCAGGTCAGCAGGCGGCTGGCCTGCTGGTTGCGCCGGCTGGCGAAGCACGCCTGGCCGTCGCCGGAATCGGCATCGGCACCGCTGGCGCCCGAGCAGCCCTTGGACTTGAAGTGGTTGGCGACCACGGTGAAGCGCTCGCCGAACGCCGGATTGCCCGCATCGACCACGTCGAAGGTCTGCGCGGTCGGCGGCCGGTTGTGGATCGCGTTGAGATCGACCTGTGGCGCACCGACCGGCGAGAGCACGCCGGAGCGGTAGATCAGCGCCACGCGGATCGCATCGCTGCCGAGTGCGCCGCCGGTGTTGACGTAGGCATACGGATGGCTGCCGCCGCAGCGCGCGTTGACCGCGCCGAGCAAATCGGTGACGGCGGCCGAGGTCGGGTGGTTCTCGATCTCGACCAGGCCCACCACGTCGGCGTCGAGGCCGCAGACCACCAGCGAGGTGCGCTCGCGCTGGCGCACCAGTTCGGCGGCGCTGTCGGCGCCGCGGCAATCCATCGTGCCGGACGGGCCGCAGGGGCCGGACGAGGTGCTGGCGGTCGTGTCGATCGTCGAGAAGTAGTTCAGCACGTTGAAGCCGGCCGCCTTGATCGCGCCGGGCACCACCGGCGCCGTCGCCGGGCGCGGGTTGGCGACGGTGAACGTCGCCGGACGCGCCGTCGTCGGCCGGATGCGCCAGGCATCGGTGCCGGTGAAGCCGGCGAAGGACCAGTGCAGCACGCCGGTGAGGTTCTGCACCTGGTCGCCGCCGCGGAAGAAGTCCGTGCCCTGCACGCCGACGCCGAGGCCGCCGTTGGCCCGCGGGTGGTAGATGTACTGCTGGCCGTCGGGCTGGGTCAGCGAGACGTTCTCGGTGTTGTTGTCGTCGTCGAGGATCACGCGGCGGCGCGCGAGCTCCGCCAGGTGGGCGTTGTAGGCGCTGGCGCCGGGGGCGTGGTCCTCGGTGAACTGGCGCGGCCGCTCGCCCTGGTACAGCGTGATCTGGCCGAACCGCGCGAGCTGGAAGTACTCGGACACCGCCAGCGAATCGACGTAGGTCACCAGCATGCCTTCGCGCGCTTCGTAGAACGCGTCGACGTCGCCGCTGATCGGCAGCGTGATCGGCGTGGGCGTGACTTCGTCGAGGTGGTTACCGGTCGAGGTCACGACCACCGCCGCTGCCGTCGTGGCATTGAGCTGCGTCATGCCGAAGTATTCGGAGACCGTGCCGGAGACGCGCACGCGCTGGCCTTCGGCCACGCCGACCGGGCAGGCGCCGCAGTAGACGAAGATGCCTTCGGACGTGGCCGGATTGGCATCGGCGTCGGCGTCCTCTTCCTGCAGGAAGAAGCCCGACAGGCGGCCATTGCCCTGGTAGCTGGCGGTGACGACGCCTTCCACCGAGACCGTGACGCCGGCCGCGATCGGCGTGGCGGCGCCGCTGCCCTGGAGGTCGTGGATGCGATGCGAGGTCGGCGGCGCGTCGTCGTTGAGGATCGTGCCGATGCCTTCGGCGACCACGGCCACGGCGTTGACGACGTTGCTGACCCGCACGTAGAAGGTTTCGTCCGGTTCCGGCGTCGTGTCGCCGTTGACGGTGACGGCGAAGCTGTAGCTGTCGGTGCCGGCCGCGATCGTCTGGCCGGTCAGCGACCGCGCGATGTAGTCCGACGGCGCCGTCGCGCTGCCGTCCGCCGTGGCGATGTCGAAGCTGACGCCGCCCGCGGGGGCGGGCTCGGTCAGGCTCACGGTGAACGTGAACGCCTTGGTGCCGCTGTTGCCCTCGGTCTCCGAGACGCTGTCCACGCGCAGCAGCACGCCGGCGTCGTCGTTGACGATCAGACCGATGCCGGTGTCGTTGGCGACGCTCGCGCCGACCACGTTGGACACGCGGACCAGGAACACCTCGTCGTCCTCCGGCACGGTGTCGCCGTTGACCAGGACGGTGTAGGTCGCGCTCGACTGGCCGGCGGCGATGGTCTGACCGGTCAGCGACAGCGCGGTGTAGTCGGACGGCGCGGTCGCGGTGTCGTCGATCGTCGCGAGGTCGAAATGGACGCCGCCGGCCGGGGCCGGTTCCGACAGGCTGACCGTGAACGTGAAGGCCGTCGTGCCGGTGTCGCCCTCGTCGAGCGTCACGTCGTCGATGCTGAGTTCGGGACCGGCGGCTTCACCGTGCGCAGTGACCGAGAAGTCGTCGATCGACAGGCCATGATCGGCGCCGGTGTGATCCGGATCGGCGAAACGCAGCATGACCTCGCTGCCAGCCGGGATGCTGAGGCCGGTGATCGTGAAGGCCTTGGCCGTGCGGTTGGCGGCCAGGTTGCCGTTGAGCGCGCCCGCCGTCCCCGTGGTTACCGGGCTGGTGAAGTCGAGCGCCGTCACGGCGACACCGGTCGACTGGAATTCGGCCAGCGTGCCGGTCACCGACGGATTGCCGATCAGGTACGAGAACGTGATCGTCTGCTGCGCGGCCGTACCGGTCGCGCCGCTGTTGCGCCACTGCTCACCGGTGAAGGCGACGTCCAGCGAGGTGATCGTCGTGCCGGTCGCATTCTGCAGCCGCACGCCCCAGAACAGGTTGCCGACGGCGGCATTGCCCGAGCCGAGCGAGCCGAGTGCGCGATCGCTGCTGCCGCTGGCGCCGTAGCTGTAGAGGTTGCCGGCGTTGCTGGCGCCGGTATCGGCGACGATCGTCGTGCCGGTGCCGACCCGCGCGTGGAACCATCCGGGTATCGTCGCGTTGTTGGTCCAGGTCGTCGAGCCGCTCGCCGGCAGGCCGTTGAAGTCCTGCGTGTACGGCGTATCGAGCGCGGTCAGCGCGACCTGTGCCGCGGCCGGTGCCGTGCCGAGCGCGAGCGCCGCCAGGGCCAGAGCCCGGCCGAACCGATTGCGGCGCGCGAGCGCGCGCTCATGAGCACCGCCCTCCCGGGGCGGGCAGGCGAAACGAAGCAGGACCACGGACTTCTCCTTGGAAGCGAACGGTTGCAATCGACGAAATCCCCACGCCCACGCCTTCGCCTTGCCACGAAGGCGACGCCAGAGCACCGCGGCGATGGTGGTCGGCCGATGCGACACCGTCATGACGCCTGACCGATCCGGCGGCGCCACAGTCCCCCTGCAGAACCGCATGATGCCGGGTTTCCGAAGCGCCGGCGAAACGCCACCGCGCTGCGACCGTCCGTGGGGAAAAGCCGCTGCGCGTCACACTTCCCGATGTGCACCGGCAACATTCGCGAAAACGCGAAGCCGTTCCTGAAAACCCTTCGCACCCGGGCGCAGGAGTTGCTTCCTGGTAGCCATGACCCACCGCGCCTCGTTCGCTTCCCCGCCCGGCCTCGCGCATGCAGCGCCTGCAAGGCCGTGCGCAGCGCGGCGAGGACGGCATCCGGCGGATGTACGCGACACCGGCGTAGCGGCCCGGGCCGGCGCGACGCGGCGCGTCGCTTGTCGACAAATTGCGCGCGGGTATGACCCGCCGGCGCGTCCGGCCCCAGGCGCTTCGTCGCGATGCGATCACCGGCCCTCGTGCCGGCACCGCCCCGGACCAGGACCTTCTTCAACCACCCTGCGCGATCCACGAGGCGACGTCCGCAGCGGAACCGACCTGTCGCTTCGATCCCAAGGAGAACACCCGTGGCCAATATCAACGAAAGTCTGGCGAAGCTGCTCGAGATCGACGGCGCCACCTGCGGCGCGATCGTCGATGCCAACAGCGGCATGATGCTGGGCAAGGCCGGTACCGGCATCGACCTGGACCTGGCGGCCGCCGGCAATACCGAGGTCGTCCGCGCCAAGCTCAAGACGATGAAGTCGCTGGGCTTGAACGACACGATCGAGGACATCCTCATCACGCTCGGCAAGCAGTACCACATCATCCGGCCGGTGGTGGCCAAGCCCGGGCTCTTCGTCTACCTCGTGCTCGACAAGGCGCGCTCGAACCTGGCGCTGGCGCGCCGCGCCGCCCAGGAAGCCGAGCAGGCCCTGCAGATCTGACCGCCACGGCGGGACGGGGCCCGCCGTACCGCACGCCATCGGATCGCGCTTTCCGTGCAAGGAGGCCGGAAGGCGCGGCCGCGCGATCCGGATGCCGTGCCGCCTACCCGGCGGTGTCCGGCATCGCCACGAGGGCCCAGAACGGCACGCCGCGCTCGGCCCAGGCCAGCGCGGCCTCCTCCAGTACGTCGAGCAGCACATCGAAGGTGCGATCGCCGTGCCGCAGCGGCGCGTCGCGCAGCAGCGTCAGCACGTAGCCGCCGGCCGGCAGCCAGCCCAGGTCGCGCAGGCTGTCGGCAAGCGCATCCCAGTTGCCGCCGAACGTCGGCGGAAAATCCAGCGCCTCGGCGATGCGCCGCAGGAGGGCCGTCTTGCCGCGGCAGCCGCGCAGGTCGACCTGACGCGCCAGCAGGCCGGCCTCCCGCGCCGCCTGCGCGAGCGCGCCGAAGTCCGCAGCGGCGACCAGGTAGAGGCCCGCCCGTGCCGGATCGGCCAGCAACGGCAGCGGCGCGCTCATCGCGGCACCTCGAAGCGGCGGAAGCTCGCGTAGTGATCGTCGGTGTAGTAGTACGCCGCCGGCGGCTGGCCGCCGGTGACGATGCGGCGCGCACCGCGATGACCCAGGCCCGGCGTGGCGACCGTGTATTCCCGGTAGTAGCCGCGCGCCATGCGCGGCAGATGCCCTTCGCGATTGCCGAACACGCCGCCATCCTGCGGGTGCGGGAACGGGCCGCCGCGCGCGATCAGCCGCACGGTCTCGCGTGCCTCGGGCGGCAGGAAGGCCGGCAGGTCGACGGGGGCGGCCACCTCGCCACCGGCCGGCGCTGCCGGCGACGGCACCGGTCCGGACGCAGGCCGCAGCCAGGCCGCGACGAGGACCAGCACCAGCAAGGCCAGGACGGAAAACGACGTGCGGGCTATCGGCGAGGCCAAGGCGGCATGCGGCCATCAGGAAAACCAGGCCGCATTGTGCCTGTGCCACGCCGCGCCGCGCGACCCCGCTCTGCCGCTTCGGCGTACAGTAGCCATCCCGGCCACGCGGACGCCGACCATGCCTGCTCGCGATCCCCGCATCGACGCCTACATCGACCGCGCCCAGCCGTTCGCGCAACCGATCCTCACCCACGTCCGCGGCCTCGTCCACGAAACCTGCCCGGACGTCGAGGAAACGATCAAATGGGGCATGCCGACCTTCGTGCACGCCGGCGGCCTGCTCTGCGGCATGGCGGCGTTCAAGCAGCACGCCTCGTTCGGCTTCTGGAAGCACGGCCTGGTCATGGGCGAGGACGGCGAGCGCAACGGCATGGGCAGCTTCGGCAGGCTCGTCTCGATCGAGGACCTGCCGCCCAAGCGCACGCTGATGGCGCTGATCCGCAAGGCGGTCCGTCTCAACGAGCACGGCGTCCGGACCGCAGCGGCGCCACGCCGCGCCCGGCCGCCGCTGGCCGTGCCGGCCGACCTGCAGCAGGCGTTGCGCGCCGTGCCGGCCGCCGCCCGGACCTTCGAGGCGTTCAGTCCCAGTCATCGGCGCGAGTACGTCGAGTGGGTGCTCGAGGCCAAGCGCGCGGAGACACGGCAACGGCGGATCGCCCAGGCGGTCGCCTGGATGACCGAGGGCAAGCCGCGCAACTGGAAATACGTGAAGGGCTGAACACCGCTCCCGGCAACGGCGGTCCACGCGGATCGCGCCCCGTTCAGCCGCCGGTGGGGGCCATTGGGCACAAAGACGCATTCCTTCCACTCGCGAGACGCATGCTCATGAAACTGCCGCTTCCGTCGCCGGCCCACCTGGGACTGGGCCTGCTCGTCGTCGCCCTGGCGTCCGGCTGCACCCAGAGCCAGGCCCCCGCACCGTTGGCCGCCGAACAGCAACCGGCGGCGGCCGATGCCGCCTCCCCCACTGCCGCGCCCGACGCGGCCGAGCGCGCCCCGGCCGCCGCCGACTACGCCCGCGTCGTCAGCGTGACGCCGGTCAAGCGCCGCGTGGATCACCCGCGCCAGGTCTGCGAAGACCGTGTCGTCACGCGGCAGGCGCGCCCCAAGGATGAGAACAAGGTCACCGGCACCGTGGTCGGCGCCCTGGTCGGCGGCGTCGCCGGCAACCAGGTCGGCGACGGCCGCGGCCGCGACCTGGCCACGGTGGCCGGCGTCGTCGGTGGCGCAGTGGCCGGGCGCAAGATCCAGGAAAACCAGCAGCGCAAGAACACCGTGACCCACGTCGAGAACGTCTGCCGCACCGTCAACGACGCCACCGAAGAGGTCTACGCCTACGACGTCGGCTACGAGTACGCCGGCACCGTGCTCACCGCGCGCCTCGACCACGACCCGGGCGACCGCGTGAAGCTGCCGGTCCGCGGCATGGTGCAATGACCGCGACGCGGCACCGCGCCGACAGCGGACGCCGCGCGATGCCGCAGCGGTGGCGGCGCGATCCCGCCGACGTCCCGTAACGCCGGGTCGCATCGGGCGAAGCCCCGCCGGACGACGCGCGCGCCTTGGCGTCGGCGCGCAGGCGGCGGTTCGCCCACGTACGGGATGCTGGCCGGGCGCCAGCGGGTTCGGATCGCCACGCCGGCAACCGGTGTCCGCTCGCGACGCTCCGTGCCGGCGCCTGCCGCGCGCGATGCGCAGGCCGCATCGTTCCACTCCACCCGACCGGGCTGGACACTACCGAGGTCGCCGTGAAGCTACCGCTCGGATCCTGGAACCGCTGGCTCACAGGGCCCAAGGCCGCCGATACGCGCAGCCTGCTGGCGGCCGAGATCGAACAGCCGCTGCGCGCCGAGCTGTTCAGCACCGAGCAGATGGAAGAACACGGGGCGGTACTGGCCCGGTTCCACCGGCTGTACGGCGGGCGCAGCCGCAACCGCCTGCTGGCCCGGCTCGCCGACAACGAAGCGGCCCTGCTGCAGACCTGCGACCTGCTGAATGCCGCGATCCGCGAAGGCCGGCGCGTCACGCCCGCCAGCGAGTGGCTGCTCGACAACTACTACCTGATCGACGAGCACCTGCGCACCGCGCGCAGGCACTTTCCCCAAGGGTACAGCTGGCAGCTGCCGCGACTGGCCAACGGCGTATCGGCCGGCCTGCCGCGGATCTACGACATCGCGCTGAACGCGATCTCGCACGGCGACGGCCGGTTCGACCAGGAGAGCCTGCATCGCTTCGTCGCCGCCTACCAGCGCGTGGCGCCGCTCTCTCTCGGCGAACTGTGGGCGATACCAATCATGCTGCGGCTGGCGCTGATCGAGAACCTGCGGCGCGTCGCTATGCGGGTGATGCTCGATCGCCGCCACCGCGACCTGGCGGCGGTCTGGGGGGAGACGATGGCCCAGGTCGCCGCGCGCGATCCCAAGAGCCTGATCCTCGCCGTGGCGGACATGGCGCGCTCGGACCCGCCGGCGAGCAGTTCCTTCGTCGCCGAACTGATGCAGCGCCTGCAAGGCCAGAGCGCTTCGCTGGCCCTGCCGGTGTCCTGGCTCGAGCAACGCCTGGCCGAGGCGGGCGTGACGATCGAGCAGCTGGTGCAGTCGGAGAACCAGCAGCAGGCCGCCGACCAGATCTCGGTCAGCAACTCGATCGCCAGCCTGCGCCTGCTGCTGTCGACCGACTGGCGCCGCTTCGTCGAGGGCCTCAGCCGCATGGAGGCGATCCTGCACACCGATCCGGCGGGGGTCTATCCTGCGATGGACTTCGCGACCCGCGATACCTATCGCCATGTCGTCGAGCGCCTGGCGCGCCGCGCCGCCCGCCCCGAGGAGGACGTCGCCGCTGCCGCGATCGCGCTGGCGGCCGCGCATGCGGCCACGCCCGACGCGCCGCAGGCCCACGTGGGCTGGTACCTGATCGGCGAGGGCCGGCCGGTGCTGCGGCGGGCCTGCGGCCTGCGCGCGGCACTGCGCCGGCCACCGCTGTCGCTGTACCTGGGCACGCTGGCCGTCCTCACCGCCACGCTGGTCGCCGCGCCCGCGCTGTGGCTGCTGCGTACGCCCACCTCCCTCGGCCTGGCGCTCGCGACCATCGGCCTGCTCACGCTGGCGGCGAGCCAGCTCGCGCTGACGATGACCCACTGGCTCACCGCGATCGTGACCGTGCCGCAGGCGCTGCCGCGGATGGACTACAGCCGCAGCATCCCGGCCGATGCCGCGACCCTGGTGGCCGTGCCGCTCCTGATCGGCGACGAAGACGCCGCGCGCGAGGCGATCGCGGACCTGGAGATCCGCTACCTGGCCAATCGCCAGGAGCACCTGTACTTCGGCCTGCTCAGCGACTTCCCCGATGCCGCCAGCGAGCACACCGATGGCGACGAGGCGATCCTCGCCGCCGCCGTGGCCGGTATCGAGGAACTGAATCGGCGCCATGCCGGCGAGCGCGGCGGGCCGTTCTTCCTGTTCCACCGGCCGCGCCGCTGGAACGCAGGCGAAGGCGCCTGGATCGGCGAGGAGCGCAAGCGCGGCAAGCTCGGTGCGCTCAACGCGCTGCTGCGCAGCGGCGATGCCTCGCGCTTCTCGCGGATCGTCGGCACGGTCGATGCCCTGCAGGGCATCAACTACGTGATCGTCCTGGATGCCGACACCCAGCTGCCGCATGGCGCGGCGCACGAACTGGTGGCGACGATGCGCCATCCGCTCAACCGTCCCCGCTTCGCGCCGGACGGCAGCCGCGTGGTCGCCGGCTACGGCATCCTGCAGCCGCGCGTCGGTACCGCGCTGACCCTGGCCGGGCTGTCGCGCTACGCCACGCTGTTCGGCGGCGACCCGGGGCTGGACCCGTATACCCGCGCGGTGTCCGACGTCTACCAGGACCTGTTCGGCGAGGGCTCGTTCACCGGCAAGGGCATCTACGACGTCGAGGCGTTCGAGCGCGCGCTCGGCCAGCGCCTGCCCGACAACCGCATCCTCAGCCACGACCTGCTCGAAGGCAGCTATGTGCGCGCCGGCCTGGCCAGCGACCTGGTGCTGTTCGAGGACTTCCCGCA
This sequence comes from Dokdonella koreensis DS-123, assembly GCF_001632775.1. Taxonomy (NCBI): domain Bacteria; kingdom Pseudomonadati; phylum Pseudomonadota; class Gammaproteobacteria; order Lysobacterales; family Rhodanobacteraceae; genus Dokdonella; species Dokdonella koreensis. The sequence continues at coordinate 3,742,741 of NZ_CP015249.1, forward strand.
GAGCTACGCCGCCGACATCCGCCGTCGCCACCGCTGGATCCGCGGCGACTGGCAGATCGCCTGCTGGCTGCTTCCGTGGGTGCCGGGCAGCGACGGCCGCCACGAAGCCAATCCGCTGTCGGGACTGGCTCGCTGGAAGATCTTCGACAACCTGCGCCGCAGCCTGGTGGCACCGGCCCTGTTCGCCCTGCTGGTGCTCGGCTGGACGGTGCTGCCCGCGCCGGGCTACTGGACGGCGATCGTCCTGCAGCTGGTCCTGGTGCCGGTACTGGTGGAGGCGCTGCTGGCGGCGGCGCGCAAGCCGGCCGAGGCCGCGTGGCGCCGTCACCTGGGCTTCGCGGTGCGCAGCGCCGGCCGGCGGCTCGGCCAGGCGCTGTTCGCCCTGGCCTGCCTGCCCTTCGAGGCGCTGGTCGCCGTCGACGCGATCGTGCGCACGCTCTGGCGGCTGTTCGTGTCGCGGCGCCACCTGCTCGCGTGGACGCCTTCGAACATGGTCCAGCGCAGCCTCGGCGCCGGGCCTGCGCACATGCTGCGGCAGATGGCGTTCTCGCCGCTGGCGGCGCTCGGCATCGGCGGCAGCGTGGCCTGGCTGCAGCCGGCCGCGCTGCTGCCGGCGCTACCGTTCCTGCTGGTCTGGCTGCTGGCGCCCTGGATCGCCTGGCACGTCAGCCGGCCACCGCGGCCGGCGCAGACCACGCTCGACCCGCGCTACCAGCCCCTGTTGCGCGACGTCGCCCGCCGGACCTGGCACTTCTTCGAGCGCCACGTCGACAGCTCCGATAACTGGCTGCCGCCGGACAACTACCAGGAACAGCCCGACGGCATCCTCGCCACGCGCACCTCGCCGACCAACATCGGGCTCAGCCTGCTGGCCGCGCTGGCCGCGAACGACCTCGGCTACCTGTCGCTGCGCAGCCTGCTCGAACGCATCACGGCGACATTCGACACGCTCGACCGGCTCGAACGCCACCGCGGGCATTTCTACAACTGGTACGACACCCGCAGCCTCGCCCCGCTGCCGCCGCGCTACGTGTCCACCGTCGACAGCGGCAACCTGGCCGGCTTCCTGCTGACGCTGCGCCAGGGCCTGCTGGGCCTGGCGGATTACGCGCCATCGCGCGCGCGCCTGCTGCCCGGCCTGATCGACACGGCCACCGTGCTGCGCAGCCTGGCACCCGCGCCGTTGCAGCCGTCGGTGACGCGCTTCCTGCAAACTGCCGCCGAGGCCGAGGCCCGCTGCAACGCCGGTCCGTGCAATCTTGCGGCGATCCTGGCGGTGCTGGAGCAGGAGGCGCGCACCGTACTGGAAGCCGCTCCGGATACCGACGCGGCCGACTGGGCACGCCGCCTGGTCGTCCAATGCGCCGAAGCGGTCGAGGAGCTGCAGGTGTTCGCCGCCGCGCCCGCCGCCTCGCTGGCGGAACTGGCCGGCACCGGCTCCGCCACGGCGATCACCTGGCTCGGCGTGGCGCGGCAGCTGGCCGAGCGCGCGGCCGGCTTCGCCCGGCCCGACTACGGCTTCCTGCACGACCGCGCGCGCGACCTCTTCAGCATCGGCTTCAACGTCGACGACCACCGCCGCGACCTGGGCTACTACGACCTGCTGGCCTCCGAGGCGCGCCTGGGCATCTTCGTCGCGATCGCCCAGGGCCAGGTATCGCCGAAGAGCTGGTTCTCGCTCGGACGGCTGCTGACCCAGGCCGGGGGCGCGCCGGTGCTGCTGTCGTGGAGCGGCTCGATGTTCGAGTACCTCATGCCGAACCTGGTGATGCCGGCCTACCCGGGCTCGCTGCTGGAGCACACCGGCCGCGCCGCGGTCACCCGGCAGATCGCCTATGGCCGCGAACGCGACGTTCCCTGGGGCATCTCCGAAAGCGGCTACCTCCTGACCGACGCGGCGCAGAACTACCAGTACCGCGCCTTCGGCGTGCCGGGCCTGGGCCTGCAGCGCGGACTGGCGCAGGAGCTGGTGATCGCCCCGTATGCCAGCGCGCTCGCCCTGCTCGCGGCACCCGATGCCGCCGCCGAGAACCTCCAGCGCATGGCCGGGCAAGGCTGGCTGGCGCCGCAGGGTTTCTACGAGGCGATCGACTACACCGGCACGCGCCTGCCGCCGGGCCAGCGTTGCGCGGTGGTGCGCTCGTTCATGGCGCACCACCAGGGCATGGCCCTGCTGGCGATCGAGCACGTGCTGCTGGACCGGCCGATGCAGCGCCGCTTCGAGGCCGACCCGCAGGTGCAGTCCGCGCTGCTGCTGCTGCAGGAGCGCCTGCCGCGCGCCACCGGCCAGCCGGCGCGCGATCCCAAGCTGGTCGATGCGCGCAACGCCGGCGAAGCGGCAGCGGTGCCGCTGCGCGTGTTCGATCGTCCCGATCCGGCGGTGCCGGCCGTGCAGTTGCTCTCCAACGGGCGCTATCACCTGATGCTGAGCAGCGCCGGCGGCGGCTACAGCCGCTGGCGCTCGATTGCGCTGACGCGCTGGCGCGAGGATCCCACGCGCGACGACTGGGGCAGCTTCTGCTACCTGCGCGACCTCGGCAGCGGGCGGGTGTGGTCGACCGCGTTCCAGCCGACCCTGGAGGCCGACGAAACCTACGAGGCGGTCTTCACCGAGGCGCGCGTGGAATTCCGCCGCCGCCTGGACGACTGGGAAACGCATACCGAGATCGTCGTGTCTCCCGAGGACGACATCGAGCTGCGCCGCACCCGCATCACCAACCGCGCGGCGACCGCGCGCACGATCGAGGTCACCAGCTATGCCGAGGTGGTGCTGGCGCCGGCGATCAGCGACAGCCTGCATCCGGCCTTCAGCAAGCTGTTCGTGCAGACCGAGATCGTCGCCTCGCGCAATGCCATCGTCTGCTCGCGCCGGCCGCGCGACGCGCACGACCAGCCGCCGTGGATGTTCCACCTGCTGGCCGTGCACGAAGGCCAGAGCCTGGGCACCTCGTTCGAGACCGATCGCGCGCGCTTCCTCGGGCGCCACGGCTCGCCGGCGCGCGCCGCCGCGCTGGCACCGGGCGCCGACCTGTCGGGCACGGCCGGCTCGGTGCTCGATCCGATCGTGGCGATCCGCAGCCGCATCCGCGTGCCGCCGGACCAGACCGTCCTGGTCGACCTGGTCACCGGCGTCGGCGCCAGCCGCGACCAGTGCCTGCAGCTGGCCGACACCTATCACGACCGGCGGCTGGCCGATCGCGTGATCGACCTGGCCTGGACCCACAGCCAGATCTCGCTGCGCCAGATCAACATCAGCGAAGCGGCGGCGCAGACCTATGCCCACCTGGCCGGCCGGCTGCTCTACAGCCACGCCTCGCTGCGCGCCGAGGCGCAGCTGGTCGTGCGCAACCGCCGCGGCCAGCCCGGGCTGTGGACCTATGCGATCTCCGGCGACCTGCCGATCATGCTGGTGCAGGTCAGCGACGAGGCGCACCTGGACCTGGCGCGCGAAGCGGTGCAGGCGCACGCCTACTGGCGCATGAAGGGCCTGGTCGTGGACCTCGTGATCTGGAACGAGGAGCGCGGCGGCTACCGGCAGAGCCTCAACGACGCGCTGATGGGGATGATCGCCGCCAGCGTCGACGCCAACGTGCTCGAACGCCCCGGCGGCATCTTCGTCCGCGCGGTCGAGCAGATCCCGCACGAGGACCGGGTACTGCTGCTGGCGGTGGCGCGGGTCGTGCTCAGCGACAAGAACGGCAGCTTCGGCGAGCAGCTGCGGCGCCGCGCGATCGGTGACCCGACGCCGCCGCGGCTGCTGCCGCGCGAGAACCCGCCCGTGTCCGCGGCAGTCGAACCCGAGCCGGCGCCGTCACCGGCGCTCGACAACGGCCTGGGCGGCTTCTCCGAGGACGGCCGCGAGTACCTGATCGTGAGCCGCCCCGGGGAGACGACGCCGGCCCCCTGGTCCAACGTCATCGCCAACGAGCACTTCGGCTGCGTCGTCAGCGAAAGCGGCATGGGCTACACCTGGCACGAGAACGCACACGAGTACCGCCTGACGCCGTGGCACAACGACCCGGTCACCGATGCCGCCGGCGAGGCGTTCTACCTGCGCGACGAGGACAGCGGCCGCTACTGGTCGCCGGCGCCGCTGCCGGCTCGCGGCAGCGGGCCGTACACGACGCGGCACGGCTTCGGCTACAGCGTGTTCGAGCACGTCGAGGACGGCATACGCAGCGAGCTGCGCATCTACGTGGCGCCGGACGCGGCGGTGAAGTTCTTCGTGCTGCGGCTGCGCAACCTGTCCGGCCGGCGCCGGGCGCTCTCGGCGACCGGCTACGTCGAATGGGTGCTCGGCGACCTCGCCGAGAAATCGGCGATGCACGTCGTCACCGAGCTCGATCCGCGCAGCGGCGCGCTGGTCGCGCGCAACCGGTTCCATCCGGAGTTCGGCGAACGGGTGGCCTTCTTCGACGTCGACGAGCCGGCCCGCACGCTGACCGGCGACCGCCTGGAGTTCATCGGCCGTAACGGCACGCTGGCGCAGCCGGCGGCCCTGCAGCGCCAGCGCCTGTCCGGCCGGGTCGGCGCGCTGATGGATCCGTGCGCGGCGATCCAGATCCCGTTCGAGCTGGAGGACGGCCAGTCGCGCGAACTGATCTTCCGGCTCGGCGCGGCGGCCCAGGCCGACGACGCCAGCGCGCTGATCCTGCGCCTGCGCCAGCCGGGTACCGCGCGCGACGCGCTGGAAGCCGTCCGTGCGCGCTGGGCCGACCTGCTCGGCGCGGTGCAGATCGCCACGCCCGACCGCGCGCTCGACCGGCTCGCCAACGGCTGGCTGCTCTACCAGGTGATCTCGGCGCGGCTGTGGGCGCGCAGCGGCTACTACCAGTCCGGCGGCGCGTTCGGCTTCCGCGACCAGTTGCAGGACGCGATGGCGCTGGTGCATGCCGCACCGCGGCGGCTGCGCGATCAGCTGCTGCTGTGCGCATCGCGGCAGTTCAAGGAGGGCGACGTGCAGCACTGGTGGCACCCGCCCGCCGGCCGCGGCGTGCGCACGCGCTGTTCGGACGACTACCTGTGGCTGCCGCTGGCCTGCTGCCGCTACATCGCCTGCGGCGGCGACCGCGCCGTCCTCGACGAGACCCGGCCGTTCCTGGAAGGCCGGCCGCTCAACGCCGACGAGGAATCCTACTACGACCTGCCGCTGCGCTGGGACGACCACGCCACGCTGTACGAGCACTGCGTGCGTGCGATCGAGCACGGCCTGCGCCTGGGCGCGCACGGCCTGCCGCTGATCGGCAGCGGCGACTGGAACGACGGCATGAACACCGTCGGCAGCGCCGGACGCGGCGAAAGCGTCTGGCTGGGCTTCTTCCTGCACCGCGTGCTGGTCGATTTCGCGCCGCTGGCGCGCGATCGCGGCGATGCGGCCTTTGCGGAACGCTGCGAGACCGCGGCGGCGGTGCTGCGCGAGCAGCTCGACCGGCACGGCTGGGACGGCGGCTGGTACCGGCGCGCCTATTTCGACGACGGCACGCCGCTGGGTTCGCAGCGCAACGCCGAGTGCCGCATCGACTCGATCGCGCAGAGCTGGGCGACGCTGTCCGATGCCGCTCCCGCCGCGCGCGCGGCACAGGCGCTCGACGCGCTCGACGCGCAACTGGTCAAGCCGGACGCCCGGCTGGTCCAGCTGCTCACCCCGCCGTTCGACGGTGCCGGGCCGGACCCGGGCTACATCCGCGGCTACGTGCCCGGCGTGCGCGAGAACGGCGGCCAGTACACGCACGCGGCGATCTGGGCGGCGATGGCCTTCGCCCAGGCCGGACGCACCGCGCGCGCCTGGGCGCTGTTCGACATGATCAACCCGCTGCACCATGCGCGCACGCGCGAGGAAGCGGAGGTCTACAAGGTCGAGCCGTACGTGGTCGCGGCCGACGTCTACGCGGTCGCGCCGCATACCGGCCGCGGCGGCTGGACCTGGTACACCGGCTCGGCCGGCTGGATGTACCGCCTGGCGATCGAGTCGCTGCTGGGCATCCGCCGCGAGGGCGCGCAGCTGCGCATCGATCCGCGCCTGCCCGCCGGCTGGCCCGGCTTCCGCTTCAGCTACCGCTACGGCGGTACGACCTATCGCGTGGCGGTCGTCGTCGGCGACGGCCCGGTCGCGCCGGGCGGCACCACGCTGGCCCTGGTCGACGACGGCGGCGAGCACGCGGTCGAGGTGGTGGTCGCACGCTGACGCGCGGACCTCGGAGCCGGCCCTGTCCGCGCAGCGCCTTGGCAACGGCCACGACGCGCGGATTGCCCGCCCGAGCTGCCGGCGAGACCGCAAGGCGCGCCGGCGTGCCGCTCGGCCACGAGCGCCGCAGCAAGGTTCTCCGCGGTCGCTTCCGTCTCGGATGGTGCGTGCCAGGGGCGAGGCTTCCGCCACCGGCCCGGTCGGCTGCCGCGAAGCAGCCGGCCCTGCGGCGCCGGACGCGGAACCAGGCGCACGCGCCCGGCCCGCCCGCCGTCGCTGGCACGGTGTCGAGAAAGGGTTGCCCTGCCCGTTCTCGACGCACATGCGGTTGCAGCAAGGCCGCGCTACCGGTTCCGCGGACCGACGGCGTGCGCCGTCGTTCCGCGCGCGATCCCTCCCGGGATCGCGCTGACAGGGTGTTCGTAGCTCGACAGCCGGTTAGTCGGCGTCGCCTTCGGGCGCGACGACCAGCGGCAGGGCCGACCGCAGCCGGTAGGCGACGGGCTGTCCGGCCAGCGGAAGCTGCAGCTCGGCACCGGCGACGCGAAGCCGTGCCGTCGGCGCGCCGGTCCCGCCGCTCGCGTCCTCCGGACGCGGTGCCGGCACCAGCGCCAGGCGAAGCTCGGCACCCGCGACCACCGCCAGCCAGCCGGTGGCATAGGCGTTGCCGCCTTCGTCCTGCGCGACCAGCCGCAGCCAGGTACGCACCCCGTGATTGAGCCGTTCCAGGCGGAACGCCCCGGATGCCGGCTGCAGGCCGTCCGGTACCGCTGCCAGCACGGTCTCGATCAGCGGCTGGCCCGGTGCCGGCCAGGTCAGGCCGAGCGTATCGCCGGTGGCGAGGGACGCGCTCACCGCGTCCAGCGGCAATGCACCCGGGTTCTCCGGCTCGAAGCCGTCGCGATGGATCACGACCTGGCCGGAGACCTCGGCCGTGTTGTTGCCCAGGTTCGGATCGCGATCGTCCATGGCCTGGGCCTGCGTCGTCACCGCGCCATCGGCTTCCCAGCGCACCGGTGCACTCACCAGGTAGCTGACACTGCCGCCGACCGGAATCGTCAGGCCGGCATCCCCGAGGTTGCCGGTGCCGCTGGCCGTACAGCCGCTGCCGGCCGCGTCGATGCACAGCCACGTGGCGAAGTCGAGATCCAGCGCCGGCGACAGGCTGCTCGCCACGCTGGCTGCGGTGGTCGGGTCCGGACCGAGGTTGCTGACGGTGACCACGTAGTCGAGCAGCTGGCCGCGCTGGGCGTAGTCCAGATGGGCGACCAGGCCGACCGCCAGGTCGGTCTGGGGTACCGGCACGCGGCCGACGCCCTGCAGGCCGAGCGTGGCGGTGACGCCGCCGGCGCTGCCGACGCCGAGCACGGCGGTCGCCGGTCCGGCGGCGGTCGGCGCGAAGCTGACGACGACCGCGCAGCTGGCCTGGGCCGGCAGCACGGTACCGCAGGCACTGGTGTCGGCCGTGAAGGCGCCGCCCGGTGCGGTGAAGTTGAGCTCGCTCGCGTCCGCCGCGCCGGTGTTGCGCAAGGTGGCGGTCAGCGGCGTGGCGGTGGTGCCGGTCTGGACCTCGCCGAAATCGAGGCTCGCCGGGTCGAAGGCCAGCACCGGCAACGGCGCGGCGACGAACGTGGCGATGACGTTCTGGTCGGCACTCATCGCCACCGTGCACGCGGCGCTGCCGCTGCAGGCGCCGCTCCAACCGCCGAACACGAAGCCGGAGGCCGGCGTCGCGGTCAGCTGCACGGCCGTGCCGGCCGCGTAGCGCTGCTCGCAGTCACCCGGACAGGCGATGCCGTCGCCGCTGACCAGGCCCTGGCCGGCGCCTTCGATCGCCACCGTCAGCAGGTACTCGGTGACGCTGCCGCACGGATCGTAGGCGACGCCGGCGCGCGTGCTGCGACCGGGGCTGCCGATTGCGCCGTTGTTCGAGGTCACCGAGCCTTCGCCGTCGGCGACCGCCGACAGCGTCCAGGCGAACACGTCGTCCGCGCCGAGACCCGCCGCCGACACCCAGCCGCTGGCGCCGGTCGTGCGAATGCTGCCCGGGAACGCCTGGTCGCCGTAGGTCAGGCGGTCCACCAGCGTGCCGCTGGCGTCGAAGAGGTTGATCTGGTCGGCGCGACCGAGGTTGTTGGTGTAGCCACCGAGGATCTTGGCGCCGGCGCACAGGCGCCAGTCGCTGCGGAACGCCTCGGTCTCGCTCTCGGCCAGCACCACCGACTCGCCCGGCTGCACGCTGCCGAAGCCGCTGAGGTCGAAGCCGATCGCCGGATCGGCGCTGTCGTCGTCGTAGCGCCAGCCGGTCATGTCGACCGCCGTCGTGCCGACGTTGGTCAGCTCGATGAACTCGCCGCCGGCGCCGTCGTACATCCATTCCGTGATGCGCATCGCCGGCCGGTCCGTCGGCACGGCGGCCAGCGTGAACGCCTGGCTGTAGGACTTCTGGTAGACCTGCTGCAGATCCTTGGTGGCACCGGTGCCGTAGAAGTTGGTGTCGCCGCTGTCGGTGATGACGCGCACGGTCGCGCCCTCCACCAGCGGATGCGGCACCGCGCCGATCGCCTCCCAGGCGCCGCCGGTCAGGCCGTCGTCGCTCGGCAGGGTCTGGTTGAACTGCGGCGCATGGTCCGGACGGCCGTCCCAGGTGTAGAGCGCCCAGGACTCGTTCTGCGGCGACGGACCGGCCGAGATCAGGTAGTCGCCCTGGGCATTGGACGCCAGCGCGCGGATGCTGCGGCCGCCGAGGTCGAGGAAGATCGGCGCGCCGAACACCGCCGGGCCGCTGCCGGGCGTGCCATTGGTGAGCGCGGCAGCGTTGAGCAGCGGCACGATCAGCGCATCGTAGCGACCTTCGCGCTGGATCGTCGGCGCGCGAAAGCCCAGGTAGACCGCCGAACCGTCGGGATTGAACTCCAATCCCTCGATGTTGAACCCGCCCGGCGCATTCGGCAGCACGCCGCCGGCGGTGGCGGCAATGAAGCCCAGCGCATTGGCGCCCAGGCCGTGGCCGTTGGTCTGGTCCCAGGCGCGCAGTTCCGCCCACAGGTTGTTGTAGCGGCCGCGGAACACCAGCTCCGTCCCGGCACCCGAGCCGGTGATCGTCGCCGCCACGAAGGTGCGGCGCTCCGGCCGCGCCGAGCCGCTGCGGTTGTTGCCGTGCGAGCCGGTCAGCAGCAGCAGGTCGCCCGAACGCGTGATGCCCTCGAAGTCGATCTCCGAGCTGGTCCCGAGCTGTGATGCGTTGAACGCCCAGGTCTTGACCGGCCGTCCGGTCTCGCCCGCGCGGTGCAGGAAGATCGTGTTGGTCTCGTCGTTGAGCAGGATCACGTAGCCATCACCGACGTCGAGCGCGGCCGAAGCGTCGCTGATGTGGTGGTGGTAGCGGCCGCTGGGGTCGGGTGCCTGCGTCGAGGAAGCGTACTGCAGCGTCGCCGACTGGCCGTTGCCGTCCGGGTCGGTGACGATGAAGGTCACATTGGAAAGGCCGCGCCCCACCGGCGCGAACGTCACGGTCCGCTCGGCGCCCTCGCCCGAAAGGGTCACGCCGGCCGGCGTGATCACGGACGCGTTCGCGGTCGTCACCTGGATCGTCAGGCCGGCCAGCGGGCTGTCCGGATCGGCGATCGTCAGCGTGGTGCCGAGGTTGGTCGGATCACCGACCGAGCCCACGACGATCGAATCGGCAGCCGTGATCGTCGGCGGCAGGCCGGTCACCGGCGCGAACGGCTCGACGAGCGTCGGCACCAGTGAAGGATCGGCCGTGAGCGACGGCCCGTTGCCCTGCTGGCCCTGGTCGTCGCGGCCCCAGCAGTAGAAGCGGCCGGCCGCGGTGGCGCCGCAGGTGAGGTTGTTCTCGGCACTCAGTTCGGTGAAGACCGTTCCGGGCGGCAGCGTCGCCGTTGCCACCGGATGCGGGCTGTAGCGCGAGGTACCGTCGCCGGTGCCGAGCGCGCCCCAGTTGGCGAAGCCCCAACAGTAGGCCGCGCCGGTGTCGAGGATGCCGCAGGTATTGGTACTGCCGCCTTCCAGCGCGATGAAATGCGTGCCGGCCGGGATCGTCGTCGTCACGACCGGATTGGGCAGCAGGATGTCCAGGCTCTGCGCGCCGTTGCCGACCGCGCCGTTGATGCCGGCGCCCCAGCAGTAGGCGACATCGCCGGTGGTCAGCGCACAGCTGTGGCTGTCGCCGGCGGTCACCGCCGCGAAGTGCGTCCCCGCCGGCAGTCCCGAGGTGACGACCGCGCTGATCGGAAGGTCGGTCTGGCCGCTGGTGCCGATGCCGAGCTGGCCGTTGCCGTTGCGACCCCAGCAGTAGAGGTTGCCGTCGCTGGCCAGGCCGCAGGTATGGCCGGATGCCGCGCTGAGCGAGACGAACGACGTATCGGCCGGCAGCCGCGCCATGTCCACCGGCGACGGGCTGGCCTGGTTGCCGGTGACGCCGGCCGGCAGGCCGAGCGGGCCGCTGCGGCCCCAGCAATACGCGGTGCCGGTCTCGGCGATGCCGCAGGCATGCGTGGAGCCGGCCGCCAGCGAGACGAAGCCCTTGCCGGCCAGCGGCGTCATGTCGACGGCGACCGGGGCGGGCTGGTTGGCGGTCACCGCCGCGCCGTTGCCGAGCTGGCCGTACTCGTCCTGTCCCCAGCAGTAGGCCAGGCCGTCGCTAGTCAACCCGCAGGCGAACGACATGCCCGCCACGATCGACGCGAACCGCGTTCCGGCCGGCAGGCCGGTCAGGTCCACCGGATACGGGCTGACCATGTTGGACGTCACGGCCGCGCCATTGCCCAGGCGCCCCCCCGCATCCGATCCCCAGCAATAAGGCAAGCCGCCGGCATCGAGTCCGCAAGCGAACTGCGAACCGGCCGCGATCGTGGCCAGCACCGGCGCCGGGCCGCCGCCGTCGCACGGATCATAGGCCGTGCCGGCGCGCGTGCTGCGGCCGGGGTTGCCGATCGCGCCGTTGTTCGAGGTCACCGAGCCTTCGCCGTCGGCGACCGCCGACAGCGTCCAGGCGAACACGTCGTCCGCGCCGAGACCCGCCGCCGACACCCAGCCGCTGGCGCCGGTCGTGCGAATGCTGCCCGGGAATGCCTGGTCGCCGTAGGTCAGGCGGTCCACCAGCGTGCCGCTGGCGTCGAAGAGGTTGATCTGGTCGGCGCGACCGAGGTTGTTGGTGTAGCCACCGAGGATCTTGGCGCCGGCGCACAGGCGCCAGTCGCTGCGGAACGCCTCGGTCTCGCTCTCGGCCAGCACCACCGACTCGCCCGGCTGCACGCTGCCGAAGCCGCTGAGGTCGAAGCCGATCGCCGGATTGGCGCTGTCGTCGTCGTAGCGCCAGCCGGTCATGTCGGCCGGCGCAGTGCCGACGTTGGTCAGCTCGATGTACTCGCCACCGGCACCGTCGTACATCCACTCCGTGATCCGCATCTGCGCCTGGGCGCCACCGCCGCACGGGTCATAGGCCGTGCCGGCGCGCGTGCTGCGACCGGGGCTGCCGATTGCGCCGTTGTTCGAGGTCACCGAGCCTTCGCCGTCGGCGACCGCCGACAGCGTCCAGGCGAAGACGTTGTTCGCACCGAGGCCCGCCGCCGATACCCAGCCGCTGGCACCGGTCGTGCGGATGCTGCCCGGGAACGCCTGGTCGCCGTAGGTCAGGCGATCCACCAGCGTGCCGCTGCCGTCGAAGAGGTTGATCTGGTCGGCACGGCCGAGGTTGTTGGTGTAGCCGCCGAGGATCTTGGCGCCGGCGCACAGGCGCCAGTCGCTGCGGAACGCTTCGGTCTCGCTCTCGGCCAGCACCACCGACTCGCCCGGCTGCACGCTGCCGAAGCCGCTGAGGTCGAAGCCGATCGCCGGATTGGCGCTGTCGTCGTCGTAGCGCCAGCCGGTCATGTCGACCGCCGTCGTGCCGACGTTGGTCAGCTCGATGAACTCGCCGCCGGCGCCGTCGTACATCCATTCGGTGATCCGCATCTGCGCCTGGGCGGCGCTGGCGGACAGCACGAGCAACAATCCGGCGGCCAGCCGGTATGTGCGAACAAAAGCCATGGTGGGTACTCCCCGAAAGAAAAAACGGCGGCGCCGCACGAAGGTGCAGCGACGAAGCGCGGGGAGTGTGGCCGGACATCGTTGCGGTCCCGTGATGCTGGCATGTCATCGGCGGCCGGGTCCGCCGTACACCGTCGGCGGCTGCGCGCGGGACCGTGGGACGCGGCCGGCGGGCGCCGTTGCGCGCCGGCGGCCGACCCGCAGCGCGGGGCCCGGCCATGACCGGAAGGCCGGGGTGACACACGGCGGCGCCGTCCTGCGCCCTGGGGCACGACAGACACCCCTCCGCCGCGCGGGTGCAGCCCCCGACCGCTTCGACGCCGACCACGGAACCGCCATGAACCCGACCCGCACCCCCGTCCCGCTCCGGTGCCTGCCGCTCCGCGCCGCGCGGCGTCCCACTGCGATCATCCGTTTCGCCGGGGTCCTCCTCGCGGCGCTCGCCGGGTCGATCCCCGCAGCGGCGCAGAGCCCGGCGCCGCTGCCCCGCCCCGACCTCCACCTGGTCGTCAACGGCAGCGTCCAGGCGCTGCTGCGGCTGCCCGATGGCAGCCTCGTGTTCGGCGGCACATTCACCTCGGTCAACGGCCAGCCGCGGGCCAACCTGGCCAAGCTGCGGCCCGACGGCACGCTCGATCCGGACTGGAATCCGGCCCCCGATCGCGAGGTCTATGCGCTCGCCGCCGACACGGCCGGCAATGTCTATGTCGGCGGCTGGTTCTACGCCATCGGCGGGCAGTCGCGCACGAACCTCGCCAAGGTCTCCGCCACCGGCACCGGCACGGCCGATGCGAGCTGGAATCCGGCGCCCGATTCGTTCGTCTATGCACTGGCGGTCGATGCCGGCGGCGCCGTCTATGCCGGCGGCCAGTTCGGCATGATCGGCGGCCAGAACCGTGCGAACCTCGCCAAGCTCGCCGGTACCGGCTCGGGCGCGGTGGACGCGACCTGGGACCCGGCGCCCGATTCCACCGTCCGTGCGCTCACCGTCGATGGCGCGGGCAATGTCTATGCCGGCGGCCAGTTCTTCCTGGTCGGCGGCCAGGCCCGCCGGTACATCGCGCGGATCTCGGGTGGCGGCGTGGTCGATGCCACCTGGAATCCGACGGCCAGCGGCCTGGTCGGCGCGCTGGCGCTCGATGGCGCCGGCGGCGTCTATGCCGGCGGCGAGTTCACGACGATCGGCGGCCAGGCCCGCCCCTATGTCGCCAAGCTCTCCACGGCCAACGGGACAGTCGATGCCGGCTGGAACCCGGCACCCGATCGCCGGGTCGGCGCGCTGGCCGTCGACGCCGCAGGCCATGTCTACGCCAGCGGCCTCTTCACGACGATCGGCGGCCAGGCGCGCAATGGCCTGGCCAAGCTGTCCGGCAACGGCAGCGGCGCGGCCGACGCGAACTGGAACCCCTCGCCCCAGGGCGGCCAGGTCAGCGCGCTGCTGGCCGACGCCGGCCGGGTGTACGCCGGCGGCAGCTTCTTCCATGTCGGTGGCGCCTACCGCCTGGGCCTGGCCATGCTCTCGGGCAGCGGCGTCGGCGCGCCCGGCGCTGCGGTGGATGCCGAAACACCGGCCCGCGCCGCCTCCCTGCTGCTCGAGCGTCCGTACGGCATGCTGGTCGGCGGCGAGTTCCTCAAGGCCAACGGCATCCTGGCGCCGTACGCCTTGCGGCTGAAGAGCGACGGCACGATCGACACCCATCCCAGCGCCGACGACGCGATCCTGGCGCTGGTGGCCGCCTCGCTCGGCGAGCCCGGCCCCTTGACGATATCCGGCGTGCTGCGGGCGGTGGTCGCCTTGCCGGACGGCAGCTTCGTGTTCGGCGGCGCCTTCACCTCGGTCGGCGGCACGCCGCGCAACTACCTGGCCAAGCTGCGGCCCAACGGCACGCTCGACCCGGACTGGAATCCGAACGCCGCCGGTGGCGGCGTCTACGCGCTCGCCACCGACGGCGCCGGCAACGTCTATGCCGGCGGCCGCTTCACCAGCGTCGGCGGGCAGCCGCGCAACCGCCTGGCCAAGATCGCCGGCAGCGGCACCGGAGCGGTCGATCCGGCCTGGAATCCCGGCGCCGACGAGGAAGTCAGTGCGCTCGCCGTCGATGCAGCCGGCCGCGTCTACGCCGGCGGCAGCTTCACCCATGCCGGCGGCCAGGCGCGCGCGCGACTGGCCAGGCTGGCCGGCACCGGTGCCGGCGCTGCCGATCCGTCCTGGAACCCCGGTGCCGATCGTGCCGTCACCGCACTGGCGACGGACCCGGCCGGCTGGGTCTACGTCGGCGGCAAGGTGTCGACCGTCGGCGGCATCGGCCGCGATCGCATCGCACGGCTGGATGCCGCTACCGGCGCCGTCGATCCGGACTGGAACCCGGGCGCCGATGCCGACGTGCTCGCGCTGGCACGCGCGTCGAGCGGCGTGATCTATGCCGGCGGCCGCTTCGATGTGATCGGCGGCGCATCGCGCAACGGCCTGGCCGCGCTGCCGGCCTCGGACGTGCTGTTCGCGGACGACTTCGAGCCGTAGCCGTCGGCGCGCACGGCAGAAGCGGCCGCAGGCGGCCGCTTCACAGGGCCAGGAACGAATAAGCCTGCATCAGATCCAGGGCGTGCCGGAACAAAGTGTAGGAAACACCCATCAGGATCGGCGCGGTCAGCGATCCGAGTCTGTCGAGCACGCGCTTCAAGCCGTGCAGGACGGAGTGGTTCGTGCTGATGGCCGCCACGACCAACCAGAGGAGGATCGCAAAGAACGTCGGCGTCACCGAGACCAGCATCAACGCGATGACGGGACCCCGGTTCGGAATCGCGATCTCCAGCCCCAGAAGCACGTCGATCAGGAACAGGCCGACGAGGGTGTATCCATGCATCACGGCCGGCGCGATGGCCAGCAGGAAGCCCGGATCGAACCGCTCGCCCATGGCGACCATCGCGGTGACGACCAACCCGACCATCGCCAACGACGCGCCGATGCACGCCGCGACGGTTCCCGACAGCGATGCCAACGTCGCCCGGGCCACCTGCCTGGCCAGGCCGCTCCCGCTCAGCCGCTTGTAGGCTCGAAAGAACCACACGACACACTGGTACTCGACCAGCCAATGCACCGGTACCGCCATCACGGCCCCCTGCGCCAGCTCAAGCGCGGCATCGCGCGCTGGCTCCGACCGCATCAGGTCGGCCGCCATCACGAGGCTCGCCACGCCAGCTACGCCCAGTCCCAGGGTCTTCAGGCGCGAAACGCGGCCGTTCCTGGTCAGGAAGAACACCCGCAGCAGATACTCGTAGAGCCGCTTGCGCAGGTCGGCAAGGGGATGGGCCGCCAGATCGGCCTCCACGGCCTGGGACATCTGCGCGAGCAGATCGCGCACCCGCTTGAACGACAGCAGCGCTCCCAGGACGAAGACCAGAACGGAAGCCAGCAACAGCGCCCAAATCGCTGCCTTGACGATCAGCACCGCATGCCCCCCTGAAGGCACTTCATGGGTCCGCCGGACGTCGCGACCGGCCGAGGGTCGACGCGTGCAGGCCGATCCCTCAGGGGGAGTATTACGGACGAGCCGCTGCGGTGGCTAGATGCCCGGCCGGCATCAGGCGGCGGCGAACGCTTCCCGCGGCACGGCGCATTTCCGCGCGGCGCCCAACAAAAAACCCCGGGTGTCGCCACCCGGGGTTTGCTTGGATCTGCCGCTGGGCGGCTGCGGGCGCTTCTTAGGCGACCTGGACCTCATCGGCCTGCATGCCCTTCTGGCCCTGCACGGCGACGAACGTCACGCGCTGGCCTTCCTGGAGCGACTTGAAGCCGCTGCCCTGGATCGAGCGGAAATGCACGAAAAGATCCGGGCCGCTTTCCGGCGTGATGAAGCCGAAGCCCTTGGCGTCGTTGAACCACTTGACGGTACCGTTCTGGCGATTGGCCATGTCTCTAACTCCTGACAACTCAATAAGTGATGAAATGGGTGTGGCCTACGAAAAAGCCGTCGGCCGGTACTGAGTTGCCAAGGAGAACGCGAGAGGGAACGAAGGAGCGGATCGAGCGATCAACCACATCGGGCCACGATTCACAGTGACCCTGGTAAACACAGTGCCGCCACTGTACAGGGGTTTTCGCCGCAAAGCGAGTGCAGGTTGCGCCGGCCGGCGGCGGACCCGTGCGTTCCGCCCCCCGCGGGTGCCAGAATCGGCGCCGCCCGGGGCGGGACCCGGAGGGGGACGGACCACATGGCGACACCCGCAGGCAACTCGCCGCGGCGCGT
This sequence comes from Dokdonella koreensis DS-123, assembly GCF_001632775.1. Lineage (NCBI taxonomy): Bacteria > Pseudomonadati > Pseudomonadota > Gammaproteobacteria > Lysobacterales > Rhodanobacteraceae > Dokdonella > Dokdonella koreensis. The sequence goes on from NZ_CP015249.1 coordinate 3,759,223, forward strand.
GCTGTTCGCGAGCCTGATCGGCACGACGATCGAGTTCTTCGATTTCTACATCTACGCAACGGCCGCGGTGCTGGTGTTCCCGCAGCTGTTCTTCCCGTCCGGCGACCCGGCCTCGGCCACCCTGCAGTCGCTGGCGACCTTCGCCCTGGCCTTCTTCGCGCGGCCGATCGGCTCGGCGCTGTTCGGGCACTTCGGCGACCGCATCGGCCGCAAGGCCACCCTGGTCGCCGCCCTGCTGACGATGGGCGGCTCGACCGTGCTGATCGGCCTGCTGCCGACCTACGCCTCGATCGGCCTGCTGGCGCCGGCCCTGCTGGCGCTGTGCCGGTTCGGCCAAGGGCTGGGCCTCGGCGGCGAATGGGGCGGTGCCGTGCTGCTGGCCACCGAGAACGCCCCGCCCGGCCGCCAGGCCTGGTACGGCATGTTCCCGCAGCTCGGCGCGCCGATCGGCTTCCTCTGCTCGACCGGCGTATTCCTGCTGCTGACCGCGTGGCTGGACGAGGCGCAGTTCCTCGCCTGGGGCTGGCGCATCCCGTTCCTGGCGAGCGCGCTGCTGGTGTTCGTCGGCCTCTACGTCCGCCTCAGGCTGACCGAGACGCCGGCGTTCCGCGCCGCGATCGCCAACGAGGAGCGCGTGCGCCTGCCGATGGCCACCGTGCTGGCGCAGCACCCGCTGGCGCTGGTGCTCGGCACCTTCGCGGCCACCGCCACCTTCGTGCTGTTCTACCTGATGACGGTCTTCGCGCTCAGCTGGGGCACCTCGGCTCTCGGCTACCAGCGCGAGCAGTTCCTGCTGCTGCAGATGGTCGGCGTGCTGTTCTTCGCCGCGACGATCCCGCTGTCGGCGGTGGCCGCCGACCGGCGCGGCCGCCGCGCGGTGCTGATCGGCGCCACGGTCGCGATCGGTGCCTACGGCCTGGCCTTCGCGCCGCTGTTCGGCGCCGGCAGCCCGGCCGGCGTGCTGGCGTTCCTGGCGATCGGCCTGGGCCTGATGGGGCTCACCTACGGCCCGCTCGGCACCGCACTGGCGGAGCTGTTCCCGACCGCGGTGCGCTACACCGGCGCCTCGCTGACCTTCAACCTCGCCGGCATCGTCGGTGCCTCGCTGGCGCCGTACATCGCCACCTGGCTGGCCGGCCACCACGGCCTCGCCTGGGTCGGCTACTACCTGTCGGCCGCCGCGGCGGTGTCGCTGGCCGCATTGCTGGCGATGCGGCCGCCAGGCGGCAGCCCCGCCGGCCGCTGACCGATGCCCACCGGGATCCGCCGCCGCGCAGCGCCGGCATCCCGGCCCGGCGGCGGCGTGTCCGCGATCACGCGCGGGACCTGGCGCTGCATTGCCTTCTTCGTGGCGGCCATCGCCGCGCTGCCGGCACCGGCCGCCGAACCCGCATCGGTCCGCGACTTCGACAACCCGCAGGTGGGGCGCATCCAGCTGCAGGTGCCGCCCGACTGGCTCGCCTACGAACGCCAGGACGGCGCCGGCACCACCTTCGTGCGGCTGCTGCCGCCCGATTCGCGCCGCTTCGGCCTGGAGATCCAGGTCAACACCCGCGAACGCCTCGGGCTGCCGGCGCTGACCGTGGATGGCCTTCCGGGCTACCTGGTCAGCCGCCTGTCCGGCCTGCTGCCGCGGTTCCTCGAGACCGCGGTGGCGCCGGTGCGCTTCGGTCCGGCCGGCGACGGCGCCTATGCGCGCCTGACCGACCGCCACCCGCGCCAGGGCGAGTTCCTGTTCCTGACGCGCGGCGTCCGGCTCGACGGCGAGGCCGTCATCGTCTTCACGCTGTATTCGAGCGACCACGACGCCAGCGTGCTGACGCCGGTGCTGGCCGTGGCGGCGAGCGTGACGATCGTGCGGCCGGTCAGCGCCGGCCGCTGACGCCGGCGATGACCTCGGTGTAGAGATCGAGGAACTGCGCGGCGGAACGGTCGAGCGTGAAGCGGGCCTCCCAGCGCGCACGGCCGGCCGCGCCGAGCCGGTCGCGACGCGCCGGATCGCCGCCGAGCAGCGCGATCGCCGCAGCCAGGTCCCCGGCGTCGCCCGGGGCCACGCGCAGGCCGGCGTCGTCGCCGACCACGCTGGCGATACCCGAGCCCGGCACGTCGCTGGCGATCACCGCACGGCCGGCCCGCATCGCTTCCAGCAGCACCACGCCGAACGCCTCGCCGCGGTCCAGCGACGGCAGCACCACGGCATCGGCCGCCACATAGGCCGCCGCCAGCACGGCATCGTCGACGGCACCGGCGAAGCGCACGCGCGCGGCAATGCCGAGCCGGTCGGCCAGCGCGGCCAGGCGCGGCGCTTCCTCGCCCTGGCCGATCAGCACCAGGCCGGCAGCGGGCGTCCGCGCCAAGGCGGCCAGCAGCACGTCGAACCCCTTGTAGGCGCTGAAGCGCCCCACCGCCAGCAGCCGCAGGCCGGTCCCGGCCGGCCAGTCCGGCGGTGCCGCGGCCACGGCCGGCGCCGGGCCGATGCCGAGCGGGATCGCCCGCGTCTTCGCCCGCCACGGTGCCAGCGCCCGGCTCGCCGCGCCGTAGGCTTCGGATGTGGTCACGACGGCGGCGGCGCGGCGCAGCAGCGCCTGCTCGAACGGGCGATAGACGCGGTAGGCCGCACGCAGGCGCCAGTCCGGCGTATCGGTCGGCACCTCCGCGTGCCAGTGCACCACCCAGGGCAGCCGCCGCGCCGCCGGGCTGGTCAACGCCCAGAACGCCGACGGGTTCGGCAGGTGCAGGTGCAGGACGTCCGGCCGGAAGCTGCGCAGCAGGCGCGCCAGGTGCAGTGCGAAAGCGGGGCTGAGCGGCGTGTAGAGCGGCGCGGCCAGACAGCCGGCACGCACCACCTCGATACCGTCGACCGTGGCCGATTCGGCGTACCGGCGACCGGCCGGCTGGTGTACCAGCGCGGCGGCCGCGTGGCCGCGGTCGCGCATCCATTCGGCCAGGTCCTGCGTGCAGCGCTCGATGCCGCCGCGCTGCGGTGCGTAGTACTTGCCGACGTGCAGGATGCGCATGGCGGCCTCAGCAGGACGGCGCCACGGCGCGCCGGACGCTCATTCGTCGTCGGAGACGAGGTCGAGGTCGCCTTCGGGCAGCTTGTAGCCGACCCGGTCCAGCTCCCGCTCGAGGATCGCCAGCTTCTGCGTCAACCGCCGCAGCTGCCGCTCCTGGCGCGAGCGCTCGATGTCGAGCTTGAGCAGGCGCAGCAGCACGAACGACAGGCCGATGATGATCGGCAGCACCGGCGCGTAGCTGATGCCGGTCGCGCGGCCGAGCCAGCCGACCAGGGCGGGAAACAGGCCGAGCACCAGCGTCGCCAGCGCCACGCCCAGCCACCAGACCGCATAGGGACCGTGCAGGTGGTCGCGCCGGACCAGGTAGAGGATCGCCAGTGCCAGGCCGATGCCGATGATGCCGGCGGTGAGCTGGGCGTTCATCGCCGCGCGCTCCCGGCGGGCGCCTGCCGCGGCGCACGGCGGCCGGCGTCGAAGCGCGCCAGGCACAGCACCGTCGTGTTGATCATGTAGCGCAGCACCACCCACCAGGACGCGAACACGCGCGAATGACCGTTGCAGCGCGGCCGCATCGGCGTGGGCACCTCGGCGATCGTGCGGCCTTCGCGCGCCAGCAGCATCAGCACGCCGACGTCCTGGAAGTCGAGCAGGCTCGCCTCGGGCGAGGCCAGGCGCGCCACCGCGCGGCGGTGGTAGAGCCGCAGGCCCGAGGTGAAATCACGCAGCGGCAGGCCGGTCAGCACGCGCAGGTAGTGCCAGGCGACGCGCTTGGGCCGGCTGAGCCGCTCGGTGCAGGTGCCGATCACCACGTCCGCTCCGCTGCGCGCCTGTTCGCCGAACAGCGCCGGCAGCGAGGACGGCAGGTGCTGGCCGTCCGCATCCAGGGTCACCACGCCGCCGTAGCCGCGCCGCAAGGCGTAGCGGATGCCGGCCTGGGTCGCCCCCCAGGCACCCAGCCCGATCGGCAGGACCAGCACCTCGGCGCCCGCCGCGCGGGCCGCCTCGGCGGTACCGTCGTCGCCGGCGTCGTCCACCACCAGCACGTCGCAGCCGAGCACCTGGCGGACGCCGCGCACGACTTCGCCCACCGTGGCCGCCTCGTTACGGGCGGGCATGACGGCCAGGCAATCGCGCGGATTCAAGGGCGGACGCATCGGGATCGGGGCGGGCCCGGCGAGAAAGGACCGCGATTCTCGGCAGTCACGCAAGCCGCTGTCAACCGCGGGCCCGCCGGAAACCGCGTAACGGCGCGGTTCCGGCCCGCCCGGCGCCGCTCAGCTGACGCTCTCGGCGCTGTAGCGCGCCAGCAGGCCGCTGCGCACCGCGCGGCGATGGATATGGACGAAGAACGCATAGGCCGCCAGCACCTCCAGCACCGCCAGCCCCAGCGCCCAGGCCAGGGTCTGGGCCGGAAACGGCTGGCCGGCGAGGATCGCCCGCATCCCCTCGAACACGTAGGCCGGCGGCAGCAGGTGGGCGACCCACTGCATCCACGCCGGCAGGATCGACAGCGGATAGAACACCGCCGCGAACGGCGACAGCAGCGCCGGGATCGGCCAGATCAGCCATTCGGACGCCGGTCCCAGCCGCAGCACGATCGCGCTGGCCAGGATCCCCAGCCCCACGCCGAACAGCAGCAGGACCAGCAGGAACGGCACGAAGGCCAGCCCGTAGGCGAAGAACGACAGGCCGAACACCCCGGTCGCCAGCGCCAGCATGACCGCCAGGCTGATCGCGCCGGTCGCCAGGCTGGTCAGCACCAGGCCGGTCACGTATTCGGAGATCGCCAGCGGTGTCGCGAACAGGTTCAGGAGGTTGCGCGCCCAGATGTCCTCGAAGAACGCGGTCGTCACGCCGTGCATGATGCGGCCGAAGAAATTCCACAGCAGCACCGCGCCGAGCAGACCGAGCGCCAACGCCGGCCCGGCATCCGACAGCGTGGCCAGGTAGCGCGTGATGAAGCCCCACAGCACGATGTCGATCGCGCTCCAGGCGAAGGCCGGCACCAGCCGGGTCGGGCTGGCGCGCATCAGGTAGAACTGGCGCAGCACGATCGCGCCGACACGACGCAGTTTCATCGCTCCCCCTCGGCCGCCAGCGGCTGGCGCGCCAGGCGGATGAACAGCGCGTCCAGCGAATCGGCACCGTGCTGGTGCGGCAGCGTGCGCGGATCGCCTTCCAGCAGGATGCGCCCCTGCGCCAGGAACAGCACGCGGTCGCAGACTGCCTGCACCTCGTGCATGTTGTGCGAGGTCCACAGGATGCCGCCACGACCACGGTCGGCGATGCCGCGGATCAGTGCGCGCAGGTCCTGGGCCGTCGCCGGGTCCAGCGAGGCGGTCGGCTCGTCCAGCAGCAGCAGGACCGGATCGTTGAGTACCGCCTTGGCCAGGCCCACACGCGTCTGCTCGCCCGAGGACAGCAGACCGCAGCGCGTGTCGGCGAAGCGCACGAGGTCGAACTCGGCCAGCAGGTCCTCGATGCGGCGGCCGAGGTCCGGCACCTCATAGAGCATGCCGAACCAGCGCAGGTTCTGGCGCACGGTCAGGTTGCCCGGCAGCGCCGCGTAGACCGCTGCGAAATTGCTGCGCGCCAGCGCCTGCGAACGGTGGCGCGCCAGGTCCACGCCGTCGATCCGGATGCTGCCCGCGCTCGGCGCCAGCAGGCCCAGGATCATGTTGATCGTGGTCGTCTTGCCGGCGCCGTTGGGGCCGAGCAGGCCGACGATCTCGCCGCGGCCGACCGTGAAGGCGATGCCGTCCACCGCCGTCGTCGCGCCGTAGCGCTTGGCGAGATCGGCGACGGCGAGTACCGGCGCGGCGCCCGGGCCGGCGCGCCCGGCGCCGATCGCCGTCATCGGCAGGCTCCGACGTGTCGGAGCCGCATCACGGCTCGAACCCGTCGTCGAACAGCGGATCGACGCCGGCCCGGCACTGCGCGTCCGGCAGGCCCACCGTCAGGTTGTCCACGCTCCAACCGTCGAACTCACCCGAGGCGTCGCTGCGCGTGCGCAGGCGCAGTTGGACGCTGCCCTGTCCCGCCAGCTGCGGCAGGTCCAGCGTCACGCGCCGCCACTGCGCACGGCCGCTGCAGCGGTAGACCTCGCTCCAGACCGCATGCGCCGCGTCGGTCGACACCTCGACGACACCGGTATCGTAGGTTTCCTCGGTGTAGCAGCGCTCGTCGAAGGCCAGCGACACCGCCGCGTAGCCGGACAGGTCCAGTGCCGGCGAGACCAGGCGCAGGTCCGTGCTCGACGGATAGCGCCCGCCCGGGCTGTCGTTCCAGACGTGCTGGCCGGTCACCGTCGGCTCGATGCCCCAGCCGCCGGTCGCCGGCTGCGGCGTCCAGCCGGCATTGCCGGCCTCGACGTCGTCGGCGAACGCGTTGCACTGCGGACTGAGCGCGATATCGCGCGTGCGCGTCGCGCCGGCCACCAGCGCGAGGTTCTCGATCCGCTCGGTCAGGTAGCCGAAGCGGCGCGCCTCCAGCACCGCCGATCCCGGATGCGCATGCAGGCGGTAGCTGCCGTCGCTCGCGGCGGGCAGCGCGCGGACGTCGCCGTCGCTCTCCACCAGGCGCACCCCGGCCGCCAGCGGCAGCCCGGTCGTGCGGTCGGTGACGGTACCGGCGACCGTCGCCACCGTGCCGGCCGCCGCCACCTCGACGAAGGCCGAGGCCGGCGGACCGTCCGCGCCGGCGGCGTTGCGCGCCTGCACGTGCACGGGGTGGCGGCCGGCCCCGAGCGCAGCGGCGCTGACCGGCGCCGATACCGCCTCGGCGGCCTGGTCGAAGGCGCCGTCGTCCGCCGTCAGCGGCAGGCTGGACGCCGCGTGCCACGGCAGGGCGTCGATGCTCGCGCTGGCCGCGGTGATCGCGAACACCGGCTGCGCGGCGCCGTAGACGTTGTAGCCGCCGTCGTCCGCCCGGGCGCGGATCCGCGCCGTCTCGCCGGCGAGGATCAGGTTCGGCTCCACGCGCACCTCGGCCACGTCCGGCCCGGCCGGCAGCCGGTACGGCGCCGCCAGGTTGCGCGCGATGTAGCGCAGTCCCGCCAGGTTCTTCGGCCAGGTGTCGTCCTCGAACGCCGCGCAGTCCTGGAAGAAGTCCAGGCCGCCCAGCTCGATCGTGTAGGCCGCCACGCCGAGCGCGCCGTAGGCCGTATCGGGCGTGGTGCCGCTGGTCGCGCCGATGCCGTTGGAGACGATCGGCAGGTATCCGTTGTGCCAGCCGATGCGGCGCGCGAACGTGGTCAGCTGCGGCGCGTTCGGCGCCGGCGTCGCGGTGTCGCCCCACGGCCACAGCACCAGCCGGCCGTTGCTGTGCAGGTCCAGCACCACGCCGGTGACCGTGTCCGCTGCCGGCGTGGTGCGGTCGTCGAGGCGGCGGTCGGCGAACAGGCCGCCCGCATACGGCGCGCCGGCCGAGGCCTGCACACCGGCGACATAGGCCATCACCGCCTGCGTCTCCGGCTCCGACGCCGCCGCCGGCCCGCGGAACGTCTGCGTGCACGGATCGGCGCTGGCGCCGCCCGCGTTCCAGTTGAACGGATAGTTGCGGTTGAGATCGACGCCCGCGTGGTAGCTGCCGGTCGGCGGCTGCGCCGTGCAGGCGCCGAAGGCGTCGTCGGCGTTCTTGCGCCAGAGCACGCCGGTCTCGGCGATCTTGCGACCGTCCGGGTTGGCCTGCACCAGCAGATGGATCTGGTAGTGGTCGAGCAGCGTCGTCGCGTCCGCGTCGCGGCCGTAGCCGGTCGCCAGCCACTCGCCGAAGCGCAGCGCCGCCTCCGCCGTCACGTACTCGCGCGCATGGATGCCGCCCAGCACGAACAGCGCCGGCTTGTCCGGGAACGTGCCCGCCGTCGCCGCCTGGGTCAAACGCAGCACCTTGAGCGCGTGACCCGCGCCGGGGTCCTGGGTGCGCCGCCACGACGGCCCGATCTCGACCACCGAAGCCAGGGCCGGATACGTCGCCGCCAGTTGCTGCATGCGCGCTTCGGACTCCTCGACCGTGCGGTAGCAGGCGTAGCCGGGGATGCTCTCGGCGGCGCCGTGGCGCTCCAGGTCCTGCAGGCGCGCACTGGCCACCGCATCGATGCGTACCGCGAATCCGGCCGCGCCCAGGCGCGCCAGCGTCGCGCCGTCGGCCACCGCCGTGACCCGCCGGCGCAAGGGATCGACCGCGGGATGGCCGAACTCCGTCGCCAGCCGGTCGCGCTCGGCGTCGTCGGCATAGTCGATCTCGGCGATCCAGCTCGCTGCCGGCACGGCCAGCGGCCATCCGAGCGCAGCGGCCAGGACCGGGGCGAGACAGCGGCGCGAACGCAATCCAGCGGCGGCGGGCATGACGGACCATCCTGATCGGCGACGAGCGCCGGATGGTAGCTGCCGGGCGGTGCGAAGGCCACGCGCTGGAGGTCATGCAGCGGCCGTGGCGCAGCGGACTCGTCCGCCGGATGAATGCTGGACGCTGCGCGCCGCGTGTTCGGGTGACGCCGGCCGGGCGGCGCGCTACCCTCGCGCGCCTATGACCGAACCCACCCAGCACGATTTCACCCTGGAGCCGGACGACAACGAACGGCTGTCGAACCTGGTCGGCCCGTTCGACGAGCACCTGCGCCAGATCGAACTGCGGCTCGGCGTCGAGATCGCCAACCGCGGCCACGTGTTCCGCGTGATCGGCGACGCGCGGCCGGTGCAGCTGGCCACGCGCCTGCTGCAGCGCCTCTACGCCGCCACCGCCGACGAGGTGCTGACCGCGCCCCAGATCAACCTGCACCTGCAGGAGTCGGGCATCGAGGCGATCGCCGCCGAGGCCGCCGAAGGCGTCCAGGACGTCAGCGTCAAGGTCAAGCGCGGCACGATCCGCGGCCGCGGTCCCAACCAGGCGCGCTACCTGCACGCGATCGCCACCCACGACATCAACTTCGGCATCGGCCCGGCCGGCACCGGCAAGACCTACCTCGCCGTCGCGATGGCGGTCGACGCGCTCAACGACAACCGCGCCCAGCGCCTGATCCTGGTGCGTCCCGCGGTGGAGGCCGGCGAGAAGCTCGGCTTCCTGCCCGGCGACCTCACGCAGAAGGTGGACCCGTACCTGCGTCCCCTCTACGACGCCCTCTACGAGATGCTCGGCATCGAGCGCGTGACCAAGCTGATCGAGCGCAACGTCATCGAGATCGCCCCGCTCGCCTACATGCGCGGACGCACCCTGAACGACTCGTTCGTGATCCTCGACGAAGCGCAGAACACCACCGTCGAGCAGATGAAGATGTTCCTGACACGCATCGGCTTCGGTTCCGTCGCCGTCGTCACCGGCGACGTCACCCAGACCGACCTGCCGCGCCACATCCGCTCCGGCCTGCGCGACGCCATCGAGGTGCTGCGCGACGTCGAGGGCATCAGCTTCACGTTCTTCAACGCCAAGGACGTCGTCCGCCACCCGCTGGTCCAACGCATCGTCCGTGCCTACGAGGCGCACGAAGGCCTACCGAAGGAAGCCCCATGATCACCCCGTACCGCCGCCTGGCGGCGCTCGCCCTGCTCGCCGCCCTGCCGGCTGCCGCGCAGACCTACAACGGGCCCGAAAGCGTGGAGGCACATCCGCGCCTCAAGCGCCTGCTGGTCAGCAATACCGGCGGCGGCAACGTGCTCGCACGCGCCGAGGACGGCACGCTCAGCGTGTTCACGTCCGACCCGTCCTCGCCGTACGGCATCGAGCTGCTGGCCGGCACGCTGTTCGTGCTCGACTCCGGCCGCGTCAAGGGCTACGACATCGACAGCGCCGCGCCGGTGATGAACCTGCCGCTGACCGGCGCCGCGTTCCTCAACGGCATCACGTCCAACGGCCTGGACACGCTCTACGTCAGCGACTTCAACGGACGGCGCATCTACCAGGTCGGCGTCGCCGACCTCGGTGCGCCGACGCAGGTCGAGCTGACCTCCACCGGCACCGCGACGCCGAACGGCGTGGTCTACGACCGCGACGGCAACCGCCTGCTGATCGCGACCTGGGGCAGCAATGCCAAGGTGCTGAGCCTGGACCTCGGCACGCCCGGCGCGACGCCGCAGACACTGATCCAGACCACGCTCGGCAACATCGACGGCATCGTGCTCGACTGCCGCGGCACGCTCTTCGTCGCCGCCTGGAGCGGCTGCGGTACCGCCGGAGGCTGCCTGCGCCGCTTCGACCCGCCGTTCGCGATCGACTCGCCGGCCGTCGTCGTCGCCAATGGCCTGGCCAATCCCGCCGACATCGACTACGACATGCGCACGGCCGAGATCACCGTGCCCGAATCCGGCGGCGCGCGCGTCAGCCTGCATCCCAGCAGCTGCGGTCGCTCCCTCTTCATCGACGACTTCGAGCGGTGATGCCGGCTTGACCGCCGAACCGACCGTGCACCTGTCGCTCGCCGTCGGCCTGCTGCGCCGCGGCCTGCCACAGCGCACGAGCTTCGCGCGCTGGGTCGCCGCGGCCGTCGCCGCCGCCCGCCGCCGCCGCGCGACCGAGCTGTCGATCCGCCTGGTCGGCGTCGACGAAGGGCGGCTGCTCAATGTCCAGTACCGCGGTCGCGACTACGCGACCAACGTGCTGTCGTTTCCTGCCGACCTGCCACCAGGTCTCCGGCTGCCGCTGATCGGCGACCTGGTGATCTGCGCACCGGTCGTCGCGCGCGAGGCCGCCGAACAGGGCAAGACCGCCCGCGACCACTACGCCCACCTCACCGTCCACGGTGTGCTGCACCTGCTCGGCTACGACCATGAAGCCGACGCCGACGCCGAGCGCATGGAGGCGCTGGAAACGCGCGTGCTGGCCGGGCTGGGCGTGGCCGACCCGTATCGCGATTGACATGCACGACGGGTGATCCGGCCTCGGCCGGCGTTTCGAGCTGAAGCCCATCCCGGCCGCAGCACCCCGATCTGTTTCGGCCACCCCCACTCCGCTGCAACGGTAGTGCCCCCATCACCGTCCGTATCCGTGCCGGCACCCCGAGTGCGGGGAGATGCCGGCGCTTCGATGAAGGGAGGCCTCATGAAGATGCAACGAGCATGGCGAGTTCGGTTGCTGGCTTTGGGGTTGGCAGCCGCCCAGACTGCTACGGCCCAGACTGCGGGCGTAGTCGAAACATACGACCAGATACCACCCTGGCTACTGGGTTCGGGAACTGCGGAGTATCCATCCGAAGGCGGCAATCCCGGCGCGCATGCGCGGATGTACCAGCCCTACATCGACGGCTTGTTCTTTTCGTACTGGAATGGCTGGTCCGAATTCTTCGTCGGCAATTACGCGTCCAGCGTGGCCGTGACCTTCGGTCTGGACCTGAAGGTCGAGCGGATTCATCACTTTTCCGGACTGCCTCTTCCCGCCAAACTTTGGGTGAGAATCGGTAACACCGAGCGAACGGCGGTCGTGGTGTATCACCTGGCAGACATGGCGGAGGGGCAGGACTGGCGTACGCTGCGTCTCACATGGAATCCACGCAGTACAGTTCTGCCCGACGGCTGGGTTGGCTTTACGAGCAGTCCCTACACATTAGCGCCGGGGCTGCCCGAGGGCATCAGTTTCGCCGACGTGATGGCCAATGTCGGCTATGTTTCCCTGACTACGGACCAGCTGGGCGCGTTCACCCCCGGCCATAGCCTTGGGTTCGACCTACGGGTCGACAACCTGATGATCGTTCACTACGGCGACGTTGTTTTCAAGGGTGGATTCGAAGGCGTCGAGCGGTCCGACCCCGGCGGCATCTAGGCGTTCGACCACCACGAGCAACACGACGAGGAGGTCCACGTCGCCGCCCCCGTAGACGCGGACGTGCCCTGCCACGCTGGCACATTCGGAACAACAGCGCACGCAGCTTGCGTGCGCCTTCCCGGCTGGTGCGCAGCGTTTCGCCGTTGCGCGGGGCGACCCGGAAGCAGCCGCTGCCGGCCGGCTCGGCCCGGTCGAAAGGGTCGAGGTCGACGATGCCGGAACGATGGATGCGCACGAAGCGCGTGGGATCGAGGCGGCGCTCGAACTCGCCGAGGCTGCGCATGCTGGCCGGGCTGGGCGTGGCTGCCCCCCTATCGCGATTGACACCGGCGACGGGTGATCCGGCCGCGTCACGCACCGGCGCCGCACGGCAGGCGCCCGGATCGCCGGGCGCCGCTTCCGCTACCCTTTCGCGATGCGTCCCCCGCCTTGCCCTGCCACACCGCCGCTCGCCCTGCCTGCACGGACCGTTTGCATGCTGGTCTACGACGACGCCCAATCGCTGGACGTCAACGGGCCGCTGGAGGTGTTCGCGCTGGCCGACCGGCAGGCCCGCGAGGACGACCCGGGCCATCCGCCGCTGTACCACCTGCGCCTGGTCGCGCAGCGGCTGGGGCCGGTCACGACGGCCTCCGGACTGCGCCTGATGCCGGACCTGCGGTGCGAGGACCTGCCGGCGGACACCGACACGCTGCTGGTCTGCGGCGGCATGGGCGATGCACTGGACCGTGCGCGCGCCAATGTGGACCTGGTCGCCTGGCTGCGGGACGCCGCGCCGCGCGTGCGCCGGGTCGCCTCGGTGTGCAGCGGCGCGTTGCTGCTGGCCGAAGCCGGGATCCTGGACGGGCGCCAGGCCACCACGCATTGGCGCGACGTGAAGGACCTGCAGCGCTATCCGCGCGTGCGCGTCCTGCCCGACGCGATCTACACCCGCGATGGGCCGGTCTGGACATGCGCCGGGATTACCGCGGGCATGGACCTGGCCCTGGCGATGGTGGCCGCCGACCACGGCCTGCCGCTGGCGCTCAAGGTGGCCAAGCGCATGGTGATGACGAGCAAGCGCGCCGGCGGGCAAAGCCAGTTCAGCGACCAGTTGGAGGCCCTGGACCTGCCCGACCCACTCGCACGGCTCGCCGCCTGGATCCGCGCCAACCTGCGCGCCACGCTCGGCGTCGCCCAGCTCGCGCAACGGCTGCACATGAGTCCGCGCCAGTTCGGTCGCCGCTTCCAGGCCGCGTTCGGTACCACGCCGCACACCTATGTCGAGCGGTTGCGCGTGGAAGCCGCCAAGCCACTGCTGGAGAGCTCCGACAAGGACATCAAGCGCATCGCCGCCGAGTGCGGCTTCCCGTCCGCCGAGGCGATGCGTCGCGCGTTCGCACGCCAGCTCGGCGTCTCCCCCAGCGACTATCGGACCCGGTTCGGCATGCCCTAGCGCGTGTTGCGGGCATTGAGCCGGTGCCAAGGGCCCTCGAGATCCACGGCACGCTCCAGCAACAGTCGATCCGGCAGCCGGCAAAGCATCGATTGTCCGTATCTGCAGGCCGGTTGTCCGCATTTGCGCGTCCGTCCTGCCTAGGCTGCGGTGTTCACGCCCCCGCATCCACCGGTGCCCCATGCGCTCCGCCTCGGCCCCCACCCTCGTGCTCGCCATGTTCTTCGCGCTCGCGCTTTGCTCGCCCGCCTCCGCCGCCCATACCCCGCGCTCCGATCCACCGGTCACGGTCGGCATCGTGTTGTTCGATGACGTGGAGATCATCGATTTCGCCGCGCCGTACGAGGTGTTCGGCACCGCCGGCTTCGGCGTCGTCACGGTTTCGCGCGACGGCAAACCGATCACCACCGCGATGGGCCTGACGGTGACGCCGGACCACGGCTTTGCCGATGCGCCCGCCTTCGACGTGCTGCTGGTGCCCGGCGGCGACGTCGGCGAGGCCCAGCGCGACAGGGCGCTGCTGGACTTCATCCGCCAGCGCACCGCATCGGCACGCCACGTGCTCTCGGTATGCACCGGCGCCTCGATCCTCGGCGCCACGGGCCTGCTCGACGGGCTGAAGGCCACCACCTACTTTCCGCGGCTGGGCGAGCTGGCGCAACGCTATCCGAAGGTGCAGGTGGTCGCCGATGTGCGCTGGACCGACAACGGCAAGCTGATCACCTCCGCCGGCCTGTCCTCCGGCATGGACGCCGCGCTGCACGTGGTCGCCCGGCTGCGCGGCGAGGACGCCGCCCGCACGGCCGCCCTGCAGCTGGAGTACGACTGGCAACGCGAAGGCGGCTTCGTCCGCTCGCGCATGGCCGATCGCTACCTGCCCCGGCAGCTGGATACCCGCATCCGCTGGCCCGCCGACCTCGCGATCACGCAGCTGGTCTCCTTCGGCGACGAGCGCCACTGGCGCAAGCGCTACCGCGTCACCACCACGACCGCGGCCGAAGCCTTGCTGGCACGGATCGCCGACGGCGTCGAGAATGTCGGCGGCTGGACGCGCGACGGCAAGGACGGCTGGCGCTGGCACGCGACCGCCGACGGCCGCCGCGTGACCATGGCACTGGCGACGACGCCGGCCGCGACCGCCGGCAGCTACGAACTGGAACTGACCGTCGCAGTAGCGGCCGCCGCGCCGGGCCGCTGAGACGCCGGTGCTCCGGCCGAACCAGCCGTCACGCAGAACGAACGACGAAGGAGTACCCATTTTGAACAGACGCATGGTCTCGACGACCGTATTGGCCTGTCTGCTCGCGAGCACGGCGGCGGCCGCCGGACGTGTCGACACCCCGCCGATACCCGCCGGATGCGAGAGCGTTGGACGAGGTACCGCCCCGGCCACCGCCCGCGTTCCCGGCGAGCCGCCGTTTCCGCCGGTGCAACTGGAAATCCGCACGCCTTTCGAGCCCACGGCCTTCCCCGCTGGCGGCCGCAACTACCTGGTCTACGAGCTGCATCTCCAGAACTTCACCGAGGCACCGATGGCCCTCCGCGGGATCGAGGTGTTCGATCCGGACAGCGCGGAAGGCCGATCCATTGCCACGCTCGCGGGCCCTGGTCTCTTCGACAAGCTCGTCCCGATCGGCGCCGAAACGCTCGGCAGCGACCCGTCTCTGGGCAGCGACCAACGGGCGGTCGCCTTCCTCTGCCTGGCGTTCGACGGTGGCAGCACGCCTCCCAACCGAATCGGTCACCGCGTGCTGCTCGATGGTGCCGTGGCGATCGGCCCGACCATCGGGACCCACCACGACCCGCTGAAGGTGCTCGGGCCACCGGTACGGGGAACCGATTGGATCGCGGACAACGGCCTCAGCATCACCGCCCACCACAGGAAGGGGCTGGTCGTTGCCGGCGGCCTCGCGCAGATTTCCCGTCGCTATGCGATCGACTGGAAGCGGTCCAGGGACGGCGCCTTCTTCGCCGGTGACGCGCGTGCCGTTCGCTCCTACCACGCCTATGGCGCGGACGTGGTCGCCGTCGCGGACGCAGCGGTGGTCCTGGCCAAGGACGGCTTTCCCGACAACATCCCCCGCACCGCTGCCGGGTTCGAAACCGCCGTACCGATGACCATGGAAACGGTGGCCGGCAACGCGGTCGTGCTCGACCTGGGCGACGGGCAGTTCGCCTACTACGCCCACTTGAAGCCCGGAAGCCTGCGCGTCAGGACCGGCGACCGCGTACGGCGCGGCCAGCCCCTGGCCAAGGTGGGCAATTCGGGCGATTCGCGCTGGCCGCACCTGCACTTCCAGGTCACGAACGGCCCCGGGATTCTCGCCAGCGAAGGCATCCCGTACCTGATCGACCACTACCGCACCAGGACGGCCAGCGGTGACTGGGAGAGCCACGCACATGAATTCCCGCTGGGCGACCGCGTGATCGATTTCCGCGCACCCGATTCCGCCGAGCAGCCCTAGCCCCCCGGCGACCACCGGCCGACACCTCCATGAGGCATCCGTCCAGGCCGGTGCGTCTCGTGGCGCGGCCGATTCGGACGGCCGGCGGCCAGACGACTCGCCTCGTAGCCGAGAGGCGGCTGTCGGTGATCGCCTCGCTCATCCGAGCCTCCCGCGCCAGCGCCTCGGTACTGAACGCTGCAAGCGCGGTCGCTTGCAGCAAGCGGCGACGTCCCGGAGCGGCATCGGCAGGCGCGGCGGCGGGCACCCGGTTGGCCATGCATGGCGATCCTCTCCGGCGAGTTGCCGGCCGGGCTCCTGGCGCACCAAAGGCGGTTCCGGACCGGAAAGGGGCGCCGGCCGACGCAAGCCCCCCGCGTGCCGGGCCCGTTACCGTCAGAACAGCAGCGCGCGCAGCTTGCGTGCGCCTTCCCGGCTGGTGCGCAACGTTTCGCCGTTGCGCAGGGTAACCAGGAAACAGCCGCTGCCGGCCGGCTCGGCCCGGTCGAAATGGTCGAGGTTGACGATGCCGGAACGATGGATGCGCAGGAAGCGCGTGGGATCGAGGCGGCGCTCGAACTCACCGAGGCTGAAGCGCGCGAGGTGGCGCCCCGATGTCGTCGTGACGTCCGAGTA
Organism: Dokdonella koreensis DS-123; assembly: GCF_001632775.1. NCBI lineage: Bacteria > Pseudomonadati > Pseudomonadota > Gammaproteobacteria > Lysobacterales > Rhodanobacteraceae > Dokdonella > Dokdonella koreensis. The sequence continues at coordinate 3,775,506 of NZ_CP015249.1, forward strand.
GTCCTGCGCGCCGCTGATGGACACGATGTCGCGAACCTGGATGCAGCGGATCGTGTCGCTCGCCTTGCTGAAGTACCGCTCGAGGCGATCCATCGGCGGCGGGGCATCCCGCTGCGCCTGCCGCGCGGTGGCGTAGCTCGTCGCCGCGATCGCGGCATACAGCGCCACGCCCTGGAAGGCGTGCCAGGCCAGCGCCTGGGGCGCGAAGTGACCGGGTACGAACCCGCGTCCCTGCGCCAGCCGCACCAGTGCCTGGAGCACGATGACGGCGCCGTACCACGCGGCCGCGAACGAGACCGCCAGCGCGGCATGCGCGAGGGCCTGGTACGACAGGGCGAGCGGCCGGACGGCGCCGCGGATGACCAGGCCGAAGATGCCGGCGAGCAGCACCAGCGGGACGGCATTGGTCCCGGCGTACAACACCGCATCCCCCGGAGGTACCGCCATCGCGGCCCAGAAGAGCACTGCGTAGAGGCTGCCGATGAGCACGACCGCGAGCGCCATCCAGCCCAGGTAGCGCCATGGACTGCGGGATGCCGCCCCGGCCTGGGACGTCTGTCGATCGGAATGTCGATTCATCGGCGTCACCGACGCTTCGTGGACTTTTTCCGCCGCCTTTCGCGGGCCTGACTAGGATCCTGGGCCCCAGGATCGTCCAACCATCCAGCGCGTGCCAGCACACGCGTCGCCCCCGGAGGCCGTATGCGGATCGTGTTGCCTTGGCTGCTTGCCGTTCATTCCTGCACCCTCACCACCCCCGGCCGGTCTGCGCCGGCGCCGGCCTGTCCCGAAGTGGCGACCACCGGAGCCGACGTCGAAGCCGTACGAGCGCGAGAACTGCGCGGCGCGCGCGCCAACCTCGACGGCTGGACCCTGGCCGATGCGCGCGGCTTCTTCGCGCCGGAGTATTTCTCGATCCAGATGGACGGCAGCATCCGCCGCCTGAATGCGGTCTTCGCGGGCTTCACCGACGGCCGGAGCCCCGGATGGGCGCGCCGCTTCGAGCTGGCCGACCTCCAGATCCACGTCTACCGGTGTGACACCGCCGTCGTGACCGGCCTCATCGAAGCCAGTGCCAGCGCCGCCCCCGCCAACGCCCCGCCCTGGCGCATTCGCTACCTCAACCTCTGGCGGCGGCAAGGCGACCAGTGGCTGAACGCCGCCAACCAGTTCGTCCGCGTGACGAGCGCGCCTGCCCCTGCACCTTGAGGCAGGTGCGATACCGGTGTGCCGGTTCTGCGACGATCCGGCCACCCGGCCGGACCAAGCGCACCGATCCTGTGCATCGGATTCGAGACAGCTCAGGCCGATATGTCGGCGGGTTCTGCTGAAGCGGCCTGGATCCGGCCCCACACGAACTGTCCGCATCGGATCATCGCACGAGCGGGTCGGCCCGAAGAGCGCGTTCCTGCGCATAAAGGCCTCTTGACGACGCCGTGTTCCCATTGATCGCCCGGGCGTTGCTGATGCATCCTGCGTGGATGCGGCCAGTCCGGCCGAATGACCACTCCGGCCAAGCCATTCGCAAGGAGTCAGGGAATGAAGGTGCGAATCATAGTGATCGCAGCGATCGCATCGCTGATGACATGGAATGCCAATGCTGCGCCGTGGCGCCGCGTTCCGGTGCCCGGAGGCGCAATCGAGGATCTGGCAGTCCTCGCTGACGGACGGCTCTATGCCGGCACTACCGATGGCCTCTATCGCAGCGACGACGCCGGCGATCACTGGACGCGCGCGGAACTCATGCCCTCCTACAAGAAGTTCCACAAGGTCCACCCGGTCGACGGCTCAGGTGATCGGCTGGTCGCCTACACTGAAACGCTCGGCAGGTACGATTCGCTCGCGCTGGAGCTCAGTACCGACGGCGGCACCACATGGCGGGTGACGTTGTCGGATTCATTGTTCTGGGGTAACACAGGCACATCTGCGGGCCGGTTTATCAGCCACCCGGTCAATCGCGATGTCATCCTCTTCGCGGAGTACGTAAGGCTCCGACGCTCCGAAGACGGCGGCCAGACCTGGCGGACGGTCGATGACCGTTCTAACTGGAGCGAGCTCTTCGCGATTCCCGATGCCGTGGGCCGTTTCGTGGCGCATTCGCCAGGTGTGAATCTTCAGTTCCTTGAATCGACCGACGGCGGGCTGACCTGGATCTTGCACGACTTGACGCCGCCGCTCCGGCGCCATGGACGGGCTCATGTCGTGCAGGATGCGCTCCAGCCCGAGCGCCTCTATTTCTCGATTTTTCGGGCCTATATCGACGGCAATGAAGTATCGACCAGCGGCTGGGTCGACACCCGGGACTGGTCGGTCACGTTGTTTTCGGACCCCTGTGACTGTCATCGCCGCGTGGTCCCCGATCCGCATCGGCCCGGGCGCCTTCTCGCACCGTCCACGACTCTCGCGCCGGATACGGCGGCGATCACGGGCTACCCGATCCGCGAGAGCCTGGACGGTGGCGCGACGTGGCAGACGCTTTCCAGCCTGGAGCGGCAGATCGACACGGAGTTTCGCCTCGTCTTCGATCCGTCGACGCCTGGACGCAGCTACATGCCGAGCCTGGGCGCCGGCGTCTATCGTTCCGACGACGGCGGCATCACGTGGAATCCCCACCACGCCGGCATGACCGGCGGCACGATTCTGAATGTGTCCGTCAATCCGAGCGATCCTGCCGAGTTCGTGGTGGCTCGCCGGCTCCTGCCCATGCTGCATACCAAGGACGGTGGCACCAGCTTCCAGGCGGTCGAAGCCGACTTCTACAGTGAACTCTACTCCGCCCATCCGCAGAGGATCGCGCGATCACGTGCCGACCACAGGCTGATGATCGGCTACGGCACGGAATCGTTCTACAAAAGTCAGGATGGTGGCGTGACATGGACGCCGCTGGCGTCCGACTATCCTTTCGATGCCAACGTACCCAATTCGATCACCTTCATAGGTGATGATTCCACCCACCTCGTTACCTTCACGTACGCCCCGGAAAGCAGGATGACCTATTGGTCCAGCGATGGCGGCGCGCACTGGCTGCCGGTCGCCGTGCCGAATGATACGAATATGGCATTTCAAGACCTGCAGACACACAGGGAAACGAACCGGGTCTATCTGGCCTACGAATATGGGGCGGTCACCCCGTATGGACTGCCCGGCTCGGGCGCGCTCTATCTGGCCAGCCAAGGCGCCGCCCTGCCGTTTCATCCCATAGCGGTTCCCACCGATTTCCCCGACGGTTCCTCCTGGGCGCCGTCTCGCCCCGATCCCAACAATTGGCGGCGTCGGCTGCTCAAGGAGTCCAACGTCTTACTCGGCGCAAACCCCGTTCGCACCTGGGAAACCACGGATGACGGCGCGAACTGGAAAATACTGGGTCCGGGGCCTATCAACAGCTATAGCGGCGCGTGGTCAATCGATGCGTGCGACGGCCGCACCGTATGGGAGCCGAACAGCGGCTCCATTTCACGCGACAATGGCCTGACGTTCCGCAGCGATGTCGATGCGACGCCGACAAAGCTTGGCCGATTCGAGAATTTGTGCCTGGACGGAAAGACTCATGCGGTCGCGGTGATGGGCGAAGGCGGCCTCGGAGCCGGACTCCTGATACGCGAACCCGAGGCGGGGGATACGCTCTTGCGGGAGGCGTTCGATCCCTGAGAGCGGAACCGGGAACGCCGCGGCGGGCAGCACTGCGCATCAGCAGGAACGAATCGGACCGTCTGTCCGATGTCGCTGCGATTTACTCGCTCGCCAGGGTCAACAAGTCCCATTCGCGGCGAGCCCGGTGCGCGATGAGTCTGATCCAGGGATCCAGCCTCCCCAGGTCCTCATCGCGCCCTGAATCGATGCCTGATTCGATCTTGTGGACGATAGCGCGAGCGAGGGCGTCCCCATAGCATGTCCAGGGTCCCGTCGGCACGAATGCCACGCCCTGCCCCTTGGGTTCGAGCGTGAGGATGCCGATCGTCTCCAATGCAAGGGTGTCGGAAAACTCCCTGGTCTCGCAGGAAAGAACGAGACGACCGGGGCTGCTCTCCCGTTCGTGGAATACGATCTTGCTCACGCTCATGACGGGAAAACCCTCGAACCGGATCTGGTTTCCCTATCATCACCCCTCTTCAGCGGTCGCGACGAAGGCCCGGCGGCAAGGCTTGCCTATCGCTGAGCAACTGGTCGGTTCAGGCACGGCGTAGTCGTAACAGAATTCGCTGCCGCCATCTGGCGAAGGCGGGATTGCTTGGCGCACCATCCTCAGGACCCGCTCACCCTGGAAATCCAAGCGCCAGCGATGGGCGCTGGATGATCAGCCCTTGACCAACGCCAACGCCCGTTCGAGCGCCGCGTCGGCGGGCACTTCGATGTCGGGGACGATGCCGGTCCCCTCCCAGTCCTTGCCGGTATCCGGATCGTACGTGCGCCCCACCGGAACGAACGCGACCAGCCCCGCGCCGATCGGTTCGATGCCACCGAAATGGTTGGCGCCCGCGGTGCGCTCGCCGATCAGCGTGGCGCGATGCGTGCGTTGCAGCGCCAGTGCGAAGTGCTCGCCCGCCGAGCGCGTGCGCCTGGACGTCAGGTAGAACACCTTGGCCTTGGCGAGCCGGTGCTCGGTGGCATCGGGAACGGCCACGTGCTGGCGCACCCGCAGACCGGCGGGACCGGGCACCTCGCGCAGGGTGGCGCCGCCCATTGGCACCGGACCACCGGTCTTGGCCACGGCCATCTCGACCAGCACGGTTTCGCGCTCGAAAAGATACGGGAACAGCACGTCCATCTCGGCCAGCCCGCCGCCGCGCGACAAGGTCCGCGTATCGATGATGATCGCCTTGGCGGTCACGTAGTCCTTGACGAACGCCCGCATCGCCGCGACAGAGGCCGGTTCGCCCGCGAACTGGTTGAAGCGGATGTAGGCCACGCCATCCGCGATCCACTTCGTCTCGGCGACGCTCGGCAGGTCGGTCGGCGCGCGCGCTGACACCAGCGGCGGCGCCCCGCCGGGCGCTGCCAGGCGCGGCAGTGCTTCATTGAAATGCCGGCCCGGTGGCGGTGCGCCTTCGATGCGGCGCGGACCACCGGGTCCCGGGCCGCTCGGCACGCCGGATTCGGGCGCAGGATCGACACGCAGATGGCCGTCGGGCGCGACGGCCTGCAGGTCCTGCGTCAGGCGCTGTGCCATGGCCTTGGCGTCACCGATGTCCTCGTACTTCCCCGCGGCGAGATTGGCACGCAGCATCTGGGCGTACCGCTGGCCTGCAGCCGGATCGACGAAGCGAGTCGCCAGCGTATCGGCCAGCCTATTGATCGCCTCCGCGTAGGTATCGGCTGCATCGGCTCCGAATGCCGGCGAGGCCGCCACGCCGAGTGCGGCCAGGCCGATGCCCAGCAGCCGGTGACGCAAGGCGTGGGGTGAACCGGACGTCGTCTCGTGCGTGTGCATGGCTGGCCTTCGCGAGGGGATCGGGTTCTCGCTACAGATGCCGAGCGTGGCGGAAAGGTCGCAAGAGCTCCGGACCAGCAGGCGGGGCGGAGGCGAAAGCGCGCACCTTACGCCCGGATCGGGACAGGTCAATCGCGGTTCCTCGGGCGGCCGCATCCGGGCTGTGTCGACAGGTCATAACGCCGCCGCTCGAACAGGTGGACAATGCCCCCATGCGCCCGGCCCGCCTACCCGTGCACTGCCTCGTGTCCGCCGTACTGGCCGCCTCGGCGGGGCCATCGGTAGCGGCGGCGGCTTCGCTGCAGCCCGGTCAGTCCACCTCGGTCACGCTCCCTGCCGGCGGCAGTTCCTACGCCCTCGATGTCCCTGCACTGCAGGCCGCGGAACTCCATTTCACCCAGACCGGTGGCGCCATCGAAGTCCAGCTGCAGTCGCCGGCCGGCGAGACGGTCACCCTGCGCAACGACGCCGGCCAGGCCAGCCGGATCGACCATGTGCTCTCCGCCGGCACCGAACCGGCGCGCTGGACGCTGACGCTGACCTCGACCCGTACGGACCGGCCAGCCACGGTGGAGGTGGCGTTTTCTCCGGGGCAGCCGGTCACACCCGCGCTCGCCGCGCGCGCGAAGTCGCAACGCCTGCTGGCGGAGGCCGAAGCACTGCGCCGCGCGGCAGGCAGCCTGGAGGCCGGCACTGCCGCGGACAGTGCCGCGGTCGATGCACGCTACGCGCAGGCGCTGGCGGAGGCCGCCGCGGATGACTGCCTGGCCTTGCGGATCGGCACGGGCCGTGCGCGACACCACTTTGCGCAGGGACGCTACCGCGAGGCCCGGCAGGCGGCCGAGGCCGCACTGGCGACGGCCTGCGACGACGGCCTGGCCGGTGATGCGGAGCGCGCCGCCGCGTTGCGCACGCGCGGGGCGGCGCTGGGCTATCTCGGGGACTTCACCGGGGCGGTGGCGGACCAGGGAGCGGCGCTGGCGCTGTACCGCCGCACCGGGGACCTGGCCTACCAGGCCCTGCTGCTGGTCAACCTCAGCGCCAACTACCGTTCGCTGGGCGATACCGAACAGGCGCTCGCCACGGCGCATCAGGCCCTCGCCGCGGCGGAGCGCGCGGGCGATGCCAGGCGGGCGGTGTTCGCGCAGGAAAGCATCGCGGCGATCCGCCTGCAGCGCGGCGAGCTGGGACCGGCGCTTTCGGCGTACCGGCTGACGCTGGATGCGCTCGAGGCGACGCCGTATCCGCGCGTGGAAGGCATGACCTGGAACGATCTGGGCGTGCTCTACCGGCAAACCGGCGACCGCGCCGCAGCGCGCGATGCGCTCGGCCGGGCCGCGGCGGTGTGGCGCGCGAGCGGCGACACCTCGGGTCTGGCCGAGGTGCAGCTGAATCTCGCCGACCTGGACCTCGACGAAGGAAAACTCGACGCGGCCTGGCAGGGTTATCGCGCGGCGCTCGACTTCGATCGTGCGCAGGGCTTTCGCCGCGAGGAGGCGCACGCGCGGATCGGCCTGGGCAGTGTGGCCGCACTGCGCGGCGAGGACGCCGAGGCGCGCACGCACCTGGAGGCCGCCGCCGCACTGGCCGAGTCGATCGGCGCGAGCGCGAACGCCGTGGCCGCACGGCTCGCGCTGGCGGACCTCGCCCTGCGCGGCGGCGATCGCGAGGACGCGGCACGCGCGATCGCCAGGGCGCTCGACCAGGCACGGCGCGGACGCGACGTGTCCGGCGAGGCGCAGGCGCTGATCCTGCGCGGACGCGCCTCGCAGGCCGCGGGCGATCTCGCCGCCGCGCAGGCGGCCGTGCTGCCGGCACTGGACCTGATCGAGGGCGCCCGCGGCGCGATCGATCCACCGATGCTGCGCAGCCGCTACTTCGCGACGCGGCGCGATGCCTATGACCTGGCCGTCGACATCCTGATGCAGCGTCACGCCGCGCAGCCGGACGGCGACTACGCGACGCAGGCGCTGGTGGTCAGCGAACGCGCACGGGCACGCGCGCTGCAGGACCGCCTGGCCGAGCGGCGGCTGGCGCTGCCGCACACGGTGGACCTGGCACTGCTGGATGCCGAGCGCACGGCCGAACTGGCGGTGCGGCAGGCCGCGGCGGCCGGCGGCGCGGTGCTGGCCGAGGCACAGCAGGCACTGGACGCGGTGCGTGGCCGGATCCGTGCACAGAGCCCGCGCTACGCCGAGCTGGCGCATCCGCCGCAGCCGACGGCCGACACGCTCCGGCTGGCCGTGCGCGACAGCGGCGTGGTGGCCGACAGCTGGTGGCTGGCCGAGCCGCGCAGCTATCGCTGGCGCGTGACGGCAGCCGGCCTGACGGCGGCGACGCTGCCGGGTCGCGACGCGATCGAGCAGGCGGCACGCACGCTGCGCGAGCGCCTGGCGGCGCCCCCGGCGGTGGCGGCAACGCTGCCGATCGAGCGGCTCGCCGCGCAGGATGCGGCGCAGGCGGCCGACGTCGACACCACGGCGCGCGCGCTGGCGAGGCTGCTGGACCTGCCCGACGCGGCGGCGGATGCCCTGCGCGTCACCGTGCCGGACGGTGCGCTGGCGTGGATTCCGTTCGCGCTGCTGGAACCGGACAGCACGCGTGGCCGCGTCTACCTGCCGGCGCTGTCGGCGCTGCACGGCATCCGCGCGATCGCGCGCAGCGGTGCACCGGAGGCCGTGGTGGTCATCGCCGACCCGGTGCTGCGCGCGGACGATCCGCGCCTGCCTAAGCCGGGCCGGGCGGCGGCGGACGCGCCGGTGCCGCTGCCGGCCGCACGGGACGAGGCGCGCGCACTCCTGGCGCTGGCGGACCGCGGCACCTCCCGCTGGATCGACGGCTTCGCCGCCAGCCGTACTACGCTCGCGGCGCTGCCGTGGAGCCGCTACGGCACGGTGCATTTCGCGACCCACGCGCACCTGGACGCCACGCGGCCGGCGCTGTCGGCGATCGCGCTGTCCGCCTACGATGCCGCCGGCCGGCCCCAGCAGGGCGACCTGCGTGCCGACGACCTCTACACGCTGGACATGCCGGTGGACCTGGTGGTCCTCGGCGCCTGCGACGGCGCGCTCGGCGAGGCGCCGGGTGCGGAAGGGCCATTCAGCCTGGCACGGGCGTTCTTCCACGCCGGCGCAGGCCGCGTGATGGCCAGCCTGTGGGCGGTGGACGACCGCGCCGGCGCGACGCTGATGGGCCACTTCTACGAGGGCCTGCTGCGCCACGGCCTGTTGCCGCCGCAGGCGCTCAAACGTGCGCAGGACAGACTGCGCGCCGAGCCGCGCTGGGCGGCGCCGTACTATTGGGCCGGCTACGTGCTGCAGGGGGACTGGCGATGAACGAGGCGAACGATCCGCTGCGCGCGCTGCTGGCGCACCTGGACGGTGGCCGCGGCGCGGCGGCGGCCTACGAGGCGTTGCGCCGACGGCTGATCGCGTTCTTCCGCCTGCACCTGCCGGCCCAGGCAGACGACCTGGCCGATGTCGCGCTCGACCGCCTCGGCCGGCGCCTGGCCGAGGGCGTGGCGGTAGAGGACACCGGCGGCTACGCGCTCGGCATCGCCCGCTTCCTGGTCCGCGAGGCACACGGGCAGGCAGCGCGGGCCGCGCGCGCGCAGGACGATCCGTCCCTGCAGCCGCCGGACCCGGATGCGGACGCCGCTGCCGACGCGCTCCAGTTCGAAGCCGTACTGGCCGCACTGGATACCTGCCTGGACGCCGCCGGCCCGGCGCAGGGCCGGCTGATCCTGGACTACTACGGCGCCGACGGCGGCGAACGCATCGCCCTGCGCCAGCGGCTGGCGGCCGCACTCGGCATCAGCCTCAACGCATTGCGCAACCGTGCGCTGCGCCTGCGCGAGGCGCTGGAAGCCTGCGTACGCGGCCGGCTGCTGCCCGGCTGAGCGACCGCCGGCCATCGGGCGCGCCATCGCCGAGCGCACTCATTCCGGAATCCGCGCCTCGCCGGCCCACGGACAGGCGGAGGAAGAAACCCGTTGCCGACCGGCGGAGGAAGCCTCGGATGCCGGCCATCGGGACGAACTCCATCGGACGAATCGGCATGCGTCGCCCACCAGCGTGATGTTTCGGCCGTTCGTCTCACTCCAGACAAACCCCGCTCCTGCCAGAGATGACCCCGCCCACCCCCGCCACCCTGCGTGACTGGCTGCTGCACCGCCTGCCCGATGCCGCGCGCGCGGCGCTGGAGGAGCGGCTGCTGCGCGAGGATGCGCTGGTGGCGCAGCTGCGCGAGGCGGAAACCGACCTGATCGACGATCACGCTGCCGGGCGGCTGGATGCCGCCACGCAGGCGGACGTGGCGCGCCACCTGATCGCCGACCGGGACGGGCACTGGCGCTGGCAGGTGGCACGCGCGCTGGCCGTCAAGCGCGCCGCGCGCCGGGTGGCGGAGGCAGGCGAACCGCGACGCCGCTGGGTTGCGGCGCGCCCGCGCCTGGCCGCGATCGGTGCGCTGGCCGCGGTGCTCGTGCTGGCAGTGCTGCTGGTGCGGCCGCCACTGCCGTCGCGACCGCCGGCCGATGCGGCGACGCTGCCCACCGTCAGCCTGCGCGTAGCAGCGACGCGCGGGACGGCATCGGCGCTGACGCTGCCGCCGAACACGGGCTGGCTGCGGCTGCAGGTCGAGGCGATCGATCCACAGCCGCGCCGCTACGCGGTGTCGATCAGCGACGGCGCGACGGTGCGGTTCCACGCCGGTGGCCTGACGCTGCGGCGGGCGGGACCGTACGCGTTCGTCGAGGTGGTGATCCCGGCGGCGGCGGCCGGCCCCGGCCACCGCACGGTGCGCCTGCTGCCGGAAGGGGCACCGACGGCCGCGGCGACCGCCTGGGAGCTGGACACCACCGTGCCGTGAGCGCGGGCTCATAGCCGGGACGGCACCCCGGCCGATGCACCCGAACACGGGCGGTCCGCGCCGGCCCGCGTGATGCTTCGGCCGATTCGCTCACCTGGAATACGGCGCGGCGCATCCGCTGCGCGTCCCGGAGGCGATCATGGTGCGCACATCGGTTCATTCCACAGCCCGAGCGGCTGCGGCCTGCCTGGGCTGGCTGCTCGGCCTGGCAGCGCTGCTGCCGGCATCGGCGCTGGCGGCAAGCGAGAAGACGCCGCTGGCCGGCCACGTGCTGCCGGCACTGGCCCAGGCCGAGCGCCTGCCGGCAGCGCAGGCGGCGGCGCTCGACGAGGCGATGACCGTGACCGTGGTGATGCGGCGCACGGACCCGGCCGGCTTCGACCGCTATCTCGCCGCCGCCTACGATCCGGCCTCGCCGCAGTACCGCCGCTTCCTGACGCCGGCGGACCTGGCCGAGCGCTTCGGGCCGAGCGCGCAGGCCTATGCGCAGGTGCGCGACTACTTCACCGCGCAGGGCCTGCAGGTGACGGCCGAATCGGCCAACCGGATGACACTGACGCTGAGCGGCGCACGCACCGCCGTGGCCCAGGCGCTGGACGTGGCGATCGAGGCCTACGCGCTGCCGGGTACGGCCGAGCGCTTCCTCGCCAACACCGGCGAGCCGGCATTGCCGGCGGCGATCGCGCCGCACGTACAGTCGATCGCGGGCCTGTCCACGCTGGCACAGGTGCGGCGCCTGCCGGCACCGCTGTTCGTCGGCAACTGGGGGTACAACTGCGCCGGCAACAGCGGCCTGGACCCGTACACCAAGACGTTCTGCTACGGCGTCTACAAGGATGCGCTGGGCCTGCACAACGGCATCTGCAGCAATCCGCTCGGCATCCTGCTGACGCTGTTCCTGTGCAAGGTGGTACCGATCCTGGCCGCGCCGATGGACTTGCCGGCAACGCCGCCGCTGGCGGCGGCCGGCGGCGCGCCGCTGCCGGGCAGCGGCCAGACCGTGGGCCTGGTGCAGTTCGACAACTTCCACGTGTCGGACATCCGCGACTTCCTGGACCTGATCGGCGCGCCGGCCGGCCAGCTCGGCCAGTTGTCCAGCGTGGCCGTCAACGGCGGCGCGGCGATCGGCGCGAACGAGGACGAGGTGCTGCTCGACATCAGCGTGGTGATGGCCATCGCACCGGGGGCGAACGTCACCGTCTACAGCGCGCCGTTCACCGGTGCCGGCAGCTTCCAGGCGCTGTTCAACCGCATGATCGGCGATGGCGTGACGGTCATCTCCAACAGCTGGGCCTATTGCGAGGACCAGACCACACTGGCCGACGTGCAGGGCATCGACGCGATCCTGGCCGGCGCGGCGGCGGCCGGCGTCAGCGTGTTCAACGCATCGGGCGATACCGGCAGCACCTGCCTCGACGGCTCGCCGAACACGATCACCGTGCCGGCCGGCTCGCCGCACGGCACGGCGGTCGGCGGCACCTCGGCGCTGGCCGGCCCGGGCGGCACCTATGCCAGCGCCACCTGGTGGGGTGCCGGCGGCAGCGCCGGCCACAGCCAGGGCGGCTATGGCGTCAGCCGCTTCTTCGCGCGGCCGGCCTACCAGAACGGCCTGAGCGCGTCGGCGATGCGTTCGGTGCCGGACCTGGCCGTCAATGCCGATCCGGTCACCAGCGGCGTACCGATCTGCCAGGCCAGCCGCGGCGGCTGCCCGAGCGGCCTGCTGTACGGCGGCACCAGCATGTCGGCACCGCTGATGGCCGCGTTCGCGGCCACGCTGAACCAGGCGCAGGGCCAGAATCTCGGGTTGTTCAACGCGCATGCCTATCCGCTGGCGAATACCGCCGCGTTCCACGGGGCGGCCGAGCTGGCCAGCGACTTCGCGCACGTGGGCCTGGGCGCGCCGAACCTGAGCGTGCTGAACCTGGCCCTGGCCGGGCAGGCGCCGGGACCGGCCAGCGCGGCGGCGTCGCGCCTGATCGCCGATCCGCCGACCGGCATCGCCGATGGGGCGACGCCGACCGCCGTCGTGGTGCAGCTGCGTGACGCGGCCGGCAGCACGGTCAGCGGGCGACGCGTCAGCCTGTCCGCACCGCCGGGCGCCGGCGTGGTCATCACACCGGCTGCGGCGGTCACCACCGGGATCGCCAACGGCACGGCGACGTTCGCGGTGACGCGAGCGACGGTCGGTACCGTGATGCTGACCGCACGCGCGGTCGACGACGGCTTCGACATCGGCACCGGACTGGCCGTGGACTTCGTCGCACCACCGGCGACGGCGGCGAGCATCCTGGCATTCCCGACCGCCGTCACCGCCGATGGCGTCGCCACGACCACGATCACCGTGACACTGCGCGACGCGGCCAGCCGCCCCACGCCCGGCAAGCGCATCGTGCTGTCGCAGGGCCAGGGCCGCTCGGCGGTGGCCGGCCCGAACCCGCCGCTCACCGACGCCAACGGCGAGATCCGCTTCACCGCGACCAACCGGGTCGAGGAAACCGTCACCTATACCGCGGTGGACGAGACCGACGGCGACCTGCCGGTACCGGGCATGGCGGCCGTGCAGTTCAGCAATGCGATCGGTTCCTGCGTGACGGCACCGGAGGCGCGGCCCGGCCATGCGCTGGCCGCGTTCGCCAACGGCTTCGCCGCGTACCCGTTCTTCTACGGCAACGTCAACTGGGGCTGCGCCGGCGCGTCGAATCCCGCGTTCAGCGCAACCGGCGACGCGTACGTCGCGCATTTCCAGAGCGGCGACCTGTACCGCCTGCGCGATACCGGCGGCGCCGCGGTCGGGCCGTTGTCGAATCTCGGTGTCACGCTCGGCAAGCCGGTGTTCGGCAAGGACGGCAAGCTCTACGCGACGCGCGGCGTCACCGGCGCCTCGTTCGGCAGCGGCGACATCATCGAGATCGACCCGGCCAGCGGCGCGCTGCTGCGGATCGTCGCCGGCAGCCTCACCTGCCCGCATGGCCTGGCGACCGACCCGCTCAGCGGCGACCTCTTCTTCGACAACAGCTGCACCGGCGCCGGCTCGGACAACCCCTCGCTGTACCGGCTGACCGATCCGGGCGACACCGACCCGGCACGGCCGACCGCGGTCACCGTCTACGCGACGCTGCCGAGCACGCCGAACGGCCTGATCGCGATCGCGCCGAACGGCACGCTGTACGTGGCGACCGCCTACACCACCTTCCCGCACTCGCCGCTGGTCGAGGTCAGCGGCACCGACCGGCCGCAGCCGGCGACCGTGACCACGGTGCCGGGCTTCGACTCGTACTACTGGATCAACATCGGCGAGGCCGGACCGGACGGCGCGGCGCGCTCGCTGCTGGTCTGGAACGAGCCGGACACGCTGTACCTCGTCGACCTGACCACCTCGCCGGTCACGCGCACCCCGCTCGCCGACCACCTCGGCACCGGCACGATCGGCGCGGACGGCTGCCTCTACTCGAGCACCGCAGACGCGGTACACAAGCTGACGCCGGTCTCCGGCAGCTGCGACTTCGCCAGCAGCAACCCGACGCCGTCGCTGGCGCTCGATCCGCGCCTGACCGCACCGGATCCGGCGCAGGGCACGACGCTGACGCTGCGCGCGACGGTGGGCCACGCAACGGTGCCGGCCGGCACGGCGGTGCGCTTCCTGATCGAGGGCGCCAATCCACAGCTGCGCCTGGCGCGCACCGATGCAGACGGCACGGCGACGCTGGTCCATACCGGCACCTTCGCCGGCAGCGACGTCGTCACTGCCCTGCTGCGGACCGACACGCTGGACCTGACGTCCAACCCGGCACGCGTGACCTGGGCACCGGGCCGCCACGCGAGCTTTCTCGCCCTGACCGGCACGCAAGGCGCGATCGCCGCCCGGCCGACGACGCTGACGGCACGCTTGGTCGATACCGCGGTCGCGCCGCAGGCGCCGATCGTCGGCGCGACGGTGGCCTTCACGGTCGGCGCCGCCGGCTGCAGCGGCACTACCGACGCCCAGGGCATCGCACGCTGCACGGTCACGCTGCCACTGCCCGGCACCTACACGCTGAGCGCCGGCTACGCTGGCAATGCCACCGTGCTGCCGGCACAGGCGACGCGGCCGTTCACGGTGACCGCGGCGATCGACCGGATCTTCGCCGACGACTTCGAGGCCGACTAGCCGGCGGCCGAGGCCTGCGGACGCGCGCGATCCCTCGCCGGATCGCGCGCATTGCGCCGCCGGCCGGGGAGCTGCCGCGTCATTCGGGCGCGAGCGGCGCGAACAGCTCGGCCAGGTCGGTCTCGTCCAGGTGCAGCGCGCCGGTGCCGGTGCCTTCCAGCACGGCATCGGCCAGCCCGGCCTTGCGTGCCTGCAGGGCCTGGATCTTCTCCTCGACGGTGCCGGCACAGATCAGCTTGTAGACGAAGACCGGCTTGTCCTGGCCGATGCGGTGCGCACGGTCGGTGGCCTGCGCCTCGACGGCCGGGTTCCACCACGGGTCGTAGTGGATCACCGCGTCGGCAGCCGTGAGGTTGAGGCCGGTGCCGCCGGCCTTGAGGCTGATCAGGAACACCGGCGCCTCGCCGTCCTGGAAGCGGCGCACGAGATCCGCGCGCGCGCCGCCGGGGGTCTGGCCGGTCAGCATCAGGTGGTCGACGCCGCGCTGGTCGAGCGCTTCGGCGATCAGGGTCAGCATCTGCGCGAACTGCGAGAACACCAGGATGCGGCGACCTTCGCCGATCAGCGTGTCGAGCCGCTCCAGCAGTGCCTCGAGCTTGGCCGAATCCGGCGCCTGGCGCGCGCTGTCGAGCTTGACCAGGCGCGGGTCGCAGCACACCTGCCGCAGCTTGAGCAGGGCGTCGATGACGACGATGCCCGACTGCGCCAGGCCACGCTCGCGCATCGCCTCGCGCACGCGCTCGTGCTGGGCCAGGCGCAGCGTCTCGTAGAGTTCGCGCTGGGCGCCCTCCAGCTCCAGGCGCTGCACGATCTCGGTCTTCTCGGGAAGCTCGGTCAGCACGTCTTCCTTGCGCCGGCGCAGCAGCAGCGGCGCGATGCGGCGCGACAGGCGCTGGCCGCGCTCGGCGTCGGCATGCTTCTCGATCGGCACGCGGTAGAAGCGCGCGAACTGGCGCTCGCTGCCGAGGAGGCCCGGCTCGACCGCATCGAACAGCGCCCACAGCTCGCCGAGGTGGTTTTCCAGCGGCGTGCCGGTCATCGCCAGGCGCCGCCGTGCGGGAATCTCGCGCACCACCTGGGCGGCCTGGCTGCGCGCATTCTTGACCGACTGCGCCTCGTCCAGGATCAGCAGGGCGAACGCGGTGGCCGCCAGGCGCTCGCGGTCGCGCGGCAGCAACGGGTAGGTGGTGATGACCAGGTCGTGCCCGGCGATCGCCTCGTAGGCGCGCGCGCGGTCGGCACCGTGCAGGGTCAGCACCGACAGCGACGGCGCGAACCGGCGGGCCTCGTCCTGCCAGTTGCCGATCAGGCTGGTCGGCGCGACGACGAGCGCCGGTGCATCGAGCCGGCCGCGCGCCTTCTCGTCCAGCAGATGCGCCAGCACCTGGACGGTCTTGCCCAGGCCCATGTCGTCGGCCAGCACGCCGCCGAGGCCCGCGTCGGCCAGGAAGCCGAGCCAGGCCAGGCCCTCGCGCTGGTACTCGCGCAGCACGGCCTGCAGTCCGGCCGGCGGTTCGCCGACGCGGCGCGCCCCCTTCAACGCGTCCAGGTTCGCACGCAGGCGGGCGGCACCGGCCCAGACCAGGCCGGCTTCGTCGCCGGCCGCGAGCAGGCTGGTGGCGGCGCTGCGGTGCACGCTGAGGCGCTCGCCGCGGTCGGCGTCGATCCATTCGAGCAGCGGGCCGACCAGCGCACGCACGCGCGCCAGCGGCAGTTCCACGCTGCGCCGCTCGTCGATCGGCACGCGCAACGCCGCATCGCGGCGCTCGCCGCGGCGCGGGACCAGCGAAAAGCGCGGGTCGGTCAGCAGGCGCCGCAGGATCGGCAGCAGGTCCACGCGTTCGCCGCCGACGTCGATGCCGAGCGCGACGTCGAACCACGGCGTATTGGTTTCGGCCAGGTCGGCATGCCAGTCGTCGATGTCGATCAGCTCGTCGCGCGGGAAGCCGTCGGCATAGACGATGCGCACGCCCTGCTCGACCAACTGCTTGACGACCGGCTTCCAGGCATCGGGCGCCAGCGGCGGGCGCTGCTCGGCCGGCTGCAGCAGGAAGTCGGCCTGCGCGCCGTCGTCGGCGTGCCCACCGGCCGCGGCGAGGTCCGCCTCGACCAGACCGATCTGCTCGAGCAGGTCCAGCACCTGCCGCTCGTGCGCGCGATCGCGCTGGATCTCGACCAGGTCGCCCTCGTGCAGCAGGCGCGTCGTCGCGGCTGCCGCCGGCGGCACGCGCACGCCGGCGTAATCGAACGCCAGCCGCGCACAGCCGGCGGTGATGGTGCGCAGGCGCAGTGCCTGGCGCCACGGCACCTCGACCGGCCGCAAGGTCAGCTCGGGGACCGGCACCGCCTCGATGTGGCGTACCGTGCGGACCACCGGTGCCGGCAGCGCGGCGGCGGCCGGCCGCCCGCCGAGGGTGCGCCGCACCGCCTCGGCACTCTCCGGCGCGACGCGCGGCGCGCCCTGCACGAGGTCGATCCAGGCCGGCGAGGCCTGCACCGGACCGAACCGACGCACCTCCGGCAGGAAATACCACAGCCCGGCGCCGCGCAGCAGCGCGGCCGGCTCGGTGCCGTCGATGCCGATGTCGAGCACCTGGCTGCCGTCGGCCTGGTCCTTCCAGGCCAGCGCGGGCTTGACCGGATCGGCCAGGGTCCAGGCACCTCCCGCCGGCTTCTCCACGTAGACGCGGTGGCGCCGGGCCAGATCGGCCACGGCCTGCTCCAGCGCGCGCGTGTCGATCGGGACGAACGAGCCGTGGCGGCCCTCGCTGCGCCCGAGCAGCAGACCGAGCGCGACCGCATCGGCCACCGGCCAGCCGCCGGCCGGCGCCGGCACCGGTCCACCGATGTCCAGCACCAGCGGCTGCGGATCGACCAGGCCGCTGCTGCGGCTCTTCGCCGGCCGCAGCCAGACCGGCGCGGCTTCCAGGCGCGGCTGGCGCGGCGCGGAGATGCCCCGCAGCAGCAGGGCGAAGACGCGGTCCGGCTCGGCGACGGCCGCGGCGTGCTCGTCGTCGATGGTCTCCAGGCGATGCAGCCAGGCGCCCCAGTCGATCTCCTCGGCCGGCGGCGGCGCGGCCGGCGGCGGCGGTTCGGCGGCCACCGGCGCCGGCGACAACGCGGGCCAGGCACCGGGCGGCCGCCGTTCGGCGAACAGCAGCGTCGCCACGGCATGCTTGCAGTCGTAGGTGACCGGACATTCGCACTGGCACAGCCAGTCGCCGGCATCGGGCCGGCTCGAGACGGTCACGACGGTGCGGTAGAGCGCGCCGTGCCGGCCGCGCACCTCCGCCTCCAGGCGGCCGCCGTCGCCGCGCGGGCGGTACGCCAGCGCGCGCAGGCGCCCGCTGCGAAAGTAGTCGCCGCCGCGCTGCAGCGCGCCCGGATCGAAGCGCTCGCGCCAGCCGCCCTGGGCCAGTATCTGCTGCAGTGCCGCCGTATCCACCAATGGTGTCGTTGCCCGGGGAAACCGCTGATTGTCGCACGAGCCGGCGCAACGTCCGGCATCGGTGTCCGAAGCGGCCGGCGCGCCCATGGCACGGGCGTGCCGTTCCGGCGACAATAGGCGGCTTCCTGCGTCCCCCTTCCCCTGCGCGCTTCGAGCTGCCGCCGGCGCCGTCATCCCTCTGGAGGAATCCATGGCAGAACCCACCCTCACGCCGCCGGCCGACGGCGCCAAGATCACGATCGCCGACGGCGTGCTCAACGTCCCGGCCAACCCGATCATCCCGTTCATCGAAGGCGACGGCACCGGCCCGGACATCTGGGCGGCCTCGGTCCGCGTCCTCGACGCCGCGGTCGCCAAGGCCTACGGCGGCGCGCGCAAGATCCACTGGCTGGAGGTCTACGCCGGCGAGAAGTCGTTCAACGAGTTCGGCAACTGGCTGCCGGACGCGACGGTGGCCGCCTGCCGCGACTACCTGGTCTCGATCAAGGGCCCGCTGACGACGCCGGTGGGCGGCGGCATCCGCTCGCTCAACGTCGCGCTGCGCCAGATGCTGGACCTCTACGCCTGCGTGCGCCCGGTGCGCTGGTTCAAGGGCGTGCCCTCGCCGGTGCGCGACCCGTCCAAGGTCGACATGACGATCTACCGCGAGAACACCGAGGACATCTACGCCGGCATCGAGTTCCAGGAAGGCACCGATGACGCCCGCAAGTTCGCCGCGCTGCTGAAGGAGAACTTCCCGGACCGCTACAAGAAGATCCGCTTCCCCGACACCGCCGGCTTCGGCATCAAGCCGGTCTCGAAGGAGGGCACCGAGCGCCTGGTGCGTGCCGCGATCCAGTATGCGATCGACAACGACCGCAAATCGGTGACCCTGGTCCACAAGGGCAACATCATGAAGTTCACCGAGGGCGGCTTCCGCGACTGGGGCTACGCCCTGGCGCAGCGCGAGTTCGGCGCGGTGGAGCTGGACGGCGGCCCCTGGTGCACGCTGAAGAACCCCAAGACCGGCAAGGACATCGTCATCAAGGACGCGATCGCCGATGCGTTCCTGCAGCAGATCCTGCTGCGGCCGGCCGAGTACGACGTGGTCGCGACGCTGAACCTCAACGGCGACTACCTCTCCGACGCGCTCGCCGCCCAGGTCGGCGGCATCGGCATCGCGCCGGGCGGCAACATCAACTACGTGACCGGCCATGCGGTGTTCGAGGCCACCCACGGCACGGCGCCCAAGTACGCCGGCCTGGACAAGGTCAACCCCGGCTCGGTGATCCTCTCCGGCGAGATGATGCTGCGCTACATGGGCTGGACCGAGGCGGCCGATGCGATCATCGCCGCGATGGACCAGGCGATCGCGTCCAAGAAGGTCACGTACGACTTCGCGCGGCTGATGGACGGCGCCACCGAGGTGAAGTGCTCGGAATTCGCCGACGAACTGATCAAGCACCTCTGATCGTCCGCGTCCGCGCCACCGACGAGGCCGCCTGCGGGCGGCCTCGTCGTTTCCGCAGCATGCAGCCGGGGCTCGGGCGCGCGCCCCGGCGTCCTTTAGACTGGGACCACCCGGCGGCTGGACCGGCCGGGCACCGAAGCGGCGACCGGAACACGACGAGGCGGACGATGCAGGCCAGACCCGACCCGACCAGCGTGCCCGCGCGAGCCGCGGCACTGATCCTCGATGCGTTCCTCGACTACAACGCGCGCTTCTCGGACATCACGCGGCGCGCCAAGCGCTGGTTCGAGCGGCGCAGCTGGCGCCAGGCGCAGATCGACCTGGTCTGGCGCCTGGACCTGTACGAGGAATGCCTGGCCGAGACGCTGGGCCGGCTGGAGCTGCTGCTCGACGACCGCGTCCGCTCGCGCCCGCTCTGGCGCCAAATTCGCGACGCCTTCGATCATCAGGTGGCGCCGCTGCTCGACCGCGAGCTCAGCAAGACGTTCTTCAACTCGCTGTCGCGACGCTTCTTCCACACCACCGGTGTCGCCGCCGACATCGAGTTCGTCGCGCTCGACAGCGACCCGACCGCCCATGTGGTGCGGGCGGTGGAGCGCACGCCCTACCCGCTCGGCACGGAACCGGCCCACGCCGTCGAGCGGGTATTCGCCGATTTCCCGTTCGCCTGCGGCTATGCCGATGCGGCCGCCGATGCGGCGGCAGTCCTCGACGCGCTCGCTGCGCAGCTGGACGCGCTCGATTGCGGCGCAGCGACGGCGATCGAACTGCTGCCGACGCCGTTCTTCCGCGAGCGGCGCGCCTACCTGGTCGGCCGCGCCTTCGGTGAGCGGGCCGGCACGCCGCTGGTGATCGCCCTGGTCAGCACCGCCGAGGGGATCCGCGCCGATGCCGTACTGACCGACGCCGCGCGGATCTCGATGCTGTTCGGCTTCACGCGCAGCTACTTCCTGGCCGACCTGCCGACGATCGCCGACACCATCGTCTATCTGCACGGCCTGATGCCGCACAAGCCCATCGAGGAGCTCTACACCGTCCTCGGTCGCGCCAAGCAGGGCAAGACCGAGCGCTACCGCCACCTGTTCCGGCACTTGGCTGCGCATCCGGCGGAGCGGCTGGTGCGCGCCGACGGCGAGCGCGGCATGGTGATGGCAGTGTTCACGCCGAGGGACTACCCGCTGGTCTTCAAGGTGATCCGCGACCGCTTCGCCTATCCGAAGGACATCGGCCGCCGCCAGGTGGAGGAGAAGTACCGGCTGGTGTTCCGCTACGACCGCATCGGCCGGCTGGTCGACGCGCAGGAGTTCCGCCACCTGCGCTTCCCGCTGGACCAGTTCGACCCGCCGATGCTCGACGAGCTGCTGCGCGAGTGCGCCGAGACGGTGACCACCGATGGCGATGATCTGGTGGTCGCCCATTGCTACGTGGAACGGCGGCTGCGGCCGTTGAACCTCTACGCGCGCGAGGCCGAGCCGGCGGCGGCGCTGCAGGCGGTGCTCGACTACGGCCAGGCGATCAAGGACCTGGCGCGCAGCAACATCTTCCCCGGCGATCTGCTGCTGAAGAACTTCGGCATCACGCGCGGCGGCCGCGCGATCTTCTACGACTACGACGAGCTGTGCCTGGTCGAGTCGTGCCGGTTCCGCGCGCTGCCCGACGCGCGCGACGAGGACGAGACGCGGCCGCTGGAGGATTGGCTGACCGTGCGCGAGAACGACGTCTTCCCGGAGCAGTTCCCGCGCTTCCTGGGCATCCCGGCCGAGCTGCGCGCCGCGCTGATCGCCACGCACGGCGAGATCTTCGATCCTCGCTGGTGGCAGGCGGTGCAGGCCGGCCTGGCCGCCGGCGACTATGCCGACGTGCCGCCCTACCCTCCGTCGGCCCGGCTGGCCGCGCTGCCGGCATAAGTAGTGATTCTTCGTCCCTCCGCGAGATCATTCGGCTCCGGCTCCGGCTCCGCTGTGGCCGTGGCTCTGCTTTTTTCGCCCTAAAGCAAGCCGAGCATCGCAGGGCGAGGAGGCCGCAGAGGCGCCCCGTGTCTGAGCGAAGCGAGTTGGGGCGCCGTGCCTCGTCGTCCGAGAAGCGCAGGGGACGCCGGGCGAGAGGGCTTTTGGTTCCTTTTGGCCCGTCAAAAAATGTCCGGAAGACATTTTTGACATCGCGTCAGCGATGGCCCGGAGGGCGGCGGCCAGGGATGGCTGCCGCAAAAGGGACTCGGCCGCGCAGCGGACGAAAGCTCTTGATCGTGCTCCTGCTTTGCTCCGTGCCGGCAATCCCTCAAAAGCCACGGCGGAAGATCAAAGCAACAGCTTCCGCACGCTCCGCGCGCGGGTCACTTTTGCGGCCCGCCATCCCTGGCGGCCGCCCTTCGGGCCGTCGCTGCGCGACGTCAAGAATTTCTCCAGGAAATTCTTTGTCTTGGCAAAAGTAACCAAAACCGTGGTCGCCGGCGCGAGCCGGCACGGCTGCGCCGCGCCGGTCCCCTGCGCTTCTCGGTCGGCCAGGCACGCTGCCCCAACTCGCTTCGCTCAGACACGGGGCAGCTCTCCGGCCTGGCCGGCCTGCGATGCTCGGCTCGCTTTAGGCGCCAACAGCAAGGGCGAGAGCACGGCAACAGCAACAGCAAAGGCAACGGCAACGGCAACGGCAACAACGAGCGCTGGGGTGACAGCCGATCGATTCCCACGCAGAGGCGAAAGACAAAAAAAGAGCCCGCGCTGCGGGCTCCTTCTTCAGTTCGGGCGATGGGGTCAGACCGGCGGGCGGCGACGGCCGAAGAACAGCGACACCACGAACAGGACCAGGAAGACCACGAACAGGATCTTGGCGATGCCCGCGGCGGCACCGGCGATCCCGCCGAAACCGAGCACGGCGGCGATCAGCGCGATCACCAGAAAGACTACGGCGTAGTGGAGCATGGTGTTCTCCTCGTTTTTCTCGGAATGCCCGCTGCAGCAACGGAGCGGCGACCAGTGGACACCGAACGCAATGAATCGGCCGTGAGCTTTCTCTGTCCATGTCCTGAATCGCCGGCGCGGTCGTTTCCGGAAGCCATTGCATCGTCGTCGCTCCGCGGGCTTCCGGTACACTCGGCCCACCTGATCGGCGGCTGTCTGCCCTGCGTGGCAGGCGGGTCGTCCCTGGATTTTCGTTTCCGTCCTGGAGATTTCCGATGTCCCGCCTTCTTCTCGTTTCACTGACGCTGCTCGCCCTCGGCGCCTGTTCGCAGGATGCCGCCCCGCCGGTGGCACCGACCGCCCCGTCGCCACCGGCCGCCACCGACCAGCCCGCCGAAACGACGCCGCCGGCGACGGCGGCGGACCTGTCCACCGCGAAGCTCGACGGCGTCCTGGCCGGTGCCTGGCGCTCGGAGACCAACAAGGCACGCGATGCCTGGCGTCATCCGAAGGAGACGCTGGCGTTCTTCGGCGTCAGTGCCGGGCAGACCGTCGTGGAGATCTCGCCGGGCGGTGGCTGGTACACCGAGATCCTCGCGCCGTGGCTCAAGGGCTCGGGCACCTATGTCGCCGCGATCACCGCGCCGTCCGCATCGGACTACGCCAAGCGCGGCGCCGAGGCCTTCCGCGCCAAGCTGGCCGGCGACAGCGAGCGCTTCGGCGAGGCGCAGGTGATCGAATACGATCCGGCCGCGCCGGTGCTGGGCCCGGCCGGATCGGCCGATACGGTGCTGACCTTCCGCAACGTGCACAACTGGAAGGACCAGGCGCCGGGCATGTTCCAGGCGTTCTTCGCGGTGCTCAAGCCGGGCGGCACGCTCGGCGTCGTCGATCATCGCGCCGCGGTCGGCACCGACCTGGATGCGGACCGCCAGTCCGGCTATGTCCCGCAGGACTACGTGATCCGCCTGGCGACCGACGCCGGCTTCCAGCTGGCCGCGCAGAGCGAGATCAATGCCAATCCGAAGGACACGAAGGACTACGAGAAGGGCGTCTGGACGCTGCCGCCGACGCTCACGCTCGGTGATGTCGATCGCGAAAAATACCTGGCGATCGGCGAGTCGGACCGGATGACGCTGAAGTTCGTCAAGCCCGCGCAGTAAGCGCCTGGAAGACGCGCCGGCCCGCCCCGGGCCGGCGCCGCTGCACCGCCGATGCTGATCGCGCTCAACAAACCCTACGGCGTGCTGTGCCAGTTCACCGACCGCGACGGTCGTCCGACGCTGGCCGATTTCGTGACGACACCCGGCGTCTACGCGGCCGGGAGGCTGGACCGGGACAGCGAGGGCCTGCTGCTGCTGACCGATGACGGTGCGCTGGCGCACCGCCTGACCGATCCGCGCCACAAGCAGCCCAAGACCTACCTCGCACAGGTGGAAGGCCAGCCGGCCGACGCGGACCTGGCGCCGCTGCGGCGCGGCATCGTGCTGAACGACGGACCGACCCTGCCGGTGCAGGCGCGCGTGCTTCCGGCCGAGCCGGCCGGGTTGTGGCCGCGCGACCCGCCGATCCGGTTCCGCAAGGACACGCCAACCGCCTGGATCGAGCTGGTCCTGCGCGAGGGCCGCAACCGCCAGGTGCGGCGCATGACCGCGGCGATAGGCCTGCCGACGCTGCGCCTGGTGCGCATCCGCGTCGGCGACCACGCGCTGGACGGCCTGGCGCCGGGCGCGACCCGGTGCCTGGCGCGCTGACGCGGCCGGCGCGATCAGCGGTTGGTCAGCTGCAGCTCGATGCGCCGGTTGCGCGCGTAGGCGTCCGCCGAGGAACCCGGATCGAGCGGCTGGAACTCGCCGAAGCCGTTGGCCGACAGCCTGTGCGCGGGAATGCCCTGCACGACGAGGTACTTCACGATCGCGACGGCACGCGCGGTCGACAGCTCCCAGTTCGACGGGAAGCGGTCGGTGGCGATCGGCCGCCGGTCGGTGTGGCCGTCGATGCGCAGCACCCAGTCGATGCTCGACGGGATCTCGGCGGCGACCTCGGCGACGGTCGCCGCCAGCCCCGCCAGTTGCGCCTGCGCCTCGGGCCCGAGATCGGCCGAGCCGGACTCGAACAGGATGTCGGTCGGCACCACGAACCGATCGCCGACGACGCGCACGTCGCCGCGGTGGCCGAGCACCTGGCGCAGGCGGCCGAAGAATTCCGACCGGTAGCGCTCCAGCTCGCCGACCCGGTTGGCCAGCGCCAGGTTGAGCTCCTTGCCGAGGTCGGCGATGCGCAGGTCCTTGGCGACGTTGTCTTGCCTGGCGACATCCAACGCGGCCTGCAGGCTGCCGAGCTGCTCGCGGATCGCGGCCAGCTGGCGGTTCAGCAGCTCGGTCTGGGCCACTGCGGCCGCGGTCAGGTCGGTCTGCCGGACGAGATCCTCCTTGGACGTGTCCAGCTGCATGCCGAGCTGGGCGACTTCGGCTTCCAGTTCCTTCTTCAGCGCGTCGAGCGCGGCGATGTCGGCCCCGAGCGCGGCGGCCTGCGCCTGCGCCTGGTCACGCTCGGCACCGGTCGTGCCGAGGCTGGCAGCCAGCTCGGCGACCCGGGCGTCGAGCGCCCGGTTGGCATCCTGGCTCAGCGACAGCGTGCGGGCCAGTTCCGCCACCTGCGCGTTCAACGCATCCAGCGCGCGGTTCTTGCCGACCAGCGAATCGGACAGCACGAACTGGCCGATCGCGAAGATCAGCAGCACGAAGATCATCACCATGATCAGCGAGGTCAGCGCATCGACGAATCCGGGCCAGATGTCGAAGGCACGACGGCGGCGCAGCAGGCTCAAGGGCGCGACTCCGGATCGGCGCCGTCGCGCGAGGACCGCCCGGACACGGCGGCCGCCACGGTCCGCGACAGCAGGCGCAGCTCGCTGCGCAGGTCATCGGACAGGCCGGCACCCGCGCCGGACTGCTGCGCCAGGTGGCGCAGGACGACCTTCAGCTCGTCCTGGGCGGCCACCGCCGCCTGCCGCTCGCGCGCGTCGCGGCCGAGCGTCTCGTTGAGCCGCGCCAGCTGGGCGCCGAGCTCGGCCAGCTGCTCGTTGGTACCGCGCCGCTCGCGCTCGTTCTCGACGATGGCACGCTGCATGCGCTCCAGGCCGTCGGCGGTCTGCTCGAGCAGCGCCTGGACATAGGCCGGCACCGAGGCGTCGCCTTCCAGGGCCGAACCGGACGAAAGCCGGGTCATGCCCGAAAGCCATTCCTCCAGCTCGTTGTAGAAGCGGTTCTGCGCATGGCCGGCCTGCAGGTCGAGGAAGCCGATCGCCAGCGAGCTGGCCAGGCCGAACAGCGAGGTCGAGAAGCTGGTGGACATGCCGGCCAGCGGCTCCTTCAGCTGCTCTTTCAACGCACCGAACATCGCCGCAGCGTCCGAGCCGATGCCGAGCGCGCCGATGATCTCCGACACCGACCGGATGGTGACCAGCAGGCCCCAGAACGTGCCGAGCAGGCCGAGGAAGATCGCCAGGCCGATCAGGTAGCGCGACAGGTCGCGCGACTCCTCCAGGCGGATCTGGACGCTGTCGAGGATCGTGCGCATCGACGGCGCCGACAGGGCGGACCGCCCGCGCTCGCGGCCGGCCAGCAGGCGCGCCATCGGCGCCAGCAGGTGCGGCCGTCCCGGCGGCGGCGCATCCGGGTTCGAGCGCCGGAACGAGGCGATCCAGCGTGTATCGGCCGCCAGGACCAGCACCTGGCGCAGATTGACCGCCACGCCGGCCAGCAGCACCGTCAGGATGATGCCGTTGAAGAACGGATTGGCCATGAAGATGTCGGCCAGCCGCGGCGCCAGCGCGGCGACGAGGACGCCCAGCGCGAGGAGAAAGACGAACATGCCGGTCAAGACGCGACTGGGGTAGGAATTCATGGGCGTTCTGGATCCGACGTTGGGCGTTGCAGCGGAGGCTTGAGTGGAGGCGCGTCGAAGCGCCGAGTTCCCGAAGTCCGAGGTGCGCCGCCGCCGGCGGCATGGCCGGATTGCCGGCGAAACGGACACCAAGACATAAAATTACCGGCGTATCAGCTTGTTAGACGCACTTTCATCAAATAGGGCCGTGATATAGGATAGCCCGGTCTGCTCGATAAGCAGGCTTTGGCTAGTCTGCTTGCGGAGCGGGCCACGACTAGAAATGAATGTCCAAACTATTTCGGGGTAAGTCGACATGAATCTCAAACGCGCAATGGTTACCGCGGCCATCGTAATGGCCGTCTATGGTGGTACCGCCTCTGCTCAGATCGCAGCCAAGATGGATCGCGCCTCGTGGACGCCGGGCACCGTGGTTCCGACGGGCGGCTCCTGCGCCGCACCGACGGGTACGCTCTCGCCGCCGACACCGGTTTCCTATTCGGGCAACAACAGTGGCGGCACCAACAGCATCGACGCGCAGACGGTCGATGCGTGTATCGATCCCACCTTCTTCGGCGGTTCGTCGGGTCCGGAAGACATCTACCAGTTCACGCCGGGCACCGCGGCCAGCCTGACGTTCGCGATCAACGGCACCGGCGGCTTCGACCCGTACATCTACCTGCTGCAGACCTGCGGCGACGTGGAGAGCTGCGTGGCCGGTGCCGACGACGAGGGCGGCGTCAACACCCCGCAGTTCACGTATGCCGGGTTCACGGCCGGCGTTCCGTACTACTTCTACGTCGACTCGTTCTACGGGGTGGGCACCTCCGGCTGCTGCGGCCCCTACACCGGCCAGATCAGCGGCACGTGGCCGGTCGAGCTGAGCCAGTTCTCGATCGACTGATCCACCTGCATGTCCGTGGACGGGCCTTCGGGCCCGTCCACGTTTCCAGCGTCGTTTCCTGCGCGGCGCTTCGTCGATTTTCTCGCGCAAGCCCGGTCGTACCGGGACCTCCCGCCACGTCGCGGGGCGTCGGAGACCCGGCTGCCGATCAGCGGTATTGGTTCCGATGAAATCCCTCATTCGATACTGGCCGGGCGTGGCGCTGGCCTTGGCCTGCGGCTTCGCCTTCGCGGCCTCCCCCTCATCTCCTCCCGCCGGCAACCTGGTCTTCGAGGCCGTGTCGGAAACCCCTGTGGAGATCTTCCAGGGTGCGGACGCCCGATTCACCTACCGTGTCCGCAATACCGGAACATCCCCGATCCGCATCCAGCGAATCGACCCGGCGCCACCGCCAGGCAGTGCGCGGTTCGAGCCGGCTGAATTGGCGCCCGGCGCAACCGGGCGCATCGAGCTGGAGAAACCGGCGATCGACGCCCTCGGCAAGCAATCGTTCGCGTTTCACGTCTACAGCACCGACGCAGCGGCACGCTCGGTCCCCGTCTCACTTCCCGTATTCGTCGGCTCGGCCTACGTTCCGGAGCTGCCGGCGATTGATTTCGGGGTGATCCGCAAAGGCCATGCCGAACCAAAGCTGTTGGAGGTGACGAGCTTCGAGGCACCGTCACTGAAGATGGAGGGCATCATCGAAAAACCGGACTGGGTCCTCGTCGAACCGGTGCCCGGCGAGACCGGCAAGGACCCGCAGCGACTGATGCTCCGCGTCAGTCTCACCAAGAACCTGCCGCTCGGCGAGTCCCGGCGCACGGTCAAGATCAGGACCAACATCCAAACCCAGCCGGTACTCGTGCTGCAGGTCGCCACGAACGCCTACGACAAGATCCAGGTGTCGCCGGCCCAGATGGACATCGGCGCAATTCATCGCAACGCGAAGATCGTACAGACGGTGGACCTGCGTGCGATCGACGGCAAGCCGATCCAGATCACCAAGGCGGAGGAAACCGGCGAAAATCTCGATCTTTCGATCGAACCGTGCGGCGAAGGCTGCGCGCGCCTGAGCGCCAAGGTCAAGACGGCCAATCTGAAGCCTCTGCGCGGCTATGTGACGGTCCAGGTCGGCAGCCACGGCGAGACCATCAAGATCCCGTATTACGGGCTGATCGTGAAAGAAGGGACCATGATCAAGAATCTCGGCGTGCTCGATGCCAATGCCGATGTCCGTGTCCAGGGCGAGGTCAAGGAGCAATGATGCACATTTTCCGTCGCTCGATTCTGCTGTTCCTGGTCACCGCCGCCATCGTCGCGAGCGCGTCGGCAGCGGATCCGGAGACCGCCAATACGCTGCGCTGGAAAGCCCGCAGCGAAACCGGCACGTACGGCTACCTCGTCTATCGTGGCGATCACGCCACCGGCCCGTTCAAGCGGCTCAATGCACGCGTCGTGCAGAAGCACGCCGCTGCCGACGAACAGTACGCCTTCGCCGATACCGACGTCGTCGCCGGCCGGACGTACTACTACCGGATCTACGCAGTCAACGACAATGGGGTCAAGAAGCCGCTGAGCCCGGTCCTGCCGAAAATCGCCGGTGGCGAGCAGGCCGTATCCGATCTCAAAACCAAGGGCACACGCTAAAGGTAACTGCATCGGCGCTTGCGAGTGGGCCAATAACCCTGGGGCGCCCGCTGGGACCTTTCCGGCACGGCGCCGTGGTGTCCTGGCGCAAGCACGCCGGAAACACCTTTACCCCGTCATGAAGGCGAAGGTAGACTCGGTAGTCCGCATTTTGGATGAATGCGGGCAAAAGTCTTGTCAACTCTTACGGGGAATACGACATGAATCTCAAGTTTTCTGCGCTGGCGGCACTGACCGTTCTGTCTTTTGGTAATACCGCGCTGGCACAAAAGGTGCCCTATGTTCCGGGTGACCCGGTGGTTGCCGTGCCGGCCGGCGGAAGCTGCGCGGCACCGTCCGGCACCATCTCCGCGACCGGCGCGATCTCCGGCAACAATGCCGGCGGCACCAACAGCATCAACGCGGTGCCGTCGGGAACCTGCTCGGAATACACCGGCGACAACGCCAAGGGTCCGGAGGACATCTATGTCATCACGCCGGGCGCCGCCAACTCGCTGACGTTCACGCTGACCGCCAGCGGCGGCTGGGATCCGATGATGTACATCCTGTCGACCTGCGGTAGCGCCGCCAGCTGCATGGTCGGCAGCGACGATATCAGCGGTTCGAACCTCAACCCGTCGCCGCTCCTGCCGACGATGACGCCGGGCACGACCTACTACGTCTACGTCGATTCCTGGTATGCCAATGGCGGAGCCACGGCCAACAACGGTCCGTACAACCTCAACGTCACCGGCACGTTCCCGGTCACGCTGACCGAGTTCGCGATCGACTGATCCATCCGTGGCCCGAAGACGGCTGCCTCCGGGCAGCCGTCTTTCTTTTTGCGTGGCGTTTTTCATGAAACCCATTTTTCTTGGCATCGCCGTTTCGCTGGCAGCGGCCACGGGTGTTGTGCACGCGGCCGAGGAAAAAGCCTCGCCTTCCGCGCCTCCGGTCGCATCGTCCCTGGTTTTCGAGCCGGAAGGCGCATCGCCGATCGAGGTATTCGAGAACCAGACCGCCCGCCAGGTCATGCGCGTGCGCAATACCGGCACCCGCCCCATCACGATTCGCCGCGTCGATCCGGCACCGCCGCCGGGAACGGCCCATTTCGAGCCGCGCGTAGTGGAACCGGGCCAGAGCGGACAGCTGGTTCTCGAAAAGCCGATGGCCGAAGAACGTGGCCTGCAGACGGTGCGCTTCCATTTGCTGAGCGACGATCCATCACGGCCTTCGCAGCCGGTGAGTTTTCCGGTGTTCGTCCAATCCGCCTATTACCCGGAGTTGCCGGACATCGATTTCGGCTACGCGGACCGGCGCGCCGAACCGAGCAGGACGCTGACGATCGACAGCCTCGAAACCGATGCGCTGCGGGTGGTGTCGATCGTCGAAAAGCCCGACTGGCTGATCCTCGAGCCCGCGGCCGGCCGCTCGCCCCAGCAGGTCCAGCTCCGCGCGAAACTGGCAGGCTCGGTGCCGCTGGGCGAACTGTCGCGGCGCATCGTGCTGCGGACCAACGTCACGGCACAGCCGGAGCTGGTGGTCCGGGTCCGGGCGCATGTCCATGGCGACGTCACCGCCACACCGCCGAGCCTGAGCTTCGGCGCCGTCGAGCAAGGCAAGCCGGCGGCACTGGACGTCGAACTGCGGACGAGCGACGGCAAGGGGCTGGAGCTGGCCAAGCTGGAGGCCGATCCCACCGAGCTGGACGTGTCGAGCACCGCCTGCGGCACCGGCTGCCTGCGCGTGCATGCCGCGCTGCGCACCGATGCGATGAAGGCGATCGGCAACAGGGAAATCGTCGTCCTGCTGAAGGACCGCGACGAACGCGTCCGCATCCCGTACTCGGGGCTGATCGTCAAGGCCGGCACCAACATCAAGGTGCTCGGCGTGATCGACGAGAAGACCGATCTGAAGATCGATGGGAAGACCGGAGGCAAGCCATGAAGCCGCGGATCGCACTGCTCGTGGCCGGCCTGCTGGCCACCGGCGTCTGCGCGGCCGAGCCGGCCGGCAATACGCTGCGCTGGAAAGCGCGCGAAACGGCCGCCGCCTACGGCTACCTGATCTATCGCAGCGACGCGCCGGACGGTCCGTTTCGCAGGATCAACGCGCGGATCATCCCGACACACCCCGACGCGGATACCAACCCCGACTACGCCTATGTCGATCACGACGTTCGCGAGGGAGGAACCTACTACTACCGCATCGACGGCATCAGCCGCGCGGGCGTCAAGAAGCAGCTGAGCCCGGTATTGCACAAGACCGTCGGCGGCGAGCCCACCAGGATCGATCCGGCTACCGCCGGCAAGCACGGCGGCGGTTGACGGCAGGCGGCATCGGCTGCCCTTTGCGGCAGGCCGGAGCGCGCCGGGTCAGCGCAGCGCGGCCCGGCGCAGGTCCAGCGTGAACGGATGTTCCGCGCTCGGCGCCTCGTCCGGCGGCTCGATCGGCCCGGGCGTATGGCCAAGCCGGAAGAAGCGCGCCAGCCGCCGGCTCTCGGCCTCGAACGCGTTGACGGGAAAGCTGGCGTAGTTGCGACCGCCTGGATGGGCGACGTGGTACTGGCAGCCGCCAGCCGAACGCTGCGACCAGGCATCGACCAGGTCGAACACCAGGGGCGCCTGCACCGGGATCGTCGGATGCAGGCCGGCAGCCGGCTGCCAGGCCTTGAAGCGCACGCCCGCCACGTACTCGCCGGCCCGTCCGGTCGGCCGCAGCGGCAGGCGGCGGCCGTTGCAGGTCGCCAGGTAGCGGTCGGGCGCCAGGCCGGTCAACCGCACCTGCAGGCGCTCGACCGAGGAGTCGACGTACCGCACGGTACCGCCGATCGCCCCTTCCTCGCCCATGACATGCCAAGGCTCCAGTGCATGGCGCAGCTCCAGCACGGCGCCGCCGGCCGCGTAGTCGCCGATCTGCGGGAAACGAAATGCCAGGTGCGGGCGGAACCAGTCCAGCTCGACCGGGTAGCCGGCGGCGCGCGTCTCGGCGATGACGTCGGCGAAGTCCTGCTCGACGAAGTACGGCAGCATGAAGCGGTCGTGCAGCTCGGTGCCCCAGCGGGCCAGGCGCGCCGGCCGGTACGGCGCCTTCCAGAAGCGCGCGACCAGGGTGCGCAGCAGGAGCTGCTGCGCCAGGCTCATCTGGGCATGGGGCGGCATCTCGAACGCGCGCAGCTCGACCAGCCCGAGGCGGCCGGCCGGTCCATCCGGCGAATAGAGCTTGTCGATGCAGAATTCGGCGCGATGCGTATTGCCGGTGACGTCGACCAGCACGTTGCGCAGCAGGCGATCGAGCAGCCACGGCGGCAGCTCGCCGGTGCCGTCCGGGAACTGGTCGAACGCCACCTCCAGCTCGTAGAGCGCGTCGTTGCGCGCCTCGTCCACGCGCGGCGCCTGCGAGGTGGGCCCGACGAAGAGGCCGGAGAACAGGTACGACAGCGACGGGTGGTTGTGCCAGTAGGCGATCAGGCTGCGCAACAGGTCCGGCCGCCGCAGGAACGGTGACTCGAACGGCGTGGCGCCGCCGAGCACCAGGTGGTTGCCGCCGCCGGTGCCGGCGTGGCGCCCGTCGAGCATGAACTTCTCCGCGGCCAGCCGCGTGGTGCGTGCCGCTTCGTACAGGTGCGTCGTCTGGTCGACCAGGGCACGCCAGGATGCAGCGGGCTGGATGTTGACCTCGATGACGCCGGGGTCGGGCGTGATGCGCAGCACCTCCAGGCGTGGATCGCGCGGCGGCTCGTAGCCTTCGAGGATCACCGGCGTTCCCAGTGACTCGGCCGTGGCCTCGATCGCGGCGACCAGCGCGAGATAGTGCTCCAGCCGCGCCAGCGGCGGCAGGAAGACGTACAACGTGCCGTCGCGCGGCTCGGCGCACAGCGCCGTACGGGCGATCCAGGCGGCGGACTCGCCCGGCGAGGGCCGGCGCACCGCGACGGCGGGCGGCGGGCGCAGCGACCCAGCCTCCGGGTGCAGGCCGTGGACCTCGCGCCGCAGCTGCGAATGCCGCGGCAGCGGCCCCGGCACGCGCGCCGGATCGAGCGGGTGCACGTAGGGGTAGTCGGCGTCGGCCACCCACGGCTGCGAATCGAGCGGCAGGCGGTATCCCATCGGCGAATCGCCGGGCACGAGGAAGCACTGCTCGCTGCGCAGGAACCACGGGCCGGTCTGCCAGGTATCCAAGGGCCGGGCGAGCGGAAGCGCGTGGCCGACGACCCGGCCCAGTCCCTGGCCGAACACGCGGACCAGGCGCGCACGCTCGAGCGCGTCGCCCAGGCGCGGGTCGGACGGGTCGACGTTGCCGGGCAGGCGCCGCTCGCGCCACAGGTAGTACAGCAGGTCCTCGTAGGCCGGAAACGCGAAGCCCGGATCGAGGCCGAGGCGGACGGCGACCTCCTCGACGAAGGCACCCGCCAGCGTCGTGTCGGCGCCGTGGCCGGTGGTCTCGTCGGCGATCAAGGCGGCGTTGCGCCAGAGCGGCTCGCCGTCCCGGCGCCAGAAGCAGTTGAGCGACCAGCGCGGCAGCTGCTCGCCCGGATACCACTTGCCCTGGCCGAAATGCGCCAGGCCGTCAGGCGCATAGCGTGCCTTGAGGTGCGCGAACAAGGCCACCGCGCGACGCCGCTTGGTCGGTCCCAGCGCGGCGATGTTCCACTCGGCACCGTCGGGATCGTCGGCGGCGACGAAGGTCGGCTCGCCGCCCATCGTCAGGCGCACGTCCGCGCGCGCCAGCTCGGCGTCCACGCGCTCGCCGAGCGCGTCGATCGCCTGCCACTGCGCCCGTGCATACGGCCGTGTCACGCGCGGCGATTCGCGCAGGCGCGTGATCGCCATCGTGTGGCCGAAGACCACCTCGCACGGGTCGACCGCGCCGCTGATCGGCGCCGCCGCACCCGGCTCGGGCGAGCAGGCCAGCGGAATGTGGCCCTCGCCCGCGAGCAGGCCCGACGTCGGATCCAGCCCGATCCAGCCGGCGCCCGGGAGGTAGACCTCGGCCCAGGCGTGCAGGTCGGTGAAATCGGCCGCGGGGCCGGCCGGCCCGTCGAGCGGCCGCACGTCGGCCACGAGCTGGATCAGGTAGCCGGAGACGAAGCGCGCGGCCAGGCCCAGATGGCGCAGCAGCTGCACCAGCAGCCAGGCCGAATCGCGGCACGAGCCCGAGCCGTTCTCGAGCGTCTGCTCCGGACTCTGCACGCCGGGCTCCATGCGGATCAGGTAGGCGATGTCGCGTGCCAGGCGGCGGTTGAGCGCGACCAGGAAGTCGACGGTCGGCGCCGGACTGCGCGGCACCGCCGCGAGGTAGTCGGCGAACCGCGGCGTCAGCGGGGCGCGTACGAGGTAGGAGGTCAGTTCGCGGCGCAGTGCGCGCTCGTAGCCGAACGGGAACCGCTCCGCCCCGGGATCGAGGAAGAAGTCGAACGGGTTCAGCACCGCCATCTCGGCGACGAGATCGACCTCCACGCTGAACTCGCGTGCCGGTTCGGGAAACACCAGCCGCGCCTGGTAGTTCGACTGCGGGTCCTGCTGCCAGTTGATGAAGTGTCCGGCCGGGCGGACCACCAGCGCGTAGGACAGGATGCGCGTGCGGCAATGCGGCGCGGGACGCAGGCGCACCAGCTGCGGCCCCAGGTGCACCGGCCGGTCGTAGCGGTAGCGGGTGACGTGGTTCAGCGCAACATGAATCGACATCCTGACCTCGGCGAAGGCGGCATCGGCGGTTTCACGGTCGCGGTCCGGCCACCCTGCTGCGCCTTGCCTCCGGGATTCCTGGACGACATCGGCGCGTGCACGGGCGGACCCCCCGCACCATAGCAAAATTGTGCATTGCAGCGAATGCCGTCCGCCGGCACCGGGACCTCGCGCAGCCGGCCCGCCGCGGGCCCGCGAAGCGACCGGAAAAGGAACCGCACAGATGCCTTTTTTTCTTGAGTTACGGGTGTTTGCGGCTGGATTCGCGTCATCGCGGCTGGGTAGAATCGTGTGTTCACCCCAACCGGACAGTGCGATCATCATGAGTGCCTCAGGCGCGGTTGTACCCGCCGTCACCGTCGAATCGATCAACCAGCAGCTCAAGAAGCTCGTCGCCCCGGCGCGCCAGCGCGACATCCTGGCGTTCGCCGAGCACTTCTTCCGCCGGGTCATCCCGGAGGACATGCGCGAGCGCGACGAGGTGATGTGGGCCTACATCGCGATCGGCATGTACGAGTTCGTGCGCGAGCGCAAGCCGGGGGTCGCGAAGGTGCGCGTGCTCAACCCGTCGATCGAGGCCGACGGCTTCGAGAGCAGCCATACCGTGATCGCGATCGACACCGACGACATGCCGTTCCTGGTCGACTCGGTCAGCATGGCGATCGCCCACGCCGACCAGCAGACCCATACGCTGATCCATCCGATCTACCACATCGACCGCGACCCGGGCGGCCATGTGCTGGCGATCGACACCGAGCAGTCCGAGCGCGGCAAGGCCGAATCGGTCATGTACGTCGAGGTCGACCGTATCACCGAGCCGGGCGAGATCGATGCGCTGCGCGACGCGATCGTCGGCGCGATCGAGGACGTGCGCATCGCGGTCGCCGACTGGCCGGCGATGCGCCGGCGCATGATCGACATCGCCGACGAGCTGCCCAAGCGTGCCTCCTCGACCGACGCCGACGCGATCGGCGAGGCGCAGGCCTTCCTGCGCTGGGCCGCCGAGGACAACTTCACGTTCCTGGGCTATCGCGAGTACGCCATCGCCGCCAAGGGCGGCGACCGCGTGCTGCAGGCCCGCGAAGGCACCGGGCTCGGGATCCTGCGCGGTGCCGGCGGCGCCGGCACGCCGCGCTCGCTGTCGGGCCGCGACCAGCCGGTGCCCGTCAACACGCCGCTGGTGCTGACCAAGACCAATGCGCGCGCACGCGTGCACCGGCCCGGCTACATGGACTACATCGGCATCCTCGCCTTCGACGAGAACGGCCAGCCGGTGTCCGAGCAGCGCTTCCTGGGCCTGTACACCTCGGCCGCCTACATGCGCCGGCCGCAGGACGTGCCGCTGATCCGCCGCAAGTTCGAGGCGATCACGCACCGCTCGGGCCTGCGCCGCGACTCGCACTCGGGCAAGGCGCTGCGCCACATCCTCGAGACGCTGCCGCGCGACGAGCTGTTCCAGGGCAACGAGGAAGAGCTGTACGACACGGCGATCGGCGTGCTGGCGCTGCAGGAGCGCGGGCGCACGCGCCTGTTCGTGCGCGGCGATCGCTTCGGCC